>JBPCLT010000024.1:0-2713 GCA_051003015.1 Rubrobacteraceae bacterium | reverse complement strand
CGGTGGGTCGCGGGCCTTTTTGGAGCCAGCCCGAGAGCGGCAGGGGGCAGCGCGAGCGACTCACCGGCACCCTCGAAACCCAGCGGCTGCAGACCACGGGTTTCTGGGCGTATTAAACAAGTCGGGGCGAGTGTGGGTCGCCGAGCTAGGCGCGAGCGCCATCGGCTTCGTGGCGATCGAGATTTATGATCCCGAGCGCAGCATGGGTGAGATCTCCATGCTGGCCGTCGACCCCGACCATCAGGGCGGCGGCATCGGGACCACCCTGACCGAGTTCGCGCTCGACAGGCTCAAGGACGCCGGGATGAAGGTAGCAATGGTTGAGACGGGAGGAGACCCCGGACACGCTGCGGCGCGCCGCACGTACGAGAAGGCTGACTACGTCCTCCTGCCCATAGCCAGGTACTTCAAGAACCTGTAGCAGGATCGAGTACGTGTCTTAAGCGGAAGAATCGGTCAACCTCAACGTCCCGGATGGTCGCTAGGTAGCCTCCGTGTAGGGGAACAGGACCTGCTGCAGCTCATCAGAACGACGAGGCTGCCGGGGCGCTCTGAAGGGTTCGCTACGTCCGTGGTTTCGGGAGTCGCTTCGCTTAAAGCTCGCTTCGGGAGTTGCATCCGTTTTCACCGACTCCCGACCAGAATAAGAGGCGAAGTTATCGACCGGATTCCGTATCAAAGGTTGCGGGTGATGCCGTGTTCTCCGGCTTTGGCGCGGAGGAAAGACAAACCGTCCCGGATCAGGGCATCAGGGTCGCCCACCACGTCGCGCCATAGCGCCGTCGCCCCGGCGATGTCCTCGTTGATGGCCGCGAAGGACTCCATGACCAGGTAGCCTTCGTATCCGATGGCCGAAAGTCCCCGGAACACGTCGTCCCAATGGACATTTCCGGTGCCTGGGGTGCCGCGGTCTGACTCGGAGAGATGGATGTATTGCATCCTCTCGCCCGTCGCCGAGATCGGGCCGCTGAAACCCTTCTCCTCGATGTTCATGTGATAGGTGTCGAGGTGGACGAAGACGTTGGGCTCGCCGATACGATCCGTCATGGAGGATGCCTGCTCGGCGAGGTTGATCAAATACGTCTCATAACGGTTGACGGCCTCGATGCCCAACGAGACGCCTCGACCGGCCGCGTGCCGCGCCACGCTCTTAAGCACCCGCGCAACGGCGTCAAGCTCCTGCTCCTCGGGCGGCTTCCCGGTGAGCGTCCCGAGGTGACCGTATATCACACCACACAGCACCGGGGAACCCAGCTCCGCCGTCACGTCCACGGCCTGTCTGAGGAAATCTTCGGCCTCCTCCGGCGCGGAGGGGAGATGGGCATTCTTCGGGAGCCCGAGCGAGCAGGTGCAGCCGAGGCCGTGTTCTTCCAGCAGGGCACGGGTACCGGACACGTCCATGCTCTCCGGATGAAGCAAGGGTATCTCCACGAAGTCCAGCCCCGCCTCCGCCGCGCCCCGGATGACTTTCTCCGCCGCTTCGGGCGTCCACTCTCCAGCCCAGATGAAAGCGTGTGCCCCGAAAAGCGGCCCCCCATTCGATGGCATTGTCATGCGCGTTCCCTTCGATGATTACCTGCCACTATCTCCGCCCCGGCCGCCGGCAGAAACTCGTAGAACTCAGGCTCCCGGAAGCCGCGCTCCACGAACGTCCGCCGGGCGCTCTCCCAGATGGCCTCCACCTCGCCCGAGGGTATCAGGGCGATGGCGCAGCCGCCGAAGCCGCCACCGGTCAGGCGCGCACCGACCGCGCCGGCTTCCCGCGCGAGCTCCACGAACGTGTCTATTTCCGGGACCGAGATCTCGAAGTCGTCACGCATGGAAACGTGCGAAGCGTACATGAGGCGCCCGAGTTCGGCATAGTCCCCGCCGCGCAAAGCGTCGGCGGCCTCCAGCACGCGGGCGTTCTCCGTGACGATGTGACGCGCCCTTTTGAGTTCCTCGCCGTCGAGTTTCTCCAGGTCGTCTTCCGTGGCATCGCGGAGTTCCTCGACCCCGAGCGTCCTCGCGGCATCCTCGCACGTTTGCTTGCGGTCGTTGTAGCCCGAGTCGGTGTGGGCGTGATGCACGTTGGTGTCGCAGACGAGCAGGGTGAAGCCGGCGGCCTCGAAGTCGAACGGGACCGTCTTGGCATCGAGGGAGCGGCAATCTATGAACAGCGCCGAGCCTTCCTCGCACAGAAGAGAGGCGTACTGGTCCATGATCCCGCTCTGCACCCCGACGAAGCCATTCTCGGCTTCGCGACAGGCAACGGCGAGTTCCTTGCGGCCCCTCTCCAGTCCGAGCAGCGCGTCCAGCGCGAGAGCGGTGGCCGCCTCGATGGCCGCCGAAGACGAGAGGCCCGCGCCGCGCGGAACGTCCCCAGAAAACACCGCCCGGAACGGCTGTTCGATGCCCATCGCCCAGGCCACACCGCGCGGATAGTCCGCCCACGAGCCGCTCTTCTCCCAGTCGGAGCCGTCGCGCAGGGGCTTCGCCTGACCGAAGTCGACGGAGGCGAGCGTGCCACCATCGTCAGCGCGGCTCATGGCAACGGCGACGCGGCGATCCACGGCGCACGGCAGGACGAACCCGCCATTGTAGTCGGTGTGCTCCCCGATCAGGTTCACCCGTCCCGGCGCGCTGGTGATTATTTCGGGCTCCTCGCCGAACCTCTCCGCGTAGGCCGCCGCCGCCCGGCGCTCTGTCTCCCGCAAGGCTTACGTCCCGGCTC
>JBPCLT010000023.1:0-15644 GCA_051003015.1 Rubrobacteraceae bacterium | reverse complement strand
CCGGGGCATTCTACGGGGCGTTCATAAAGAACATCTTCCCCGACGCGTTCGCGTTCAACATCTCGATCCTGATCCTGTGCATGGTCATCCTCGGCGGCATGGGCAGCATCTACGGCGTGATCCTGGGCGCCGTCCTCCTGCAAGGGCTCAACTTCTACCTCCTGCCGCAGATGAACGAGTGGGTTCACTCCATCGGCGGCGCCCTCGGAAACGCGGCCCTGAGCAACGTGGACCTCCCCCGGTACAACTTCTTCATCTTCGGCGTCATCCTGGTTGCAATGATGCTCTTGAGACCGGAGGGGATCATCCCCAACCGCCAACGGGCAGAAGAACTGCACGACGCAGATCCCGGCTCCGGCGACGCGATGGCGGGGGGCGCTCGTGGCTGAGGGGGACGGAGGCGCGGCGAGCATCCTGGTGGCGCGGGGGATCACGAAGGTCTTCGGTGGTCTGGTCGCCGTGAATTCCGTGGATTTCGATATTCCCGAGCGGTCAATCGTCAGCCTGATCGGGCCGAACGGCGCGGGGAAGACGACGTTTTTCAACATGCTCAGTGGCCTGTACGAACCTTCCGCCGGGAGCTTTACGTTCCGGGGAAGAGACGTGACGAAGTACAAGGCGCACCGGCGGGCGCAGATGGGAATAGGGCGCACGTTCCAGAACATCCGGCTCTTCGGGACGATGAGCGCGCAGGACAACGTGCTCTCCGGGATGCACACCCGCCTGAAGGGGAGCATCCTCGGGGCGGTTCTCGGGACGCCTGGGACGCGGCGCGAGGAGCGCGAGGCCCGCGAGAAGGCAAGCGATCTTCTCGATTTCGTCGGCATCCGGGGCCGGGAGACGTTCGCCAAGAACCTCTCGTATGGCGATCAGCGCAGATTGGAGATAGCGCGGGCGCTCGCTTCGGAGCCGGGGTTGCTCCTTCTCGACGAGCCGACGGCTGGCATGAACCCGCAGGAGACGGCGCGCTTGACGGACCTGATCGGGCGCCTGCGCGGGGAGCGGAGGATAGCCGTGCTGCTCATCGAGCACGAGATGCGCGTCATAATGAGCATCTCCGATAGGGTGACGGTGCTGGACCACGGGGAGAAGATCTCCGAGGGGACCCCCCGCGAAGTGCGCGAGGACCCGAAGGTGATCGAAGCGTACCTCGGCACGGCGAAGACGGGATAGGCGAAGCGCATGGCTCTCCTCGAAGTCGAGAACATCCACAGCTACTACGGCAACATCCAGGCTTTGCGCGGGATCTCGCTCTCTGTCGAGGAGGGCGAGGTGGTCACGCTCATCGGTTCGAACGGAGCAGGCAAGACCACGACGCTCCGTTCCATCCACGGCGTCTTGCAGCCCCGCGAAGGGAAGGTCATCTTCGATGGCGAGGAGATACAGGGGCTTCCGGCGCACGACATGATCGGACGCGGCATCGCCCAGAGCCCGGAGGGACGCAAGATCTTCAGCCGCATGACCGTCCTGGAAAACCTGGAGATGGGCGCCTACCACCGCAACGACCGCTCCGGTATCAGGGACGACATGGACCGCGTCTACGAACTGTTCCCGCGTCTCAAAGAGCGCACGAAACAGGAGGCCGGAACGATGAGCGGCGGCGAACAACAGATGCTCGCCATCGGCCGCGCCCTGATGAGCCGCCCGAAACTCTTGCTTCTGGACGAGCCCTCGATGGGACTGGCCCCCGTGCTCGTGGAGCGCATCTTCGACATCATCAAGGAGATCAACGCTCAAGGCACCACCATCCTGCTCGTCGAACAGAACGCCAACGTGGCTCTGGAGATAGCCACCCGCGGCTACGTCATGGAGACCGGCTCCATCGTAAGCTCCGCCCCCGCCGATAAGCTGCGCGAAGACCCGAAGGTCCGCGAAGCGTACCTCGGCGAAATATAGTAGATTTTTCCATAGACTAAGTAGACTTTGGAAGCATGGGAGCGTACAATAACTTCTATGGTTAGTGGATCTCGGACATGGGACATGCTTTCGTTGTATGCGCCGTCGTTGCGGCTGGAGCGGCTCGCGCACGGCTGTTATGGGTTCGGGCACACGTCGGTGAGGGAGCCGGGGGACCATCGCGGCACCGTTATCGGAAGGAAGGGAAGGTTCAAGGACCGTCGTCATGGCAGAGGAGGTGATGTTTAGAGCATAGAAAACAGGAAGGTGACGCATGACCCTCGACCTTCGGGCGGGCCTGTACGAGGCTTGCCGGCAAATTTCCCCCATCCACCCGAATTACGCGACGTTGCCGATCCAGACGGGCTTCGACTGGTCCGCGCTCTCCGGTCGCTCGTTCGACGGGCTTTACCTGGTCGTCTTCCGATCCGTGCGTCGCATGACGGCGGACCTGGATCTCCTGCGCGAATACGACGACCACGCTTACAAGGAGGCCCTGGGATCCGGCGGCCTGCTCCGCTACTTCAAGGGCGACGCCGACGAGCGGGGCCAATGCCTTTCCTTCTGCCTGTGGAAGAACCGGGAAGACGCAAGAAGAGCATCTGGCGGAAAGATGCACGGGGAAGCGGCGCGCCTCACGGCTGAAATGTACGAGTCTTACCTGCTGGAGCGATACGAGCTGACGGCCAGTGAAGACATCGAGGCGGAGCCGGTATTTCGACGCCTGTAGAGGCTGCATCCGGGTCATCTCCGAACCTTTTCCGCTGCTCGGGGATATATGGAGTAGGGATCCCCGATCACACGTAAACCAGGAGAGGAAACGGATGGATGAGCGCAGAGCGATACAGCGCCTCAAGGGAGGTGACATCGGCGGGCTTGAGGTGTTGGTGAGGATTCACCACACCAGGGCCGTGAGGACGGTGGACCTGATCGTCCACGACACAGGACTCGCACAGGAGATCGTGCAGTCCGCCTTCGTGCGCGTCTACGAGAAGATCGGACACTTCGACGAAAGCAGATCCTTCAGCCCATACTTTATGAGGATCGTTGTCAACGACGCCATCAAGGCCGCCTCCCGCCGCGAGCGGACGGTCTCGTTCTACAAGGGAGACACCGAGGACTTGCTGGCTCGTCTCGCGGACCCCGGTACGGGACCGCACGAGCAGACTGAGGAGGCGGAGATCCAACGCCGGGTGTGGCGGGCCCTGGAGCAGTTGCCGCCCGCCCAGAGAGCGGTGGTGGTGCAACGCTACTACCTGGGCATGAGCGAGGCGGAGATGGCCGGGAGCGCGGTGGTTCCGCAAGGAACGATCAAATCGCGCCTCAACACCGCTCGCAAGAGTCTCAAGAACCTCCTGCGTCCACAGTTCCGCAGGGAGAGCGCGCCAACGGCCCGAAAGCAGCCGGTGCCAGCCAACGCCGTACCCGATTTCCCGGAGAGGAGGAAAGACCATGAATAGGCACGAGCGCATAAGCAAGGCATTGCGCGGATACGCCGAGATGAGGGTGCCCGAGATGGCGGACCCGTGGCCCGAGATCCGGGATCGCACACTGGCCGGGAAGCGTTCCGAGCGTCCTTCGTCCCGGCGGTTCCGGTTCGTACCCCGCACGCGCTCGGGACTGGTCTTCGCGGTGCTATTGGTGATGCTTTTCAGCACAGGCGCCTACGCGGGCTTTCCGTTGGTCTACGACGTGTTCCGGGAGGCCTTGCCGGGCAGCGCGGGGCGAGATTTTGGGACGGAGATAGGGCAGGAGCAGACCGACGGCGGCGCGAAGGTCACCCTCGAGTACGCCTACGCCGATTCGAAGTTCGTAGTGGTCGGTTACAGCGTGCAGGACCTGAAGGAGAACCGAAACCTCGATGGGCACCCGAGCGAGCTCTCGCCCGTCCAGATAGACGACAGGGACAGGACCCCCAGTGAAGAAAAAGCCGAGCTTCCACCCCGCGTGAACCTCACCGACGGGAGTGGGCAAGACTTCGATATGGCTGAAGGTTCGGCGACGTACCATGCCGACGACGCGGGCGACGTGAAGCAGCCCAAGCCGAACGTGGCGATCTTCTCGCCCTCGGAGGGATTGAAGCCGGGCGAGAGGCACAGCTTCCGTCTGGAAGTCGCCCTCGAAGAGTCCGGTATCTTCGAACCGGGGGACACGTCGGTGCCTTACGACGAAACTCCCGACATCGGGCCATTCTCCTTCGACTTTGAAGTTCCTGTGCGTCCCGTTCCCGTGGTCGAGGTTAATCAGAAGAAGACCGTCGAAGGGATCACGCTGACCCTGGAGCGGGTGTTGAACTCCCCGGGCAGGCCACAAGGGATCGTCTGCTTCGATTCCCCCAACGACGATTACCTGTGGCGTCCGAGCACGGCGCCGACGGGTTTCCAGGTCGAGGAGCCTCTCCCTGTCCATGATCTAGAGGGCGACTGCTGGTCGCTCACGCTAGAAGATACGGTGGAGGGTCGCTCGTCGGTGAAGGTGACGGAGATCTGGGGCCCTCCTCGAACCGAGGAAGCAGCGAAGGAAGACGAAGACGGCAAGGAGATCCGCGGCCCCTGGACCTTCGAGTTCGAGGCGCCGGAGCAATAACGAACGCAACGTGAGAAGGTCCGAAGCCCGGCGTCGAAGCCGCGCCGGGCTTCTGTCGTGGTGTCGTTGGGCTATGCTCTTTCGGTGGACCGCAGGAGTCCTTCGAGGCCGGCGCCAGAGACGTTCTGGATCCCCAGCCCCAGACGTGCGCTGACTTCCATGACGATATGGCGGCGCTCTTCGTACACTACCGCGTCCACACCGAGGTAGCCGAGCCCCGTCGCCCGACCGCAGCGTGAGGCGGAAGCACGGATCTCCTCTCCCAGAACGAGACCCAAGCGCCCGGAAGCCGCTCTCCGGTGTCCGAGTGGTATTTCCATCGGTTCGTGCCCTGACACCGCCTGCTTGAGCCGACCGGAGGCGAGAAGATAGACTGAGTGTGACCTGAAAGGTTACGGGCTATCTGGAAAGATAGGCTACGGTTCGGCAGGGAGGGCTCTGGTGATCAGCCGGTATCGTCCCCCGGATCGATACCCGTACGGAAGCGGGAGGACAGGGCGTGAGCTCACACGCGAACGAAGAGGCCGCGCCAGCCTGTTGCGCCGCGACAAGGCCTGCTTCGGAACGTCTCCGAGACAGCGAGCCCGGACATACTGGCGCGGGCGTGGCATCCTGGACGGCTTCGAAAGAGGGGATGGTCCACCTGCCCGGCGGCGTGTTCCTTATGGGTACCGAGGACGGGAAAGGGTTCCCCCAGGACGGCGAGGGGCCGGTGAGGAAGATCACGCTGTCCCCCTTCTGGATCGCCGCCCGCGCCACGACCAACGCTGATTTCGCGCGGTTCGTGGCAGCCACGGGCTACGAGACGGAGGCCGAGCGTTTCGGGTGGTCGTTCGTCTTCCACCAGTTCCTGACAATGGAGGCCGAAAGAAAGGTCAAGGGCCCTGCCGGCGGCGCCCCGTGGTGGCGTGGGGTGGAGGGCGCGTACTGGAGACAACCCGAAGGACCGGGCTCCGGCATCGAAGGCCGTGAGGACCATCCCGTGGTCCACGTCTCCCATAATGACGCACGGGCCTACTGCGAGTGGGCCGGGAAACGCCTGCCCACAGAGGCGGAGTGGGAGTACGCCGCAAGGGGCGGTCTGAAGCAGAGAAGGTTCCCGTGGGGCAACACGCTCACGCCCAACCGGGAGCACCGCTGCAACATCTGGCAGGGGGAGTTCCCCACCCGGAACACCGCCGAAGACGGGTACGTCGGGACGGCCCCCGTGGATTCCTACGAGCCGAACGGATATGGTCTGTACAACGTATCTGGCAACGTGTGGGAGTGGTGCTCGGACTGGTTCAGCGCCACCTTCCATGAGAGAAAAGGCCGGGGCGCGGTCGAGAACCCCGCCGGCCCGCCCACGGGGACATCCAGGGTCATGCGCGGCGGCTCGTACCTGTGCCACAAGTCCTACTGCAACCGCTACCGCGTGGCGGCCCGCAGTTCGAACACCCCCGACTCCTCCACGGGCAACATGGGGTTCCGCTGCGTGGCCGGCGGTTAGACGAGGAGTTTCACCACGAACGGAGTTACCGTTGCTCCGCCAGGAAATCCAGCACGATCCGGTCGAACTCCTCCGGCCTCTCCATGTTCGGCAGGTGCGCCATGCCGGGCAACGTGACCTTTCTGGTGCCGGGGATGCTTCGCGACAGGAGATCGGCGCCCTGGATGGTCTTTGGCTGGTCCAGGTCGCCGATCATGACGAGCGTCGGAGCCTGTATCTCGTGTAGGCGATCCGCGGCCGGCGGCTCCAGGTCGAGTTCCTCGCCCAATTCGGAGGCTTCGTTTTGAAGTGCGATCAGGTTCATCTCCCGCACGAGGTCCCGGATCTCCGGTTCCACCCGGTTCGGCCCTTGACCGGGACCGTCAACCCACATCCGAACCTCCAGTTCGGAGACCCGCTCCAGGTCGCCCGCCTCATCGGCGGCCACGAGCTCGTCCCACTCCTCCGGCGGCTCCACCTCGGGGTCGAAGCCGCCGACGGCGGAGCCCACCAGGACGAGGGCAGCGACCCTTTCGGGGTACGAGAGCGCGAAGTCCAGGACGGCTCCTCCACCCATCGAGCAGCCCACGAAGGCGGCGCGTTCGACGCCGAGGTGGTCGAGCAAACCCCGCAGGTCTTCGTGGTGCGAGTATGGGCCTTCCACCAGGTCCGTCTCCCCGAACCCCCGCATGTCGTGCCGGATCACACGGTACTGCCGCGTGAACGTCTCCATCTGTGGCTCCCACATCCTGCCGTCCGCTATCCCGGCGTGTACCAGGACCAGTGGATCTCCGTCTCCCTGGGTCTCGTAGCGGATCGAAGCTCCGTTTACTTCGGCCGTGCTCATGCGCATCTTCTCCTTCTTCGTGGCGGCCGCGCACATGACGTGGCGCGACGATAGCCGGTTGACCTGGGATGAATCGGTGTTTTGTGGAGACGCATCGGCCGCCGGGGCGGCTGACCGGCAGTATACGGCTCACCCGCAGCAAACACTACCCGCCCGTCTATTGAAATGGCCCTCTGATCCGGCTGCTTCTCCGGTATAATCGGGTGAATGCGTGTCTATCTCATTGACGGTTTCTCGCTGCTCTACCGGGCGTTCTACGCGCTGCCGCAGAGCATAGCGACCTCCAGCGGTCTCCCGACCAACGCCCTGTACGGGTTCACGAGCATGGTCCTCAAGCTGCTTGATTCGGAGGAAGAGGTCGGGATCGGGGTGGTGTGGGACAGTGGCCTGCCCGCTTTCCGGATGGAGATCTTCCCCGAATACAAGGCGCAACGGAGCGCCATGCCGGAGGAGTTGAAAGTACAGCTCGACCATCTCGATGAGATCCTGGCCGCCATGAACATCCCCGCCGTGCGCGCCGAGGGCTTCGAGGCTGACGACGCACTGGCGACCATGTCCCGGCAGGTCCCCGACGGCGTGGAACTCTTCATCGTCACCGGAGATCAGGACGCCATGCAACTCGTGGACGGGAACGTGAAGGTGCTCCGCACGACCCGCGGCGTCTCCGAGACGAAGACTTATGGCCGGGATGAGGTTGTCGAGGAGTACGGGGTGACTCCGGAGCAAATCCCGGACTACAAAGCCCTCACCGGCGACCCGTCGGACAATATTCCGGGGGTGCGTGGGATCGGCCCGAAAGGCGCAGCCAAACTGCTCCAGCAATTCAGTACGGTGGCTGGCGTCTACGAGAACCTGGAGGCCATCTCCGCGAAGGGCACGAAGAAGAAGCTGGAGGATGGCCGCGAGAGCGCGTTTATGTCGCTGGAGCTGGCGAAGATGCGCTTCGACGCGCCCGTCGAGTTCGACGCGGAGGCGCTGCGTTTCGAGGGGGTCTCGCCGGGGATACGGGAGGTCGCCAGGCGTTACGAGTTCCGTAGCCTGGCCGCCCGGCTGGGGGATCTTCCGGTCGCCGGTGGCGAGGAACTAGAGCCGCTCGAGACGACGACCGTGCGCTTGTCCTCCGAGCCAGTCGAGCCGAGCTTCGATCCGGTTGCCGCCGCGCCCGTCGGGGATGGCTCCTGGTGTGCGGTGGTCTCCGATGAGGAGGCGCGGCTCGTGGATGGGGTTCCGGATCGGCCACTGAAAGTACACGACGCCAAGAGCCTCGGCGTCTGCGACGCCCAGTTCGACACGTACCTCGCCGCCTACCTCGTCAAGCCTGGCGGGAGATACGACCTGGAAGCCCTCGCCTCCGATCGCGGACTCGCGGAGGTCGAGGTGGCGCATGAAGATTCCAGGGTCGAAGACGCGGCCCGGCGGGCGGCTTTGATCCACGCGCTCTCCCCGAAGCTGAGTGAGGAGTTGGAGGAGATGGCGCTCGCGCGGCTGTACTACGACGTGGAGTTGCCGCTATCGGACGTTCTGGGGGATATTGAGAGGGCCGGGATGCCGGTCGAGGTTGGCGTGCTGGAGGAGGTCGGCGAGGAGATAGAGGGCGAGATCGAGGGCCTGGAAAGACGCATCTACGAGGACGCGGGGCGCGAGTTCAACATCGGCTCGCCCAAGCAGCTCGGCGAGGTGCTATTCGAGGATCTGGGCATCCCGCCCACGCGCAAAACCAAGACCGGCTACTCCACCGATGCGAGGGTATTGCAGCAGCTCGCTCTCCAGGGACACACGATAGCCGACCGCATCATACGCTACCGGGAGTTGACCAAGCTCCGGGGCACCTACGTGGACGGGCTCAAGAATGAGATCAAGGCCGACGGCCGCATCCACGGCAAGCTCCACCAGACCACCACCGCGACGGGCCGGCTTTCCAGCGACCGCCCGAACCTCCAGAACATCCCCGTGCGCACCCCGCTCGGAATGCGTATCCGGGACGCCTTCACCGCCTCGGAGGGACGCAGGCTCGTCGTGGCGGATTACTCGCAGATAGAGCTGCGCATCCTGGCTCACATGACCGGTGAGCCCGCGCTGGTGGAGTCTTTTCGCAGTGGCGAGGACATCCACGCCAGGACGGCGTCGGAGATCTTCGACGTCCGCATGGAGAGCGTGACGCCGGAGCTGAGGCGGCGGGCGAAGATGGTCAACTTCGGCATCCTGTACGGTATCTCCGGCTTCGGGCTGGCGATGCGTCTCGGGAGCGGCATCCACCCGAAGGAGGCGGATCGCTACATAGACCGCTACCTGGAGCGGTATCCGAAGGTGACGGCCCTGATCGAAGGCACCTTCTCCGAGGCCCGCGAACGCGCCGAGGAGACAGGCGGCGATCCATACGTCACCACACTCTTCGGACGCCGCCGCTACGTGCCGGAACTCAGGAGCGCAAACAAGAACGAGCGCAAACAGGGCGAGCGGTTCGCGTTCAACGCCAGGGTGCAGGGTACGGCGGCCGACATCATCAAGGTGGCGATGGTGGATCTCCAGCCGCGGCTGCGTTCGATGGGGACGGACATGCTTATGCAGGTCCACGACGAGTTGGTCTTCGACGCGGACGAAGACAGAGTGGAGGAGGTCGCGGATCTCGCATCCGAGAGGATGGTCGCGGCCTATGACCTGGACCCGCCGCTGGAGGTCGAGGTCAAGGCCGGGTACCGGTGGGGAAGGGTGCGGCCCTTGTAAGAGCGGACACATCGGGCGATGCTCCCGATATATTCTTGTATAATCGCTTTTCAGGCCAAAACAAAAGGAAAGTTAGCAGGTACATGACAGACACCACCACGAACGCGGCACGCGAGTTGACCATGAGGGATTTCTTCCGGGAGGAGAACGGGGAAGTCATCCCCATTGACGACAGCGTCCTCATAGACTTCAAGGACGGGGACATCGTCGAGGGTGACGTCGTCCGCATAGACAAGGACGAGGTCCTCGTGGACATCGGCTACAAGTCCGAGGGTCTCATCCCGTCCAACGAGCTCTCCATCCGCAAGGGCGCGGACCCGCACGACATCGTGGAACTCGGGCAGCACATCGAGGCGCTGGTCTTGCAGAAAGAGGACCAGGACGGCCGGCTCATCCTCTCCGCCAAGCGGGCGGCGTTCGAGAAGGCGTGGAACCGCGTGCAGGAGTCTTACGACGAGCAGCGCATCGTCCAGGGGCCCGTCATCGAGGTGGTGAAGGGCGGTCTGATCATTGATATCGGCCTCCGCGGATTCCTGCCGGCCTCGCTGGTGGATATCCGTCGCGTCCGCAACCTGGAGGCGTTCCTCGGCGAGAAGCTCGAATGCAAAGTAATCGAACTCAACCGCAGCCGCAACAACGTGGTCCTCTCCCGCCGTGCCGTACTGGAGGAGGAGCGCAAGGAGGAGCGCGACCGCATCCTCACCTCGTTGCAGGAAGGCGACATCGTCGAGGGGACGGTCTCGAACCTGGTGGACTTCGGGGCGTTCGTGGACCTCGAAGGGATTGACGGTCTCATTCACATCTCCGAGCTTTCCTGGAACCACGTGGACCATCCGAGCGAAGTGGTCGAGGTGGGCGAGAAGATGAAGGTCAAGGTGCTGGAGGTGGACCGGGAGCGCGAGCGCATCTCGCTCGGCCTCAAGCAGACGCGGAAGGACCCGTGGCAGGAGATTGTCGAGCGGGTCAGCGTCGGCGAGCAGATCCAGGGTAGAGTAACCAAGCTGGTCTCCTTCGGCGCGTTCGTCGAGGTGGCCGAGGGCGTGGAGGGTCTTATTCACATCTCCGAATTGGCCGAGCATCATGTGGAGACGCCGGATGAGATCATACGCTCCGGCGATGAGGTGGACGCCCGCATTATTGACGTGGACGCCCGAAGGAGGAGGCTTTCGCTCTCTCTCCGTCCGAAGCGCGAGGATCGCGAGGACAAGCCGCCGCGCCGCGAGCGTGACGACCGGGGCGAACGTAGCGAGCGCCCGAAGCGCGAAGACCGCGGCGGCGACCGCGGCCGGAGCAGCAGCTCCGAGGGCAGCGGCCTCCGCACCGGCGCCTTCGACGCCCTGCGCGACCTGGACCTGGAGGAGAAGTAGAGCGGAACCTCATCCAACGGGGGTCCAAACAGGGGCCGGTGACCATCGCGGTCACCGGCCCTTACGCTTCCGGGAAGAGCACCTTCGTCCGCATGCTCGGTGAATTGGGCGCGGAGACCGTCTCGGCCGATGGAATCGTCCACAGTCTCCTCGAAAGCGACGAGACGGCGATCCATCGCGTGGCCGAACGGTTCGGGGAACATGTTCGGGGTGAGCATGGAGTGGACCGCAAGGCCCTGGGTCGCGTGGTCTTCGGGGACGCGGAGGCGCTGCGGGACCTCGAAGACATCCTGCACCCGCTGGTGCGCCGCGAGACGGATCGCCTAATAGCGGCGTCGGAGGCAAGCGTGTTCGTGGCCGAGATACCGCTGCTCTTCGAGGGAGAGAGAAGTGGATCATTCGACCTCACGGTCGCCGTCACCGCGCCGGAGGAGCGGCGCCGGGCGTGGGCGGCGGAGCGGGGGGTGGACGAGGCGGCGTTGCGGGCGATAGAGGCGCGGCAACTTTCTGGCGAGGAGAAGGCCAGGCGGGCCGATGTCGTCGTAGAAAACGGCGCTGGGCAGGATAAACTTAGAGAGCAGGCGAAGGCGTTGTTTCAGAGGGTGTTGGAGGAGAGAGGGGCGGGCGGTGGTCCGGGGCAAGAGGCGTAAATCCGGACGGCGGCGGTTCCGCCGGAGGCGGCTGGTGGCGGTGGCGGTCCTCGGCGTCTGCGCCCTTGCGGCCGTGCCGGTCGCGCTCCGGATTCCGGAGACCGTGGAGCGGGCGACGCATCCGCTGCGGTACGAGGAGACCATCCGGCGCGTGGGGGAGGAGCACGGCGTGGAGCCGACGCTCATCGCTGGGGTCGTGTACGCGGAGAGCCGCTTCGGTCACGAGTCTGAGTCTCATCAAGGGGCTTATGGTTTGATGCAGATACTCCCCTCCACGGCGGAGTTTATCTCCGAGCGGAGCGGCATCCGGGGGGATTACCGCGACCCCCGGACCAATCTGAGGATGGGCGCGTGGTACCTCAGTTACCTCGACGGGAGGTATTCGGGGGATGAGAGGCTGGTGCTCGCGGCGTACAATTCGGGGGAGGGCCGGGTGGATGGCTGGCTCTCCGATGAGGGCTTCGACGTGCGGCGCGACATCCCTTTCGCGGAGACCCGCCAGTACGTGGACGACGTTCTGGAAGCCCGGAAAGACTACGAAAATCTCTACGGGAGGAACCTAGATCGAAACTCGCAGTAACTTCCAGGTAACCAGCGAATACCAGCCGACCGGCGACCAGCCGCGGGCCATAGGACAACTCACCTCCGGCCTCGAAGCCGGGATGGGTGCGCAGACCCTCCTCGGCGTCACCGGCTCAGGCAAGACGTACACGATGGCGCGCGTCATCGAGGAGGCCGGGCGGCCCGCGCTCGTCATCGCCCACAACAAGACGCTCGCCGCGCAACTCGCCAGCGAGTTCGCCGAGTTCTTTCCCAACAACGCCGTCGAGTATTTCGTCAGCTACTACGACTACTACCAGCCCGAGGCGTACGTGCCGCGCACCGACACGTTCATCGAGAAGGACGCCCAGATCAACGAGGACATAGACCGTCTGAGGCATTCGGCGACGAGTAGTTTGTTCACGCGGCGGGATGTGATCGTGGTGGCCTCCGTCTCCGCAATATACGGCCTCGGTAGCCCGGAGGAGTACCGCTCGAAGATGGTCCTCCTCGAGAAGCGCGGCTCCTACGACCTTGACGACGTTCTCAGGGACCTGGTCCGCATCCAGTACACGCGCAACGATTTCCAGCTCAACCGGGGCACGTTCCGGGTGCGGGGCGACGTGCTGGAGGTGCATCCGGCGTATCAGGATTCCATCTACCGGATCTCCTTCTTCGGGGACGAGGCAGAGAGCATGGTCGAGGCCGACCCGCTGACGGGTGAGATCCTACGCGAGCACGACGTGGTGACGGTGTATCCGGCGTCTCACTTCGTCACCGGCGAGGACCGGCTGAAGATCGCCACCAAAAACATCGAGGCGGAGCTGGACGAGCGGTACGCCGAGTTGGAGAAAGAGGGCAAAGTTCTGGAGGCGTACCGGCTCAAGCAGCGGACGCAGTATGACCTTGAGATGATGCGCGAGCTCGGCTACACGAGCGGCATCGAGAACTACTCGCGCCACCTCGACGGCCGTCCGCCGGGCTCCACGCCGTACACTTTGCTCGATTACTTCCCGGATGATTACGTGACGTTCGTGGATGAGTCGCACATCACGCTGCCGCAGGTGAGGGGGATGTACAACGGCGACCAGAGCCGGAAGACGACGCTCGTGGATTTCGGGTTCAGGCTGCCTTCAGCGCTGGACAACCGGCCCTTGAAGTTCGATGAGTTTTTGCTCAAGAGCAACCAGTTGGTGTTCGTGTCGGCGACGCCGGGGCCTTACGAGTTGGAGAACTCGGGGCAGATAGTGGAGCAGATCATCCGTCCCACCGGCCTCATAGACCCGGAGGTCGAGGTGCGTCCGACGAAGAACCAGATAGACGACCTTTTGAACGAGGTCGCCAAGCGCGTCGAGCACGGTGAGCGGGTGCTCATCACCACGCTCACCATCAAGATGGCCGAGGATTTGACGGACTATTTGCTTGAGCACAACGTCAAGGCGCGCTACATGCACTCCAACATCGAGACTTTGGACCGCATCCAGATCATCCGCGGCCTGCGCACCGGCGAGTTCGACGTGCTCGTCGGCATCAACCTCCTTCGAGAAGGTTTGGACCTCCCCGAAGTCACGCTCGTCGCCATCCTGGACGCTGATAAAGAAGGTTTCCTGCGTGGGGAGCGGGCGTTGATCCAGACCATCGGGCGGGCTGCGAGGAACGTCAAGGGGCGGGTCATCATGTACGCCGACCGGGAGACCGACTCCATGCGCGTCGCGCTAGGGGAGACGGAGCGGCGGCGGGAGATCCAGACCGCGTACAACGAGCGCAACAACATAGAGCCTCGCACCATCACGAAAGGCGTCTCCGACATCCTCATCGCCGCCGAGGCGAAGGGCCTCTACAAGACCCAGCGCCAGAAGGCTGCTCGAGAAGCCCCCGGCGACCCGGACGAGATCCGAACCCTCATCGCCGACCTCGAAGCCGAGATGATGGAGGCCGCCGAAGAGCTCAAGTTCGAGTACGCGGCCAGGCTGCGCGATGAGATCAAAACTCTGGAGCGCCAGCTACAGGAGGTCGCTTCGTAAGACCGGTGGCTGTCGAATGTGGGTCGTAGCACGGTTTACAATGCACTCCTGACGGGCAGCCAACATGAGGAGTCGTGGTGCTGATGGACTGGGGGCACGGCATAGTCTCGCGGGACCCCGAGGTGTTGAACGGGGATCTCGTCTTTGCCGGGACGCGGGTGCCGGTGAAGAACCTGGTGGATTATCTGGCTGCTGGGGACACCCTGGATTACTTCCTGGATGGATTTCCTGGGGTGAGCCGCGAGCAGGCGGTGGCATATCTGGAAATGTCTCATGAGGTGGTGGAGGAGATCGTGGGTGCGAGTGCTCCTCGATGAGATGTTGGACCGGCGGCTCAAGCGGCTGCTCCCGGAAGGAGTCGAGGTCGTAACCGTCCGGGAACGCGGCTGGGACTCGAAGAAGAACGGAGAGTTGCTGACCCTCGCCGAAAAAGAGTTCGACCTTTTGCTCACCACCGACCGGGGAATCCCACACCAGCAAGATCTCTCGCGCTTCGACCTGGAGGTAGTGGTCATCTCGGCCAGGAGCAACCGGCTCTCCGACCTCGAACCCCGTATAGAGGAAGTCGGGCAGCTGATCGAGAAGTTGGATCAGAACCGTTGACGAGCCTGCTGGGAAGACTGCTCCCGCTTTTCGTCGGGGCGAGACGAGTCGAAGACCTGTTTACCGAAGCGGTAGCCCGGCTTTTCGAGCGGCGTCCGGAGCTTTGTCTGTCCTGGCTGGATGACCTGGATCTGATAACGTCTGTCTCCGGGGAAGACCAGAGATACATCCGCGTAACAACACAGAAGTCCTTTGTGGCGCTCGAGGAACACGGCAGCGCGAGCCGCCCGGACCTGATCGTGGAGGTTTACCAGGCTGTTGAAGACGCCGAACTGGAAAGCTCGATAGATGTCGTGATGGTCGAGTCGAAGATCGGCTCTTGGGAAGGGCAGGAACAACTGAGAAGGTACGCTGAGCATCTGGACAAGATGACCGGCACGAGAAAGACGCTCGCCTACATAACTCGCGCTTACGATCCGAAAGAGAAAGAAGAAATCCTTGCTGGCACTCAAAGCACAGAGTTCTGTCAACTACGGTGGCACGATTTCTACAGGTTCTTGCAAACGGTGGAAGCAGACGCACTCGTCGAGGAGGTAATGTTATTCATGGAAGAGCAGGGCATGGCAAGAAGCTACCGCTTATCCACAATGGATCTCATGGCGCTCTCGGGTGTGCCGCGTGCGTTCGAGGTCTTTGATGAGACTTTGGATGGAGAGGTCAGGACTGAGGTTGAAGCCTTTGCTGGAAACAAGATGAAGCGCGAAACTGCTGACCGAGGAAACATTACGAGGCTAGGTCGTTACTTCAGACAAATTCCGCTTCATGGGTACGATTTGATTTGCTTGATCGGATATGCAATGGGGGCGGACGATGGTTATCCGGTAGCCAAAGTCCAGTTAGAAATGCGCCCCAACGCTTTACGGAGAGAAGTGTCACGAACCGCTATGGAAAAAGCTGTTTCCCGCAGCGGGTGGGGTGACTATCGCCTGGACAATCCTA
>JBPCLT010000022.1:0-11487 GCA_051003015.1 Rubrobacteraceae bacterium | reverse complement strand
TTGTAGCGAGGTTTCTGATTTTCAATCCTTCAGCCCCGGATGCGGGCCATGGAGTAGGCGTCCACATACTCGCCGTCGCGGAAGGCGTAGCGGCGGTGGGTTCCCTCTCTCTCGAAGCCGAACTTCTCGTAGAGGGCTATGCCGGCCTTGTTGTCCGTGTAGACGTCGAGCTCGATCCTGGTGAGATTCAGCCAGTTCTCAGCGAGGTCTAGCGCCGCCCGCATCAGCTCCGTTCCGACGCCCCTTCCCTGCCAGTCGTCGCGCACGGCCATCCCGATGCTGCCGAAGTGACGCATCCTCTGGCGCGTCGGCGAGGTGTGCAGGGTCAGGCTTCCGACGACCTCCTCTTCGATGCAGGCGACCAGTTGGTAGAGGCCCTCCGGCGTGTTCTGGAGACGTTCGCGCCAGAGGCTTAGTTTCGGGAAGGGGAGTTGAAGTGTGCCGGCTATGACGGAGCGGGCCTGGAAGAGTCGGTGCAGGGCCTCCGCGTCGGAGGGTTCCGCGTGCCGAACCATTATGTCCACGGGTTGACGCCCATCGCGGGGTGAGCATACAAGAAGAGCCCCCGCCGGTGAAGACGGGGGCTCGGGATGGTAGCAAGGTAGCCGGGTGTTACGAGGTGCGCTGCTCCGTTTCCGGGGCGGCTTCCCGGATCTCCTGCTCGATGTTCGAGATGCCGGTGTTGGCGCGGACGTAGATCTCATCGTAGGAAGTCTGGCGTCCCTCGCTCATCTCGCGCTCGGCGCTCTTGCCGCCGAGCTTGGTGCCCAGGTAGCAGGCCAGGAACCCGAGCGGCACGGAGACGATGGCCGGGCTCGTCAGGGGGAAGATGGCCGCGTCGCCGAGGATGGTGGGGCTCAGGACCACGAGGCCGACCGAGGATATGAGCCCGGTCAGCATGCCGGCGATCGCGCCGGTCGTGTTGAAGCCCTTCCAGAAGATGAGGAGCAGGATGACCGGGACGTTCGCGCTCGCGGCGACGGCGAAGGCCAGCGCCACGAGGAACGCCACGTTCGCGCCTTGCAGGAGCAGGGCGAGGATTATGGCGGTGATCGCGATGCCCGCGGACGTGTAGCGTGCGGCCTTGAACTGCTCCTGCTCGCTCGCCTCGCCGTGGCGTATCACGTTGGTGTAGAAGTCGTGGGCGAAGGCGCTGGACGCGGCGATGACGAGGCCCGCTACCACGGCCACGATCGTCGCGAAGGCGACCGCCGAGATGAACGCCAGGAAGATCGGACCCCCGAGGGCCTCCGCGAGCAGCGGGGCGGCCAGGTTGCCGCCCGGGTCTTGCTGGGCGATGGTGTCCCGGCCGACCAGCAGCGTGGCGCCGTAGCCGAGGATCGGGGTCAGGAGGTAGAACCCCCCGATGACCCAGGTCGCCACGATGATAGAGCGGCGGGCCGCCTTCGCATCCGGGACCGTGAGGAACCGGATCAGGATGTGCGGCAGCCCCGCCGTCCCCAGGACCAGGGCGATGTTGAGCGAGATCGTATCCAGCCCCGGCACGAGACCGGCGGGGGGGGCGGGCACGATCGCCGCGCGGCCGACCTCGTTCTCCACCGCGCTGAAAAGTGCTATCGGGTTGAAGCCGAATTGGGCTAGCACGGCTATCGACAGGCCGATGGAGCCTAGGATCAGCAAGACGGCCTTGGTGATCTGGATCCAGGTCGTGGCCACCATGCCGCCGGCCACGACGTAGACGGTCATCAGGATGCCCACGATGATGACCGACACGTTGAACGAGATCGGCAGCAACAGGCTTATGAGCACGCCCGCGCCGATGAGCTGCGCGATCATGTAGAACATGCTGATCGCCAACGTGTTGAGCGCCGAGGCCGAGCGCACCCCCTTGGCGTTGAACCGGGCCGTGAGCACGTCGCCGACGGTGTACTTGCCGAGGTTCCTCAAAGGCTCTGCCACGAGCAAGAGGACCACCAGGAACGCCACCAGGAAGCCGATAGACAGGAAGAAGCCCGAGAAGCCTTCGAGGGCGATGGCCCCGGCTATGCCGAGGAAGGAAGCCGCCGAGAGGTAGTCGCCGGAGATTGCCAGGCCGTTTTGCCAGGGTTTGATCTCCCCTCCCGCCACGTAGTGGTGTGCGGTGTCCGTATTCCTCTTGGCCGCCCAGTAGGTGATGATGAGCGTGACGGCGATGATCGCGATGAAGAACGCGAAAGCCGTGATATCGGTGGAGTTCATGCCTTGCTATCCCCTTCCGCGGCCTCTTGACGAGCCCGATCCACCAGGTCGTCCCACTTGTTCGCCTGGCCTATATAGGCGTAGGCGAGGCCCCAGGTCATGGCGAACTGCGCGAAAGCGTACACGTAAGCCCAGGATATCGGCCCGAAGGCCGCGCCGTTCAACACCGTGGTAAAGGCCGTCAGAACCGGCAGCGTAAAATAGAAGACGAAGAAAAAGATCATCGCCGGCACGATGAAAGCCTTCTTTTTTTGCATAAGTTCCTTGAACGCCGACGTCCGCTCGATGCGAACCCACTCATCTTGCCTCTCCACGAAGCTCCTTTCCTGTGTTCCCCTGCCTTCTCGCACGGCACTATATTGCAAGCCTATAAAACGGTCAAGCGAATACAAACGAAGGCGTGCGAACATCCAGTTTCGAGGAAACCACCACTCTGTCACAGGAAGTGGTCAGCGCGCATCAATGGCCAGGGACATCCCCGTCAGCCCGAGGTGGCGATCCGTGGACCAGCAAGTTCGTATGCCGCGCTCCTCTTCCATTTCGCGGAGGCCCACGAGGAGCCTCAAAGGGGAGGCGTGGACGTCGGCTTGCGCTCACGGTCGGCGGCGAACGCAAGACAAGCCCGGATGTCCTCGCGGGTGAGGTCCGGGAAGTCGGCCAGGATCTCATCCTCGCTCATGCCGCTGGCCAGATACTCCAGTACGTCTTGCACGGTGATGCGTAAACCGCGAATGATCGGCTTCCCGCCACGCTTCCCCGGCTCGATAGTTATGATGTCACTGTAGTCCATACATAGAGAGTAGATGAGTGCAACACAAGCGTCAAGAAATCTACGTTGACACCGTTTTCCATTGCTGAACGCAATCTTTCATCGCGGGCAGTAGCTCGGTCCAATCGTGCAACGTTGCCGGATCGAAATCCGCGCCGTTCGGCCACACCAGAGTGTGTACTTCGGGATCTATGCGTACCCGATCGAACAGTTCCTGATCTTGCAATGGCCCGTAGAGATCCCCCTCCAAAACAGGTCGAAAGTCTACAGTTTGCTCCGTTTCATCGTCGAACCTCACGCGCAAGGTATATGGTCCAACGATCCGAAACGACTCGACGCGATAGATTGCGTGATGCATCGTTCGCAGTTATTTCAGTCTGCCCATTCCTGTTTGGCCCACTTGAGGAGACGTTCTTCTCGTTTCTTAACAGAGTCAAGTTTCCATCTGTTCAAATCTGGCTTCAACTCTGCCGTGATCAGAAGGCCCGTTTTCTCATAGTCTTTCGCCTTCTTTGATGAACTCATGTCACGTAGTTTCGAGTTCAATCGTGGAGGAAGCAGTGTGAGGTTGCCGAGTCGATGAACGTAGCTTCTCCCCCTACTCTGCGGGGAGATGTGCTCAATGCTCTTAGCGGGTGCATCCTCCCAGATGCGCTCCCATTGCTCGTTACTGAATGTCAGCCCCTGTTCACGGGCCAAGTGCTCCTCATAACGATACATGAAGTATCGTAGTTCCTCTTCCCAGCCCTCATAGGAGTTCTCGTGCCGCAACTGCTCGACAGCGGACTCGATCGCAAAGTCCCCAGTGCCTAGAGCGCGGATCGCGTTCAGGGCATCCTCATGCTCCATGCCTTCGATGAATAGTTTGCGCGCCAGCCGAACGTAGTATCCAACGCCTGTTCTTGCGTCTCTCCGACACATGCCAAAGATTCGGAACGTGACCTTCTCCCATACGTTGAGTAGTTCATCTCGTTGTGAATCGGACATGCTGCTGAGTTCAATGGCCACGGCCAGTAGCCGTGCGTGCGCAATCTTGGTAACTGCGGTGCGCCTTTTATCTGCCACGAGTTTGTCGACTGCCTTCACAACTTTCAAAATCCAGTTCGAGACCTCGATCGTTCCCTTCGCGGAGTTGCCAGCGAGCTCTCGCAGTGTCTCGACCGCTGCCTCTTCGCTCTGGACCTTACTGAGTCTATCTGCGCTCTTGAGTGTTGCAGCGAACCGAAGCGACTCAGAGCTCATTCCCTGGTTGAGACCGACCCAGCGATAGATCTCTCCCCAAACATGGTGAAGTTCCTTGATTGTCTCTTCCTTATTGCCTTCGCTGTACTCGAATACCGTTCCCATAAGGGCACTCTTGAGGCGGTCTAGCTATGCAACCGGGAGACCGCGACTGTTCAAAACTTCAAAGACTGAATAGACTGTGGCTTCATCGTCGACTTCATGGAAGATGAGCGCCAGTCTGTTCTTCAGTACAATGCCCAACTCAAGTTTGCTCCCTTCCCACTGGGCGACAAATTTAGAACAGTCCTCCATCGCTTCGAGAAGAAGGCGATCCGCTAGCGTTGTTGCCTCTCTTGCTGATGGGTACGTTCCGTCTCGGAGGAAAGTAACGAAATAGTGGGATGTGTCGTGATTGGTTTGGAGGAGCAGTAGGTTGACATCGTCGCCTTTGACGAGGAGGGTTTCTATCTCCTTCGCAAACGAGAGTTCGTCCTTGTCTTTTTCATCGAGTGCCAGCGACAGACACTTGTACAAAATGATGAGGGTTGTGAGGCGCTGTTGACCGTCGACGACTTCGATCTCGTGGAATTCATTCGTTGCAATAGTCTGCTTGCCCCGATTGAGGCCAACCATAGTCGCCATGAAATGCACGGGATCGCCGTCAGCATCACGCAGGCGGTTGATATCGGAGAAGAGGTCTTTGCGTTGCTTCTGTCCCCAACTGTAGGCGCGCTGATAAGGCGGAATACGGAAAAGCCGCCCAGCCAGGAGTTCGTTGAGCTTCTGGTACTTTGGCTGGATCATCATATACGTGGCGCTCCTATCTGATTATTGCATTAGGCTAATGCATGCTCGAAAATTGCACCGTGCCCAATAATTGATGATTACACCCCGGGCGCGGCAGAATCTCCTCGAAAACGGGTTCTGCCACGCCCGGCAACTCGGTGTCGCTTGGTCACGCCTTCTCTATGCTCACCGCGCAGGCTTTTAGCTCGGCGGTCCCTGACTACGGGTCTATGGCGTTGATGGTCAGGACGTTGGTCGGCACCTGATCCGGAAAGCTGTAACCCATAAAGAGCAGCCCCGGCCTCACCCGATCCGTGACGCGGGCCTTGACCGATTCGACGGTCCCGCGCCGGGAACTGACTCTGACAAAGTCGCCGTCTTCGATGCCGTGCTTCTCGGCGTCTTCGGCGCAGATCTCCAGCAACTCCTCGTTGTCCTTGACCTTCTTGTAGTCCTGGGTCATCGTGCCGGTGTTGTGGAAGGCGAGCCGGCGGCCCGTGGTTAGCTGGTACGGATATTCTTCGTCGGGCATCTCCACCGGCCCCTCGTGATCCACGGGGGTGAACGGCGCCCGGTTCTCGACTTCCTCGGCCCATAGCTCGGCGTGCAGGAAACTGGTGCCCGGCCCCGGCTTCTCGACCACGTCGGTGGTAACGGCCCCGCCTTCGGCGTTCTCGGCGCCTCGGGTGCTGGCGGCGAGTTGTTCTTTGGGGGTGTTGTCGGAGATCTCCTCGAAGCTCCCGTCCAGGCACGGCCACTGGATGCCACCGTACTTCTCCAGCCGCTCGTAGCTGATGCCGCTGAACTTGGGCGCGAGACGGCGCACCTCGTCCCATACTTCCTCGGCGGTCTCGAAGTCCCAGTCGTGGCCCATGCGACGGGCGATGTCGCGCAGGATCATGCTGTCGTCCCTGGCCTCGCCGGGCGGGTCAACGGCCCTGCGCACCCGCTGCACGCGCCGCTCGCTGTTGATAACCGTCCCATCAGTCTCGGCCCAACTCGCCGCCGCCGGAAGCACCACATCCGCCATCCGGGCCGTCTTGGTCATGAGGATGTCCTGCACCACCAGGAAGTCCAGGCTCCCGAAGAGCCTCTCGTGCTTGTGCTCGTCGGCGTCGGACTGCACAGGGTTCTCCCCGATGACGTACATGCACCGGATGTCGCCGTTCGCCACGGCGTCCATCATCTCAGGCTGGTTCTTGCCTGCCTTCTCAGGCAACGGCGAGCCCCACACTTCCTCGAACAGCTCGTGCGCCTCCGGGTCGTCCCAAGTCCAGCCGCCGACCATCTTGTCGGGCAGAGCGCCCATGTCGCCGCCACCCTGCACGTTGTTCTGCCCGCGCAGGGGATTGAGGCCGGAGCCGTACTTGCCGACGTGTCCGGTCAGTAGACCGAGGTCTATGAGCGCGAACACGCCATCCGCGCCGTTGTGGTGCTCGGTGATGCCGAGCGTCCAGTTCAGGGTAGCTTTGTCCGCGTTGGCGTACATGCGGGCCACCTCGCGGATGTCATCCGCCGGGACGCCCGTTATCTGCTCGGCGTACTCCGGCGTGTAGCCTGCGACCTTCTCTTTGTATGCCTCGAAGCCCTTCGTCGCCCGCTTGACGAACTCCTTGTTGTGCAGATCTTCCTCGATGATGACGTGGCCCATCGCGTTCGCCAGGGCAATGTCGGTGCCGACGTTGAGGCCGAGCCATTTGTCGGCTTTCTTTACCTGATCTATCTTCCTCGGGTCAATGACGACCATCTTCGCGCCGTTCTTGATGCCGCGACGCATGTGGTTGTAGATGATGGGATGGCACTCCATCGTGTTGCTGCCCCAGCAGATTATTACGTCGGTGTTCTCGAACTCCTCGTAAGAAGTAGTCGCCCCGCCCGCTCCAAACGTTGCCACCAGACCGGTGACGCTGGCAGCGTGTCAGGCGCGGTTACATGAGTCTATGTTGCTGTTGCCGAGTACCTGCCGGATGAACTTACCGGCCAGGTAATTCAACTCGTTGTTCGAGCGCGAGGAACTGAACATCCCGAAGGCATCGTCTCCATGCTCGTCTTTGATCTCGGTCATCTTGCTCGCGCACAGATCCAACGCCTCATCCCACGAAGCGGGGACCAGCTCGCCGTCCTTGCGGATGAGCGGCGTCGTGAGGCGCTTCTCGCTGTACAGATGACGCCAGCCTTCGCGGCCCTTGATGCACGCCTCGCCCTTGCTTGATGGGTTGCTCTTCTGGCCGGCGACCTTCTGGATCACGCCTTCCTCGACCTTGAGCGTCAGGCCGCAACCTACGCCGCAGAAACCGCAGATAGTGTCTACTTCCCGCGTGCCGTTTGCCTTGCCGTTCTCCTGGACCTTCTCCGTCGCCGTCACCATCCGGCTCACCCCTTTGTAGCGAAGTTTATCTAATCTCCTGATTCTAACTTCGATGGCCGGAATTGCCTAGCATGGCCGCCGGTTGACATGCGCTTGACATCTAACTAACATCCGGTGCGTCGTATCGGAGGGGCAAGGAGGTAGCCATCAGTTTTCTTTCGCGGGAGAGGACCATTGCCGGGCCGGGCTTCAACAGGTGGCTGATACCACCCGCGGCCCTGATGGTGCATCTTTCTATTGGTC
This sequence comes from Rubrobacteraceae bacterium, assembly GCA_051003015.1. Classification (GTDB taxonomy): domain Bacteria; phylum Actinomycetota; class Rubrobacteria; order Rubrobacterales; family Rubrobacteraceae; genus JACDGB01. Next base: position 3,898 of record JBPCLT010000022.1, on the reverse strand, counting down.
AGATCTACGCTTTCAGCGTGTTCAAGAACCCGCTTGTAGAACGGTTCGGGACGGGCCTGACGCCGGTTGCGATCATCTTCAGCATCGGGATCGTGATGCTTGGCCTTTCGGCGGCTATTCTCGGTACCTGGGTGGAGCGCGTGGGGCCGCGCACTGCGATGTTCACCGCCGCTCTGTGCTGGGCGGGCGGGTTCTTCATCGGGGCGCTCGGTGTCGCCACCACGCAGTTATGGTTGGTATATCTGGGGTATGGGTTTTTGGGAGGCATCGGGTTAGGTATCGGGTACATCTCTCCGGTGTCTACCCTGATCAAATGGTTCCCCGACCGGCCGGGGCTGGCTACGGGGCTGGCGATCATGGGCTTCGGTGGCGGCGCGCTGATCGCCTCTCCGCTCTCAAGCACGCTGCTGTCGGCTTACGCCAGCAATCCGGTGGATGCGATCGTGCCCTCTTTCCTGACCCTGGGCGCGGTGTATCTGATCTCGATGATGGCCGGCGCGTTCGTCGTGCGACTGCCCGCTGAGGGCTGGCGGCCCGAGGGCTGGACTCCCCCCACCGAGGAGGAATCCAGCAGCATGCAGACCACCGCCGACGTGTCGGCGAGCAGCGCGATCCGCACGCCCCAATTCTGGCTGTTGTGGACCGTGCTCTTCTGCAACGTGACGGCGGGGATCGGGCTTCTGGAGCAGGCTTCGCCCATGATTCAGGACTACTTCTCCGTCGAGGCGGCTGCGGCGGCGGGGTTCGTCGGCCTCCTGTCGCTGGCTAACATGGCCGGTCGAATTGGCTGGTCCTCGACCTCGGACTACATCGGGCGCAAGCCGACGTACATCATGTATCTGGGGGTCGGCGCGGTCATGTACTTCTTGCTGGCCTCGTTCGGATCGGCATCGCTCGGGCTGTTCCTGCTTGTCGCCATAGTGATCATCAGCTTCTATGGCGGCGGGTTCGCCACGGTCCCGGCCTACCTCAAGGACATGTTCGGCGTCGCGCAGGTGGGGGCCATTCACGGCAGGCTCTTGACGGCGTGGTCGGCCGCCGGGGTCGCGGGTCCGCTCATCATCAACGTTATCGCCGACTACCAGACGTCCGCCGGACGCACCGGGGCGGACCTGTACACGCTCTCTCTGTTCATCATGGTCGGCGTGCTGGTCGTTGGTTTCATAGCGAACATGCTGGTCCGGCCCGTGGACCCGAGGTTCCACATGGAATCCGGGCGGAAAGAGGGACGCGAGAAAGATTCCACCGTCTCCGGCAAGACCGCCGGCGAGCTGGCGTAAGGAGGATAGATGACCGAGCAAAGAGGCGGAGACTCCGGCGGAAGCACGAATTGGGTCCCGGTTGTCGTGCTGTGGGCTCTGGTGCTGATACCGCTTTTGTGGGGCGTCTACCAGACGCTTATCAGCGTGGTCGCCCTGTTCTCGTAGTAGCGGTTTGCTGAAGGATAGACCTTCAGCAAACCGCTGTGAAAGCGGCGATCCCAAAACCGCGGACTCCCGAACGCGCGGATGCGGCGAACCCGCGCCCCGGTATCACAGAGCCTTCATATCCTGGTTGCGCTGCCGGGCCAGCCGCCGTCATCACCTGAACCACCGGCGACGGGTCGCGAGAACGTGCCGGGCGCTGGCAGGTAGAATGTGCCCATGCTCAACGACCTGGCGTCGTTCACCCGGAAGTCCTTATTCTTCCAGATGCTTCCCTTCGGGCTCCTGCTTCCCCTTCTCTTCGCATCGAGTCTGGGGTTGGATGACGCGATGGACGATCTGACGGTGGTGCTGGGGATCTTCGCCGCCTTCCTCATCCTCGAGGTCGCCTGGTGCGTGGGCGTCATCGTTGCGACACGTCGGGCGGATCGCCGGCTAATAGCCGAGCTCGAGCGGGGGAGCCGCGAGATCGTTGAGGCCCGGGTACGCCACCGAACGGCGGTAGGACGGGTCCGTCGACGCCGCGTCAAGCGCAGTCAATGGGCCGATGTGCCAGGGGCCGGGCGAGCATCGGAGCCGGGGTCCCACACCCTGGTGGTCGTACTCGACGTCATCGGGGACGTTTCGCCCCGCATGGTGGCGGCGCTCGTGCCTCCCGCCTTCAGCCTGGGTGCTCGCAAACAATTCGTGTCCCTGGCCCTCCACCCCGAGTTGCCCGAGGTGGCGGTCGTGGACCTTCGGGCCGACCCGTGCGAGGTCGCGCGGGCCGCGGCCGACGATCCCCGATGGCGCACGGAGAAGCCGCGCAGCAACCGCATGGTCGTCGGGGGCTACCTTGCTCTCGCGGCGGCTGGGCTCCTCGGGATCGTGGCCGGAGCCGTCCTCGGGTTCGCCGTTCTGCTGCTCCTCTGAAAGACCTTTAGCAATCAGCTCTCTGTTTTGGCTGATTGCTCTATCCGCTCGTTCCCCGAATAGACGTTGAAGCGTTCGCCGCGCAGGAAGCCGATCAGGGTCATCCCGAACTCGCGAGCCACATCCACCGCGAGACTCGATGGCGCGGAGATGGCGCACACGATAGGAGCCCCGGCCGTCAGGGATTTCTGGAGGATCTCGAAGCTGCTGCGGCCGCTGACCATGACGATGTGATCCGAGACCGGCAACTTCCCCTCAAGCAGCGCCCACCCGACGAGCTTGTCCGTGGCATTGTGACGGCCCACGTCCTCCCGAAGAGTGACGAGACTCCCCTCCGCGTCGAAGAGCGCCGCCGCGTGCAAACCGCCCGTCGAATCGAAGAGCCGTTGCGTCTCCCGGAGTTTGTCCGGCAGGGAGGTGATGGTCTCCGCCGAAACCACAGGACCCGGCGGAATGACAGGGCAGTCTCGAAGCTCCAACTGCTCCAGGCTCGCCTTGCCGCACACCCCGCACGCGCTCGTGGTGTAGAAGTGCCGCTCCAGTGAACGAAGGTCGTATTCCTTATTTCCTCGTAGCTCCACGTTGACGATGTTGTACTGTTGCTCGGCGTCTACCTCGGGGTCCACGCAGTAGCTGATCTTGAGTATGTCGTCGCTGGATCCCACTATCCCCTCGCCGTACAGGAACCCCGCCGCCAGCTCGAAGTCCGCACCAGGCGTCCGCATGGTGACGGCGACGGTCTGCGTCTTGCCGTCAGTGACCAGCCGGACCTCCATTGGCTCCTCCGTCGCCAGGACGTCGGACTTGAGGCGCGTCCGACCGTTTTCCACGATTCGCACCCGCGTCTTCGTCTTGCTGCCGCGCCGGGACTTCTCTCCGATACCTTCGTTCCGAAACATACGCGCCGCTCCGCCGGTGGTTTTCAGATGCCGCTGAGTCTAGCATTGACGCCGGCGAGCGAGACGAGAGGTGGGACGACGATGAGGCTCATGGGGCTGCCGAACACGAACCGCTACCCCGAGGCGACCGTGACGCGGAGCGCCGACGCCATGGTCATCCGCTTCGGCGGCGCGGGTGACGAGCAGACCATGAACGTGCCGCTGCGGTACGTTCATGGTGACGCGGAGGAAGCCGAGCTACGATTGCTCGCCCAGCTACGGCAAATCGGCTACCGTGTCCGGCGCGGCTGAAGTGAGTTCAGCCGGTGTGTTCCCTCGCCCATTCGCGCACCCGGCGTGTCCAAGCTCCGCGTGCCAGCGTCAGGCTCTCCCTGACGAAGCGCGTAAGAACCTCACCGGTGAGAGACGGTAAGGCAGCACTCTTTGCGACTTCCAGGTAGTCCTCGTCTTCGAGCTTGAGGATGGCTATCTTCTCTCCGTCGTATCGCCAAATCTCGGGTACGCCGATCCGTGCGTAGATGGGGAGCTTGTCGAGAGAGGGGCTCGTGATATCCACTTCGATGACCAGGTCCGGGGGCGGATCTACGCTCAGATCTATCCGGGTCTTGCCCCGGATGCTTTCTTCGTTCTGGATGTAAAAGCAGGAGTCGGGCTCGAAGCCGC
>JBPCLT010000021.1:0-6870 GCA_051003015.1 Rubrobacteraceae bacterium | reverse complement strand
CTACGATCAGACGGCGTACATCCGCCAGGCTGACGGCCTTGCCGCGACAGTGCGTGACCCGGTTAGCAACAGCGTTGCAAGCCTTTCCGTGCCGGAACTCCGCCGCGAGGTGGATCAGGCGAAGGCGCAAGCCGCGAAGGGCGACGTAAAACCCATGGAGTTCTAGCAACTTTCGTACTACGGCAGGGCGTCTTCGGAGACTTCGCGCAGAGTGGGCGCGGCGCGGTCTTTCTCCGATAGGGCCGGCTCTTCGATGGGCCACTCTATCCTTATCTCCGGGTCGTTCCAGAGGACCGCGCCCTCCGCCTCGCGGTTGTACGGGGCGGTGCATTTGTAGGCGAGCAGGGCGTTCTCGCTCGTTACCTGGAAGCCGTGGGCGAAGCCTTCTGGGACCCAGAGCTGTCGCTTGTTCTCTTCCGAAAGCGTGACGCCGGTCCACTCCCCGAAGGTTGGGGAGCCGGCCCGGATATCCACGGCCACGTCGAAGACCTTGCCACGCGGGACGTGGAGCAGCTTGCCCTGCCCATCCGGGTTCTGGTAGTGGAGGCCACGCAGCACGCCCCGCGCCGAGAACGAGAGGTTGTCCTGGACGAAGCGATGCGGCAGTCCCGCGTCCCGATAACGAGCTTCGTTATACGTCTCCATGAAGAAGCCCCGCGAGTCCCCGAACACGTCTGGCTCGATGACGAGCACGCCGGGGAGTGAAGTCTCGATCACCTTCACGGACGCCACTCTTCCAGGAGATCCAACAGATACTGGCCGTAGTTGTTCTTCGTCAAGGGCTTCGCAAGCCGGGCGACCTGTTCGGCGTCAATGTAGCCCATGCGGTAGGAGATCTCCTCCGGGCAAGATACCTTGAGGCCCTGCCGCTTCTCGATGGTCTCGATGAAAGTATTCGCCTCCAAAAGCGCCTCATGGGTGCCGGAATCCAACCACGCCATCCCGCGTCCCATCAGCTCGACCGAGAGTTTGCCGCGCCGGAGGTACTCGACGTTGACGTCGGTGATCTCCAGCTCACCCCTCGCCGATGGCTCCATCCCAGCCGCGATGTCGAGCACGCCGTTGTCGGAGAAAGAAAGGCCCGTGATCGCATAGTGTGACCGCGGCCTCTCCGGCTTCTCCTCGATGGAGAGGACCGTCCCATCACCATCGAACTCGACCACACCATATCGCTCCGGATCCCTCACGTAGTACCCGAAGACCGTCGCGCCGTCCGTCCGCGCCGACGCCCGCCGCAGCGTCTGTCCGAAGCCCTGACCGTAGAAGATATTGTCTCCAAGCACCAGCGCCACGGGATCTTTCCCGACGAACTCCCGCCCGACCACGAAGGCGTCGGCGAGGCCCAGGGGCTCGGGCTGGACGGCGTGGCTCAGGGAGATGCCCCAGTGGGAGCCATCGCCCAGCAGCCGCTCGAAGCGCGGCAGGTCCTCGGGGGTGGAGATCACGAGTATGTCCCTGATGCCGGCGAGCATCAGGGTGGATAGAGGGTAGTAGATCAAGGGCTTGTCGTAGACCGGCAGCAGTTGCTTGCTGACGACGTGGGTCAGCGGGTACAGCCGCGTCCCGGACCCGCCGGCCAGCACGATGCCTTTCCTGTTAACGCTCTCAGCCATCTCTTCAGTCAAGCACAGTGGGTGTCTGGTGACCACCGCTGGGAAGATAGCGGAGTTCGTCTGCTAGACTGGCCGCCGGAAGGGATGAGAAAATTCGTGGACAATATCCGCCGCTCGCTCAAAGGTCTTGCCCGGCGCAACCCGAAGCTCCGGCGATCCTATCACCGGCTGAAAGGCCGTCTTCACCAGGCCAGGCTCACGACCGGGACGGCTCATCGGACGGGCGGCATCAGGCCGGAGAACGTGGTCTGGATCTTCGGTTCGGGGAGATCTGGCTCGACGTGGCTCAGGAGCATAATGGCCGAAATGAAGCATCATCGCGTGTGGGAGGAGCCGATGGTCGGGAGGCTCTTTGGAGACTTCCATGCGAGAGCCCAGGAGGGGAACCTGCTCTCCTCCGATTTCATCATGGGAGATCCAATCCGGCGAGGTTGGATCCAATCCATAAGAACCTTCGTCCTCGATGGCATCCGTCTCTCGCATCCGCGCCTCACTCCAGACGAATACCTTATCGTCAAGGAGCCCAACGGCTCCACGGGCGCGCCGCTCCTCATGGAAGCGCTGCCGGAGAGCCGCATGATCCTGCTGGTCCGTGACCCGCGAGACGCCGTGGCCTCTTCCCTGGACGGCGCGAAGGGAGAGAGCTGGCTGCACGAGTGGCGCGGCGGGGACCGGGCGGATCGCCAGAACCTCGCCGACGAACGTCCGGATCGCTTCGTGCGCCGGAGGGCCGCCTCGTACCGGCGGCACATGATGAAGGCCCGCGAAGCCTACGAAGCCCATCGTGGACGCAAAACACTCGTGCGCTACGAAGACCTCCGGACGGATACGCCGGGCACGATGGCGCGCATCTACTCCGAACTCGGGATACCGGCGGAGAAAAAAGACCTCGCCCGTGCGGTCGAGCGGCACTCGTGGGAGCGGTTGCCGGAGAGTGAAAAGGGGGCTGGCAAATTCTATCGCAAAGGTACACCGGGAGGATGGCGCGATGACCTCACGCCGGAGCAGGCCCGGATCGTCGAGGAGATTACGGCCCCCCTGATACGGAAGTTCTATCCCGAAGACTCCGCGCCACGCGCTTGAAACGCCGGGAGCGGGCGTGGTAGCTTTCAGGCGAAATGACCTCCAGCCTTTATAGGCTGCTCTCTCGAAAGGCGCGACCACTTTGGAAGTTCGGTCTCAGACATTAAGGCAGGGTGTTATCCGGAGCTATCGCAAGTGGCTGCCCGAGATCCCCGACCACGCCATCTCCTCTATCGGCGAAGGCGACACGCCGCTCATAGAAGCCACCCGTATCTCCGAGCGCGTCGGCGCGAGTGTTCACCTCAAGTTCGAGGGGATGAACCCGACGGGATCTTTCAAGGACCGCGGCATGACGGTCGCCCTCAGCCGGGCGAAGGCCGCCGGGAACCGCGTCTGCGTGTGCGCCTCGACCGGCAACACCGCCGCCTCCGCCGCAGCCTACGCTGCGCGGGCCGGTCTGGATTGTCTCGTCGTTGTGCCGGCCGGTAAGATCGCCATGGGCAAAGCCGTCCAGATACTGGCGCACGGCGCCCGGATCGTGCAGATCAAAGGCAACTTCGACGCCGCCTTGAAACTCTCTCGCCGGATGGACGAAGACCGCGGCGACGTGGCCCTGGTCAACTCCGTGAACCCGGATCGCATCGAGGGCCAGAAGACGGCCGCATTCGAGGTCTGCGAAGTCCTCGGCCAACCGCCGGACGCCCTCGCCATCCCCGTCGGCAACGCCGGGAACATCACCGCCTACTGGAAGGGCTTCTCCGAGTGGCGCGACGCCGGACAAGCCGACAGCGCGCCGAGGATGCTCGGCTTCCAGGCAGAGGGCGCGTCCCCGCTCGTGACGGGCCACGACTTCGAGGAACCGGAGACGGTGGCGAGCGCCATCCGCATCGGCTCCCCCGCGAGCAAGGAAGGCGCTCTCTCCGCGATGCGCGAGTCTGGCGGCCTCATCGAGAGCGTCACCGACGAAGAGATACTGGCAGCCCAGTTGCTTCTGGCGCGAGAAGAGGGCGTATTCTGCGAGCCGGCCTCCGCCGCCGGGATCGCCGGTCTCCTCAAGCTCGCCCGCGAAGGACGCGCCCCCGAGGGCACCGTGGTCAGTGTCCTCACCGGCCACGGCCTCAAGGACCCGGACATCATATTGAAGAGCGCGAAGCTGCCCGAACCCGTCGAGGCGACCTTCGAGGCCGTCGCAAAGGTCATGGAGGCGTCGTCCTGAGCCTCGAAGGCATCGGTTCGGCCACCTTCGGTCCTTCCCGGCTCCCGCGCTCTTCGTGATCTCCGTCCGCGTCCCGGCGACCTCGGCGAACCTGGGGCCTGGCTACGACGCGGTCGGGTTGGCTTTGTCTCTTTCCATGCGCGTGGGCCTGGACCGGGCCTCCGCCCCGTCCATCGAGGTGCGCGGCGTTGGGGCCGGCCTCATCCCGCGCGGACCAGAGCATCCCGCCTACCGGGCGGCGCGTTTCGTGGCGGAGATCGTGGGCGAGTCCGGCATCCACTTCCGGCTCCTCCAGGAGAACGGCATCCCCCCCACCCGCGGACTCGGCGGCAGCGCGGCGGCCCTGGTGGGTGGCGCGGTCGCGGCGAACGAAATGTTCGGGGGCCAGATCGCCGCCCCCGACCTCCTCAACATCGTCTGCGAGCTCGACGGCCATCCGGACAATGCCGCCCCGGCCTTCCTCGGCGGCCTCGTCATCGGCACCCTCACCCCAGAGGGCGTGAGCGCAGTGCGCCTGGAACCGAAGGACCTGAAAGTGGCCGTCGCCGTCCCTGATTTCGCCGTCTCCACCACCGCAGCCCGGCGCGCCCTCCCGGAGAACGTCCCGCACCGTGACGCCGTCTTCAACGTCGGCCGTTCCGGACTCCTGTTGGGCGCTCTGGCGACCGGCGAGTACCACCTCCTGCGCGTCGCCATGCAAGACCGCCTCCACCAACCCTACCGCTCACACCTCGTCCCCGGCCTCGAAGACGTGATCGAGGCGGCGCTTGCGAACGGCGCCCACGGGGCGTGCCTCTCCGGTTCCGGCCCAACCGTCCTCGCCTTCTCCCCCGAAACGCACGCCCGGAAGATAGCCTCCGCGATGCGAAAGGCCTTCGAGTCGTGGGGCGTCGAGGCGAAAGCCTGGGCGCTTGACGTGGACCTCGCCGGGGCGCGGGTCGAGCCGCCTGGAGAGGTCTCCGCTCCTGGCTCCGTGCCGGCGTTTTAGGAGGCCGATCCTCCGGTCGTCCGGCCGGGACGCGGGAAGCTGGAGCGCAGGAAGGCGTCCCACGTCCGATCCGGCATGAGCCGCCTGAGCGTCATCAGCAGCCTCGCCGATGGAGTAACGGCGTATCGCGCCCGCGGTCTCTCGGCGGAGATGGCGCGCTCGATGACCCCGGCGACAGTCTCGGGGCCTCCGCCCAGCCTCGCCAGCGGTCCCCGTTCATAGGTGTCACGGGTCGCCCGTACCACGGCGGCGTCGAACGTGGCGTAGAGACCGCCCGTCTCGGGTCCACCCATCGAGCCAACGGCCGCCTCAGCGTAGCCGGTGCGGATGATGCCCGGTTCGATGAGGATGACCTCGACTCCGAAGCCCGCCACCTCGAAGCGCAGCGCGTCGCTCAACGCCTCGACGGCGTGCTTGGTGGCATGGTAGTAACCGCCGCCCGGGAAGGTCAGCTTTCCGCCCATCGAAGACAGGTTGACGATGCGCCCGTGTCCCTGCCGCCTCATCCCCGGCAGCACGAACTGGCACATCCGCGCCAGCCCGAACACGTTGGTCTCAAACTGCCGGCGAACCTTATCCATCGACACCGCCTCCACCGCCCCGGACTGGCTGTAGCCCGCGTTGTTGACGAGGATCCCGACCGCGCCCTCGGCCTTCTCGACTTCCTCGACGGCCGTTCGCATCGAGTCCTCGTCCGTCACGTCGAGCGTGAGCAGCCTGCATCCGCGCTGTTCCAGACCGGCGATGTCCTCGACCTTGCGGGCGGTGGCGTAGACGGTCCATCCCCTGCCCGCCAACCGCTCCGCCGTCGCCCGACCGATGCCTGAAGAGCAGCCGGTGATCAAAACCACCCTCGAAGCTCCGATACCAGCCACCACATCCCTCCTTCCGAGAGGTTTCATTTACCCCATCATCCCACGATTTCGTCCGCCACTCCGCCCGGTAGAGTTATACTTCGTATAACAAACTTGAGAGGAGTGTTTCGGGATGAAGATTGAGCGGGAGTTGAAGAAGGTTGGCGGGTCGGTGATGGTGCCGATACCCGCGGAGATCCTGCGCGAGCTTCGATGGGAGGCGGGGCTGAAGGTGGCTATTGATTCGGAGGGTGAGGGGGTCCGGATTGGGCCGGTCGCCAGGAGGCCGTCGCCTGAGGTCATGGAGTTCGTGGCGGAGTTCTTCGAGGAGTACGACGCGGCCATGCGCGAGCTGGCGGATCGTTGAGCGAAGAGCGCACGGTGGCGGTCGAGGATCTGGTCTGGATCCACTCCGCCGCCATCGCCCGGTACGGGGGGGCCTCCGGTATCCGCGACGCTGGTTCCCTGGAGGCAGCGGTAGCCCGTCCCTATACGAGCTTCGGCGGAACCGAGATGTTCCTCGGACCTTTCGCGAAAGCAGCCGCGCTCATGGAGTCGATCATACAGCGACACCCATTCGTGGATGGCAACAAAAGGACCGGCGTCGCATCCGCCGTTTATCTGTTGCGAAGGCACGACTATCGGCTGGCGGGAGTCTCCAACGCACAGCTCGTCGAGTTGGCCCTTGACGTCGCGGCGCACCGCATGGACCTGGACGAATTGGCCCGGTGGTTCGAGGATCATGCCGAATCCCTTTGAAAACCGCCAAAAAGAAGCTATGTGCAACTTGACAACCTTCTACCGTTGTGTAACCCTTCACGCACTTGCGAGCGAACGAGCGAGGGACGTTGAGCGAAGTTTCGGAAACGGCGCGGAGGAAGAGGATCTCGGGCTTGATGCTCAAGATCCCGCGCCTGCTCACCCCGCCCATCCACCCGCGAGTACCCACGCTCGCCGTCCTACCCTCCCCACGACTAATTACGGGGGCGGGCCGGGGCGACGTACCCCAGTCCGCCTAGAGCCGCAGGCGGGACTCAAAAGCTCCCGTCGCCGGCCGAGGGTTTCCTTTTTACTTTCGACTGCATATGGATGGGAGAACCGTGGAGAACACCGCCCTCAACATCGAGTTCAAACCGCGCACCGGCAGCGAGGCTATGTGTGAGGCGCTGCTGGACG
>JBPCLT010000020.1:0-12550 GCA_051003015.1 Rubrobacteraceae bacterium | reverse complement strand
GTGTACCACAGAGGGACGCCCGGAGGGCCCCGGAAGGTAGATCTTCTTTTGGGTTGGATCAGAGGCATCAGAGAGCAGCCGTGGCGGGTAACAATGGCGGCCGTCGGCGGCCTGCTGGTGGCGATCATCGTCGCCGGCCTGATCGGCTTCTGGCAGATGCACAATATCGAGCGCGTCGCCGACGAGGCGTTCGGTTACGTGGAGCTGGAGGACGAGGGCGACGACATCCGCGCGGCTATACTCGACGTGCGCCACTACCATCGCAACCTCTACTTTTCGGCTATCGACTCAGGCCGCCTGACGAGCGATCGCATAGAAGACTATGAGGCCACCCGCGAACAATTGTACGAGGAGATAGACGAGCTCGAGGAGGTGGGCGCCTACGACGCGGACGCCCCGCAGCCGGAAGACTTCCGGCGCTGGGCGGAAGAATACTACGCGGGTTTCTGGCCCTTCGTTCAACGAACCGAAATTTCCGACCGGGAAGCCTTCGACGCGGCCAGCGACCGGGGGCTCGGGCAGATACAGCAGATGGAGCAGAAGGCGGAGGTGCTGGACGGGCTCGGCGAGGAGCTCACGGACGACTCGTTGCAGCGGGTGGACCAGGCGGCGAGTACCTCGGCGCTCGTGTTGCTCGGGGCCATCGTCGGCCTGCTGCTGGCCGGGGCGGCGCTGGCCTACGCGGCAGTGCGGGTGGTCAACGAGCTGAGGAGGCTCTACGCGGAGCAGCAGCAGGCGGCGGAGAAGCTGGCGGCGTCGTCCCGAGCCAAGACGGACTTCCTCGCCGACGTCTCCCACGAGCTCAGGACTCCCCTCACCGTGCTGCACGGCAACGCCCAGGTGGGCCTGGCGCTCGATCCCGAAGAGGAGCAGAAGCAGATCCTGCACGAGATGGTCGAGGAATCCCGTCGCATGTCCCGCCTGGTCGAAGACCTGCTCTTCCTGGCGCGTTCGGACTCTACCTCACCGTCCATGAGGCCGGAGACGGTCTCGGCGGCCTCCTTCGCCTCGGAGCTGGCCGGGCGGGCGGAGATGCTAGTCCGGGAGCACGGCGCCACCCTCCAGACGGACCTGCGCGCGGAGGGCGCCCTGCGCGCGGACCCGGCCCGCCTGGAGCAAGCGGTATTCATCTTGCTGGACAACGCCATAAAATACGGCCCGCCCGGTGGCGTAGTGACGCTCCGCTCCGACGTGACGCGCGCGGTCACTCACGCGGGCGGACATGCGGGTGTGCTCAGGATAACGGTCGAAGACCGCGGTCCCGGAATCCCCAGGAATGACCTGCCCCGCATCTTCGAGCGGTTCTACCGGGTGAACAAGGCGCGATCCCGCAAGATGGGCGGCGCTGGCCTCGGACTCCCCATCGCCAGGACCATCGTCGAGTCCCACAGCGGACACATCACCGCCGAGAGCCGCCCCGGAGAGGGCACCACGATGTCTCTTTACCTGCCCCTGATCCACGCCGAAGAGCGGGAGACACCCGAGTCGCGCCTGGAGAAGGAGCGCGGATGAGCGCGAGAAGGGTGCTGGTCATCGAGGACGACGAGGGGATCTCGAACCTCATCAAGCGCGGGCTCGGCCTGAAGGGTATCGAGGTCACGGTAGCCGGGGACGGACGGGCCGGCAGGACCGCCTGGGAGTCCGGCGAGCACGGTCTCGTCCTGCTTGACGTGATGCTGCCCGGCGTCCACGGCGTGGACCTCCTCTCCGAGCGCCGCGCCGCGGGCGACGAGACCCCGGTGATCCTGCTGACCGCCCGCGACGAAGAAGAGATCAAAAACCGGGGCATCGAGGCCGGAGCCCAGGACTACGTGAGCAAACCGTTCTCCTACGCGGACCTTCTCTCCCGCGTGGAGAGCTACCTGCCGGACTAGGGAGCCTGGGAACCGCCGGCCTGCTCGCGCCTGCGCCTGATGATCTCTTCCATCCGCCCGGCTTCCTCGACCACCGTCCGGGCGCTGCGCCTCCTGTCGGCCTCTTCGGTGTCCTCGCGGGCGAGCACCAGCTCGACCTCGCCCCGGACGATGGAGAGCGGGCCGCGCAGGTCGTGGGCGATGTCTCCGAGGGTCTCGCGCAGGTCCTCCCTCATCGCCCGGCGCTCGGCCTCGTGGGCCTGCCGCCCGGCGAAGACACCGCCCAGGATTCCCGCCAGCGCGGCTCCTCCTCCGACGCCGAGCGCCAGCGGGGAGGCGAGCGAGCCCGGCCCGAGCGAGTAGCCCGCCAGCCAGCCGGCCGAGGCGGCGAGCCCCAGTGCCGGCGGCACCAGGTAGGAGAGCGCCGTCAGACGGGGGGAGGGACGCGGTCCCATCCCCTTGAACTCTCCGAAGACTTTTATGGCGGAGATCTCGGCCACTATGGCTATCGCTATCCGGACGCCGAAGAGCGCGGCGATGCCGCCCGTCTGCCACAGGATGCCGGCGAGCGCAGGTCCTATGGCCTCACCGAGGCTCTGCGAGGTGTCGAGGACGCCCAGGCGCTTGCCGCGCCGTTTGGGGTCGGCGCCGGAGATCTCAACCATCGCGGAGGCCCAGGCGGGCTTGAAGGCGGCCTTGCCCGAATCGTCCACCGAGCGCGCCGCCGCCAGCCCGATGAAGGTCGGGCTCAGGATATACAGGAACGAGGAGCCGATGTTCGCCGCCGAGCGCCAGGCGATCCCGAGAGTACGTCCCCTGCGGTCTATGATCCAACCGAACACCGGGCCGGTAGCGAGGAACACCGCCGCCGAGAGGCTGTAGATCAGGCCGGCCTGCGCCGCCGTGAGGCCCGCGTACTCCGTGGCGAGCACCGGGAAAAGCCCGTGTACCATGTACGCGCTGGCGGCGACGAGCATCCCGACCGACACAGGCCCGGAGAGCTCCCGGACGAGGGCGAACGCCTCCGACACTCTGCCTCTCTCGACCGGCTGCTCTTCACGCTCATCCTCCTGGGTCTCGTCCTGCTTGCTCTCGTCGGTCACCTCTTGCAGGCCGAACCAGGCCGCCGCCACCGGCAGGATGGAGAGGATCAAGACCACGACGAAGAGCGTCTGGTACCCGCTTGAAGCGGCGATGACCAGCCCGGCGATACCAGCCCCCGCGACGCCGCCCACGTGTTTGGCACTCGCGTACCAGCTATAGGCGGTCCCCACGCGGCCCTCGGCGTCGCGGGCGATCACGCCTATCGAGGCGACGTCCCGCCCGGCGGCGCTCGCTCCCTGGAGCAGACGCACGAACATCAGGCCGATAAACCCCTCGAACACGAACAAGAGCGCGGCGGCCACCGTGCGGGCGGCCGCTCCGGAGAGATACACGGCGCGGACCCCGATCCGATCCGACAGCCAGCCAGCGACCGGCTTGAGCGGCAACACGAAGACCGAACGCAGGCTGACGAGAATCCCGATCTGGGCGAGCGAGAGCCCCAGGCTCAGGGCGTACAGCGGAAACGCGAAGCTCAACATCCCGAAGGCAAGCCGCCCGAGGAAGCCCTCGGTGAGCACCGTCGCCACCGCCAGCCGCGGGTCGCGTGCCCTCAGCGACAAGCCGCCTCCAGAATCCGCCCGACCTCAGCCCGCAGAGCCCCGACCGCCTCCGGAAACCCCCGGTAGCCGGGGAATGGGTTGGCGTCTATGATGACCGGCCTCCCGCCATCGAACCGCAGGTCCACCCCGAAGCAGCTCAAACCCAGAGCCTCGCCCGCGCCGAGCACGACCGCTTCGGTCCCGTCTCCCAACTCGACGTGTTCGATCTCATCCCTGGCGTAGCTGCCGGCGTCGAAACGCTTCCGACCCGCGAAGCAACGCCCGTCCGCGACGTAGACTTTCAGGTCCGGCTCGTCTCCTCCCACCCGCCGCTGCAAGAGCCGCGTCCCGTCGTCGGCCACGAACGAGCCGTCAGCCTCTATCTCGGACGGAGCGGCGAGAGCGTTCGCAAAGCTCTCGTGGAACGTGACGCCGCGTCCATGTACCCCGCGGACGGGCTTGGCGACCCAGCCTCCCCTTTCTTGCGGCATCGAGGAGACTTCGGCGCCCGTCTGAAACAGGAGGGTCTCCGGTACGGGGAGCCCGGCGGCGGCCAGGGTGGCGACGGCGGCGGCTTTGTCGTGGGCGCGGCGAGTGGCGCTGGCTCCGTTGAGGAAGCCCGTTCCGGCGGCTTCGGCCGCGACGGAGCGGGAGAGGGCGAGGTCGGTGGCGGACTTGAGCAGGACCAGGTCCGGCCCACTGCCCGTGTCCGCCGGGTCGTGGACCTCGCGTTCCGGGACTTTCACGGACACCTCCGCGCCATCGCCGGTCAGGGCGCGGAGCAGCGCGCTCATGATGGGGTTTACAGCGGGTTTGCCGCCACGCTCTTCCACCCACAGCTCTATCCGGGAGCCCCGGATCAACCCGCTGCCTCCCCGGTGGTGCGTACACGGTAGCGGGCGCAGATCAGGCGCGTCAGCTCGTCGCGGATGTCGAGGGTGCCGAGCGTAGCCAGGACTTCCTCGGGGCCGAGGAGCCGTATCTCGCGCTGGAGGTCAGGGGCCTGCGGGTCGGTCGGCTCGCCGTAGCAGAGGGCCGCCGCTGCCGCCTCGGCCAGCGCGACGGGCCTGAACCCGGCGGCCATCGCGGCGACGGCTGGTCCCACGAGACGGTCGTCGTGGCCGAGCTTGCGGCGCGGCTCCCGGCCCACCCTGACGACCGGGTCGCGCAGCGCCGGGTCCGAGTAGAGATCGATCACGGTCTCTGGCGAACGAGGCGGGATGGGCTCGGAGCCGGGCCTGGAGTGCAGGTACATCTCGAAGGCTCGGCTGGCCTCCACCACCACGTCCTCCACCAGCGAGCGGATGTGCGGGCGGCTCATGGACACGTCCAGCGTCTCGCAGCCGACGTGCCAGCCGAGGTAGGCCGCCGCGGCGTGCCCCGCGTTGAACAACCAGAGTTTCTCCCGGATACGGTCGTCGAAGGATCGCACGAGCGTAAGGCCGGGCACGGACCCGTCGAGCGGCGACAACCCGCGCACGAGCGAGGCGATCCCGACGTAGCACTCGCTCTGGCGGTTGGCGTCGAATCGCACGCCTTCGGCCGTGATCTCACGCCCCGAGACGGCGCACCACGCGGCCGCGCCTCCAAGTCCTATTCTGCGTCCGATCTCACCGGCCAGGGCCGGCTCTTCCTCGACCATCCCGATCGCGAGCAACTCCGGACCCCGGCGGCTGTTCTCGAAGGTGACGACGTTGACCGGCGCCCCGGAACTCCGGAGCCGGTGGATCAGTAGCGGGGCCAGCGTCCTCCCCGCGTCCGGGAGCGAGGAAGGCCCGACGGCCGTCGCCACCAGGTCCGCGCCATCCGCCAGTTCGGGGAGCCGCTCGTCGTCTTGAGAGACGGCGGAGACACCGCCGACCCACCTGTCTTCCGGCTCCCCGACCATCCGCAGCCACAGCCCGCCGGCCTCGTTTACCGCCCGCATCACCTCGCGGTTGCGGCACACGAAGACGGTCTCCCAGCCCGCCTCCGCGAGCAGCGGCGCGATGTAGCCTCCGGCGAGCCGCCCGGCCCCGATCAACATACAGCGCGGCGCGCTCAACGCGGAACCGCTCCGGCGGCGCGGGAGACCTCCGCCACGAGCGCCTCCGGAGCCTCCTCCGCGCCCTTGTAACCGGGGAATGCGTTCACGTCCACCATCACCCAGCCGTCCGGCCCCCTGACGAAGTCGCAGCCGTAGCACGTGAGCCCCAGCAGCCGGCCCGCCTCCCGGGTGGCCTCCGCAACCTCCTCCGGCACGTCCGCCGGGCGGCCCAGCTTCTCTTCGAGGCTCGTCGCGGGAAACGGGCGTTCGATGGCCGCCATCCACACGCCGGCGACGTACACCTTCAGGTCTTCGCCGGCGTGCGGGACCATCTCCATGATGAGGTAAGGTCCCTCAGGCAACTTCGCCGCCAACCCCCGAAGCTCGTCCGCTTCGGCGGTCCACAGCCCCACCCCGCGGGACCCGCGGGCAGCCTTGACGACCACGGGCCGGTTCGAGAGCGCGTCCAGCAACTCATGCCCATCCGTGGAGGTGTTGAATCCCAACCATGCCGTGTGCGCTGGGGCTACCGGCAGGTCCGCACTCTGGAGTATCGAGACGCCGGCCAGCTTGTCCTGAGCCAGGCGCGTCGCCTCCGCCCCGTTGACGGACGGCACGCCCCACCCCTCGGCGTGCGCGGCCAGGTGAAGGGCGGCCACCGATCCCGACTTGAGCACCACGAGGTCCCACGGCGGGGCTTCGTCCAGGCGGTGCGGGCCGAGCTCGGCGTGCACGAGATCCACCCCCGCGCCCGCTTCCCGCAGCAGCGGAACCAGACGCTCCACCACGGCCCCCCGGTAGCCGGGCGGATGTCGGCGTTCGATGAGCCCTATACTCAGGCCGCGCAACGGCCCTCTCGCAAGCATCTCGCTCACGAGAAGTCGCGCACCGTGGAGCGCAGCTTGTCGCGCCCGGCCTCGCGGGCCACGGCATCCATCTGGACCTTCGTGAGGGCGTAGCGCGCTATCTCCTCGCCGGCTTCCGGCACGGCGGAGTAGGTCGGGAAGTCGTTTACCTCGATCACGGACGGTCCCTTCGGGGTCATCGCCACGTCCACGCCCCACAGCTCCAGCCCGCAGGCCCGCCCGCAGGTGAGCGCGATGTCCCGGAGCTCGGCGGTGAGGTCCACGCGCTCGGCCCCTTTGGACGACCTCATCACGGCCGGTCCCGCCTCGGGGAAGCTGACCGGAGACGGCTTGCGCACCGCCCAGACCATCGTTCCGATGCCGTAGAGCTTGAGGTCGTAGCCGTCGGTCTCCAGATACTCCTGCGCCAGGTACAGCGTTTGCCGCCCGGATAGGGACGGAAGCTCCTCCACGTCCGCCGGCTCGGTGAGCAGCGAAAGCCCGCGCGATCCGTCGCCGTCGTAGGGCTTTACGACGAGCGGGTACCTCTTCTCCGGCACCTCCCGGAAGACTGAGGCGTCGGCGGCGAACCAGGTCCTCGGGAGCGGCAGACCGTGCTCCAGCAGCACGGCCTGCATGGCGATCTTGTTCCGCACCAGCTCGATGGACCGGGGCGTATTCAGGGCGATGACGCCCAGGGCCGAGGCCGCCGACAGTATCCCGAGACCGGCGAGGTCTCGCCCGCGGCTAAGGACCGCGTCCCACGGCGGAGCCTCGGACGGGATGTCGAAGAGACGATCCGCGTCCGGGACGACGAGAGGGACCTCGCATCCGGCCTCCTCCAGGGCCTTCCGGGCCTCGGTGAGCGCCCGGTTCTCCAGGTGCCGCCGCTCGGCCAGGATGGCTATGGTCGGGCCACTCACGGGCTCCGGGTCACCCCGCGCGGGAGCGCCGCAACAGCGCCCGCACCCGTGCCTCGAACTCCAGGAAGCTGAACGGCTTGGTCAGGTAGTCGTCGGCGCCGAGGTCGAGGCCGCGGGCCTTGTCCACGTCGGAGTCGCGCCCGCTCAGGAGCATCACGGCCACGCCGCTCTCCTCGCGGATGCGCCGCAGCACCTCCCAGCCGGAGATGTCCGGCAAGACCACGTCCAGCACCACGAGGTCCGGCTCGTCCTCACCGAGGAGCCTCAACGCTTCCTCCGAGGTGGCAACTGTCTCGACCTCGACGCCGTTGCGGCTCAACGCCAGCCGCGCCAGCGCAAGCAGCTTCTCGTCATCGTCCACGACGAGGACCCTGTACGTTCCTCTATTCGAGGGAAATCCATTGGCGTGCATTACGACCTTCCTCCGCGATCCTGAGCCGGACCCGCCCGGGACGGCGATACGCGCTCCTCCGCCGGTCCGCCAGCTTCCGGGAGCCGCTCTTCCGACGCGAACCTTCCCGATCATGAGAACCGTCCTCTCTTGCGATCTTAGCACCGAAGTATTTAACTTTCATTTAACAAATGCGTTTTCTTCGCCGAGAAATACATGGTCTCCAAAAATGTTTCCGCATAGAGTGTTCCGTTGGAGATCGGCCGTCCTGCCACCGTCGATCTTGGACGGCCGGCGCGGGGCGAGGGCCGGGGGATCGGGACGATAGAGCCTGATGCGTCTGAGCGTCTGGTGCCCGTCGAGGCGGGGCGGCATGCCGTCCAGGATTAGAGACCTCTCACATTAGACGCCTCTCATCCTCCCCTAATAGAACTCTAACGCTGGAGACCCACAATACCTTTTGAAAGCTCAAACGGAGACCTAAATAAAGGAGGTGAGACACAGTGGCATTCAAGCAAATGGCCGCGGCCCGCACCAGTGATCGGGACGGCAGCGGGAGCAGGAGCGGACGCCGCCGGAGGCGCAGGCGCCGTCGTCGTCGCACCACCTAGATGTGTGTTGCGTGGATTGGGAGTAGAAAGAGGGCCATCCGGCCTACCCCCGACCAAAGGAGCTCCGGATGGCCCACGAGCACCATACCCGACGCTTCACCCGAACGGAAGAGGCGATCATCGCCCTGTTTTGCCTGGTGGACGACGCGTACCGGCACCTCAACCCCGGCGCCCGACGCTACGAGTCCCTCAAGAGGCTCTCGGACTCGGAGGTCATCGCGCTGGCCCTGTTCGGACAGCTTCGGGGCATCGAGAGCGAGCGCTCGTTCCTGCGCGACGCCGAGCGGTTCTTCGCGCACCTGTTCCCGGGGGTGGTGGGGCTTCATCCTTCCTCGTTCCACCGCCGCCTGCGCAAGCTGAGGCGCTTCTTGGAGCCGCTGCGGCGGACGGTTCTCGCGGAGCTCGTGGGCGACCCGGAGACCCTGATCGCCGACTCGACGCTGATCGCGGTGCTCCATCCGCGCCAGGTCGCGCAGTCGGCGGGCTTCGAGGGGGCGGGGTGGGTGAGGTGGGGCTCCTTCGCGGTGTACGGCGTGAAGCTGCATCTCCTCTGCGCCACCAACCGCGTGCCCCTCTCCTACGAGCTTACCGCAGCCAACGTCGCGGACGTGCTCCTGGTGCGGGAGCTCTTGGCGGGGGCGGATCTGGAGGAGGGGACCGTCACCCGCAGGCTTTTGGGAGACCTGGCCTACCGCAGCGGGGCGCTGGGGGAGGAGCTGGCCGAGGCCGGCGTGCTGCTGGCGACCGAGCGTGCCGACCGGAGGCCGAAGGTCAGACAGCAGGTGGAGGTCTGCTTCGCGGCCCTCAAGAGGGTCTTCGGGCTGGGCGAGACGCTGGCCAAGACGCTTGTGGGCCTGGTCACGAGGATCGCGGCGAAGGTGACGGCCTACACCTACGGCTTGTACATCAACCGGCTGCTGGGCAGATCGCAGGGGCGGATCAAGGAGTTGTGGGCCTGAGATCCTCGCAACACTCATCTAGTAGATGTAACGAGTTTTGAGGGGACCTGCCGTAAAAGGTCAGGTCCCTTCGTCTTGCTGATAGAGTTTCTCCTAAATCGGAGCGAGGGTACGGATGTCGAAACTTCTGGCGGGCGCGCGGCGCCTCCTGGCCGGGGTAGATGAAGAGAACAATGTCGTGGCGGCGGCGCCACCGGTGCCGGTGTGTGAGATCTTCCTCCGTTTCTGTCCCTCCGCGCGGGTTTCCCGGCGTTGGATCCTGATCTCGCTCGTCTTCGTCGCGTTGACGCCGGCTATCGAGGCCGCGTCGATCTGGATGTACAAGGTCCTGGTGGACGACGTGCTCATCCCCAAAGATTTCGGCGTCCTGGGATGGGTGATACTGGTCTACCTCGGCCTGACGATCTTTGGCGGCGTGGTCTCCTTCTTCGATGAATACCTCTCCGCGTGGGTCGGGGAGAGCTTCCTGGTCTCCTTGAGAACGGGCTTCTTCCGCCACCTCCACGGCCTTTCTTTGGGCTTCTTCGACCACGAGCGGCTCGGAGACATACTCAGCCGGCTCTCAGACGACGTGGACGCCATAGAGGAACTGGTGCTCGAAGGGATGACCTCGGCCCTCTCCTATGCCTTCCAGCTCCTGTTCTTCGTGGGGGCGCTCTTCTACTTGCAGTGGAAACTAGCCTTGATCTCACTGTTCGTCATACCGCTTTTCTGGATCGCCGCGCGGTATTTCTCACGCAAGATCAAACAAGCCTCCCGCGAGGAACGCCGCCGCACCGGCTCCATCGGGGCGGTGGCCGAGGAGAGCCTCTCCAACGCCGCGTTGGTGCAGGCATACGGCCGCCAGGAGGACGAGGTGGCGCGCTTTCACAAAGAGAACGAGGGTAGCTTCGTGGCGCAGATGGCCGCGACCCGCCTCGGCGCCGTGTTCTCCCCGCTTGTCGACCTGATAGAGCTGATGGGCGTTCTGGTAGTGATCGCCTTCGGCGCCTGGGAGCTCTCACAGGGCAGGCTCTCCGTCGGCGGGCTGCTGGTCTTCCTGGTCTACTTGAGCCAGCTCTACCGTCCCATCCGGGGCCTGAGCCGTCTACTCAACACCGTCTACGCGGCCTCGGCGAGCGCGGAGAGGATCATCGAGTTCCTCGACCGGGAGCCCGCGGTCAAGGAGCATCCCTGGGCGCGTCCGCTGCCTCCCGTCCGGGGCTTCGTGGAGTTGGATGGCGTCTCTTTCCAGTATCCGGGGACCAGGGAGCGCGCCCTCGACGGCGTCTCCTTGCTCGTGCGTCCGGGGGAGACGCTCGCGCTCGTCGGGCCGAGCGGGTCAGGGAAGTCCACGATAGCGAAGCTGCTCCTGCGTTTTCTGGACCCGGACGACGGCGCGGTGCGCCTCGACGGCCACGACCTGCGCGACCTCACGCTTCGTTCCGTGCGGGAGAACGTCGCCGTCCTGTTCCAGGAGACGCTCCTCTTCGACGGCAGCGTGCGGGAGAACATCGCCTACGGCCGCCCCGACGCGACGGAGGAGGAGATCGTGGCCGCCGCCAGGACCGCCGACGCCAACGAGTTCATAGAGCAATTATCCGAAGGGTACGACACCCGGATCGGACAGAAAGGGCGGCTCCTCTCCGGCGGCCAGCGCCAGCGCATCGCCATGGCGCGGGCCGTGGTCAGGGACGCTCCCATCCTGATCCTGGACGAACCGACCACCGGCCTCGACGCCGACACGGCGCGGAGGATGATGGAACCCCTGAAACGACTGATGGAAGGCCGGGCGACCATCATCGTCTCGCACGACCTCGACGCCGTGCGGGACGCGGATCGGATAGTCGTGCTGGAAGACGGACGATCCGTGGAAACGGGGACCCACGAAGAACTCGCCGGACGGAACGGCGTGGCAGGCGCATGGGCAAGACAGGCATGACGCTCGGTCCGCCCGGAGAGACGCTCGTTCCGGGGTACGAGGTGATCGAACACCTCCACCAGAGCAACCACTACGACGTGTACGAAGCGTGGAGCGAGGAGCGGGCCTGCCGCTGCATCGCCAAAGTCTTGCGGCAGGATGAGGTCGGCGACCGGACGTCGCGGCGGGCTTTGATCCGCGAGGGACGCCTGCTCGAAAGCCTCACGCACCCGCACATCGCACGCGCCTACGAGGTGATCGAAAGTCCGAGGACGGCCCTGATCCTGGAGACCCTCACCGGAGAGACCCTGGGATATCTGATAGACGAGAGCTATCGTCGCCTCTCTATAAAGAACATCGCCTTTCTCGGGCTGCACCTGTGTTCGGCCATCCACTACCTCCACCGCCACGACATCCTGCACCTGGACTTGAAGCCGACCAATATAGTCTCAGAGCGCGGGCTCGCCAGAGTGCTCGACCTCAGCGTCGCCCGAGCACCGGGAAAGTGCCACGCTGGCGTCGGCACGCGCAACTACATGTCCCCCGAACAGGCACGTGGAGGCGTGCTCGGCCCCGCCGCCGACGTGTGGGGGATTGGCGCCGTCCTCTTCGAGGCCACCACCGGTGAGGTCCCGTTCGACGGCGAGGACGAGATCCGCTACGAGCAACTGGAGCGCCCCATCGAACCCATCCGAGAATACCGGCGCACGCCAGCCGCCTTCGCCAGCCTAGTAGAGAGCTGCCTGGATCCCGACCCCACCCGCCGCCCGACGGTGGACGAGCTAGCCGAGAACCTGACGGCACTCACCTGAAGGATCACCCCAACCCCGGACGCTGACCTCCCCGAAAATCCCAGCGTTTCCTCCGCACTAGAACTCCCGAATATAATATTAAAGGCATCTAAAATTAAAAGTGTCTAATGATGAGAATACTTTAATCGAAATACTATTGACATGCAGAGCCTGGAGCACATACCATCTTGCACGAAGCGCTTCAGTCGTGAAGGAAAACTAAAGATGGAGGTATTTCGTGAAGAAGTTACTGTTCCTGGCCCTGCTGTCCATGATGTCTCTGGCACTCTTCGCGCCCGTGGCCCTGGCGCAGGATGACGATGATGGTGGCGCCAGCAGCGCCTCTGCCGTCGCGGACGATGACGACGATGGCGCCGGCTATGACCAGTACGATGCCAGCGCCACTTCTACCGCCACGGCGGCTCCCCTGCCCGATACCGGTGGACCGGCGCTTCTGGCGCCCTTCGCTGGGCTGCTCCTCTTGGGCTCGGGCATCTTGAGTCTGCGGCTATTGCGGCGCGACTAGTGTTCTGACATGATTGGTTTGCTGCAGTGTTCCTCTTCGGGTATCGTGGTCGTCGCGTCCACTCGTCTGCGTGGACGCTGTG
>JBPCLT010000019.1:0-13784 GCA_051003015.1 Rubrobacteraceae bacterium | reverse complement strand
GCGAACTCGCCTGCAGCCTCCACGTCAACCTGGACACCGTCCAGACCCATATGGGCAACATCCGAAACAAGCTGGAGGTCGCCTCGCGATTGCAGGCCCTCGTCTTCGCCGTCCGCCACGGCATCGTGAAGATAGAGTGAAGCGCGAATCGTAAAGTCGCGGATCGCGAGTCGTATTTTCGATTGGCGACCAACGATTCGCGCTAGCGACCCTTCTCTCGACTTCCAGCCATCGGCCGGCGTCGCCATCGCGGACATCGTCTGCGGATTGCACGCGGCCACTGCGATCCTGGCGTCATTGCACCGCCGCTCGGAAACCGGTGAGGGAGTCCAGATTGAGGTTCCGCTCTTCGAGAGCACACTCTCCTGGCTCGCCAACCGCGCCCAGGAATATCTCGTCTCCGGCGAAGACAAGGGCCGCATGGGCAACGCCCACCCAACCATAGTCCCTTACCAGACCTTCGACGCCTCGGACAAAGCGTTCGCCGTCGCCGTCGGCAACGACGCCCAGTTCGCCCGGTTGTGCGAAGCTCTCGGCCGTGAAGACCTCGCCGGCGACGAACGCTACGCCACCAACCCGTTCAGGGTCGCCAACCGGGAGACGCTCGTCGCCACCCTGCAAACGGAGTTCTCCAACCGAACCGCCGACGAATGGGTCGAGAAGATCAGAGAGGCCGGGATTCCCTGCGGCCCCGTCAACACGCTCGCGGACGTGTTCGAGGACGAGCACGTGCTGGGCTGCGGGATACTACAGGAAGTGGACCATCCCACCGCCGGGATGATGAGGATGTTCGCTTCGCCGGTGCTCGTGGACGGCGAGCGGTTGCCGATACGGCGTCCTCCGCCGGCACTTGGGCAGCACACGGAAGATACAGACGGCGAGGGATGATCCGGTCAGTAATCCGTGGAGACCACCGCCACGGGCCTGACCGGCGAGCCGGTGGCCCCGACGAACTTGAGCGGCGCGCAGACAAACTCGAAACGGTGGTGGCCGGCGGCGGCCAGCTCGTCCAGTTGCAGGTTCTCGATGATGTAGATGCCGCGCCGGGAAAGCAGGATCAGGTGTCCCGGCATGTAGCATCCTAGCTCCGGGTCCTTCAGCCCCGGTACGTCCCACGCCATGTTGTCCGCGCCGACGGCCAGGACTTGCCTGTCGGCCATCCAATATGAGGCGCTCGCGTCCATGCCAGGCCCATCGAGGTAGCGTTCAGCGGCGTCCCAGTGTTTGGCGTTGCCGAGGCGGACGAGCACCACGTCTCCCGGCTCGACGCCGACACCCTGCCGCTCGCAGCACCTTTCGAGGTCTTCGGCGGTCACGGCGTGGCCGGGTTCCAGGGATTCGACACCCTCAGCCGCGGCAGCATCGAGAAGGACGCCGGGAGCTATTATCGGGGGAATCTCCTCGACGCCATGCCGGGCGAAGCCGCGTGAACTCTGCACCTCGCCGACCGGCACGCCGCCGCAGAGCACGAGCGAGTCGGACTGATGAGAGAGGGCGTCTATGTGGGTGCCGGTATGCTCGCTGAAGATGAGGATTCCAGCGGCTCCGGTGCGAGGCCCGCTCTCATCCGGGCGGTATTCGTCCTCGTGGTGGCGGTGCAGCAAATACGAGTACCCGGCCTGCTGATGGGCTGGGTGAATCGGCATATCCGGCGTCCGCGGCTGCTCCAGGTCGAAGATTTTTGTTCCTTCGATCATGCCGTCTCCCGTGCGTCTTCCGAGAAGTCCACGTCCTTGGTCTCCGGTCCCCAGGCCACTCCGCCCACGATCAGCAACGCGCCCAAGACCAGAAGCACGAGCACCGTGTACTGGGGCGGCATGAAGGTCTCCAGGCCCGCCTGATAGAAGGCGTAGAACGATGGGATGATGACCGCCAGGCTATAGCCGAGGCCGAAGCCCGAGGCCGAAGCCCGAGGCGCGGACGCCGGTCTGGAAGCGCTCGTTGATGTAGGTGGTGGCGAGGCCCCAGGGAGAGACGACGAGGAGCGTTATCACCGTCGTCAGCACGATGACCACGAAGAGGTTCTTCGGGGCCGCGCTTATGAGCACGTAGTAGAGCAAGGTGCCCGCGACCGCCATGACGAGACCGATCCCTATCAGGAAGGGCCGACGTCCGATGCGTTGGCTGATCACACCCGCCAGCACGTAGGTGCCGGCCAGGATCACGTTGGCGATGACCAGCGTGACCGTGACGCTGGTCGAGGAGAGCCCGACCGGGTCCCCGAGCAGGCCGGGAAGGACCGCCGCCACCGTGTTCAGCGTCAGCCAGAAGCCGGTCATCATCACGAAGACCTGCAGGAAGTTCCTCAGGTTATCTCCGCTGAACAGGTCCTTCAGGGGAGATTCACTTCCACCGCTTTGCTCGAAGATCTCCGACTCCGACACAGAGCGCGCGTAATAGACGACGAACCCGAAGGCGAGCGCCGCCCCGAGGAGGAACGGTATCCTCCATCCCCACTGCACGTAGGGAGAGTTCAGCCCGTCCGACGGCAGCAGGAAGAGCAGGAACATGGTGATTAGGGAGATGGTGGCGTAGGCCAGCGGGAACCCGGTCATGATGATCGCGCCGTAATAGCCCCGCTTCTCCTGGGGCGAGTACTCCATCGCCAGCGGGCTCGCCGAGGTGTACTCGCCGCCGAGGAAGATGCCGTCTATGAAACGCAGGATGATGAAGATGATCACCGCCGTTATCCCGATCTGCTGGTATCCCGGCATCAGGGCCAGGAGCAGTGTGATCACACCGAACCCGCTGACGGCCACGATGGTCGTGCGTCTCCTGCCGATGGTATCCGCGAAGCGTCCGAAGATAAGGGCGCCGACCGGCCGGCCGACGAGCGTCGCCGCGAAGATCGAAGCCCCTATTATCGTGCTCGCGGTCCCGCCTATCTGGGGTGAGACGAAGTAGATCAGGGCCGGCGCCAGGACCACTATCGGAAGGTAGATGTCGAATATATCAACGAAGAACCCCAGGAAAGCGCCCCTTATGGCGTGCTTCGCCCTCGGGTCCAGCGCTTCCTCGTCCTGTCTGCTCGCAACGGCAGCCATACGACTCCCCCTTTGTCTCCCCCACGCCAGAAAGCTGCCGACAATGATACGCAAGTGTCTTCGAAAAATACACCTCGCCAACATGCCCGGACGCTTGTCGGCCCGGCGCGGCACGAGCTATCATCGGCGCCAGGATGCTCGGAGGCGACGGAAGGACGTGACGAGATGGCACAAGAAGTAGGCTCCCGTAGCGCGGAGATCGAAGAGGTAAGGGGGCGCATCCGCGAGGGCGAGCACGCCGGGCCGACCGGCGGCCTGGCGCCAGGGTACGTGCAGACGAACCTCGTGATCCTGCCTGAGGAATACGCCTTCGACTTCCTGAAGTTCTGCGTGCGCAACCCGAGACCCTGTCCGGTCTTGGAGGTCACGGACACGGGCTCCCCGGCGCCGGCCGTCATGGCCCCTGGGGCGGACCTGCGGACGGACGTTCCGAAGTACCGGGTCTACGAGAACGGTGAAATCTCGGACGAGCCAACGGACATCCGGCCGTACTGGCGGGAGGACCTGGTGTCGTTCCTGATCGGGTGCAGCTTCACCTTCGAACGGGCGCTGCTGGACGCGGGGCTCCGGCTGGCGCACCTGGACCAGGGCAGAAACGTCCCGATGTACGTGACGAACCGTGAATGCACGCCATCGGGACCGTTCGCCGGCCCGATGGTCGTCAGCATGCGTCCCTACCGGCCGGAGGAGGTCCCGCAAGCCGTCGCCGTCTCGGGCCGCTACCCGACGATGCACGGCGCCCCGGTCCACGTCGGAGACCCGGAAGCCCTCGGAATAAGGAACCTCGACGAGCCGGAGTTCGGGGACGCCATCTCGATGGACGAAGGCCAGGTACCCGTGTTCTGGGCGTGTGGGGTGACGCCGCAGGCGGTGGCGATGGAGGCGCGGCCGCCGCTCGTGATCACGCACAGCCCCGGCCACATGTTCATCACCGACCGCCTGGACGACGAGTACCTGTCCTGAACCGCGAGGGTGAATTTTATCCGGCCGGCCATTTACCCGGATCGGTCGGGATGCTACTTTACGCATACTACTTCGGGACTTCTCGAAGCGATGGCGTTCCACAGAAGATCTCTAAGGGAGGAGGGACGTATGAGGGAGAGGCTCAAGAGCCTCGGGCCGGGGCTATTGGTTACGGCGGCGTTCATCGGGCCAGGTACGGTGACGACATCGAGTGTCGCGGGCACGAGCTTCGGGTTCGCGTTGCTCTGGGCGGTCCTGTTCGCCATCTTCGCCACGATAGTGTTGCAGGAGATGGCCGCCCGGCTCGGGGTGGTGAGCCGTGAGGGGCTTGGGGAGGCGCTCCGGACGACGTTCCAGAGCCCGCTCTTCAAGATACTGGCCGTGCTTTTGGTGATCGTGGCCCTCGGCCTCGGGAACACGGCGTTCGAGATCGGCAACATAACGGGGGCCGCCCTCGGGCTGGAGTCCCTGAGCGGGGTCTCGCCGCAACTCTGGGCGGTCGTCATCGGGGTGGTGGCTTTCGCGCTCCTGGCCTCCGGCAGATATAAGGTCATCGAGCGGGTTCTGGTGGCGCTTGTGATCCTGATGAGCGTCCTGTTCGTGGTGACCGCCGTCTTTGTGCTACGTCCGGCCGACGTGGGTAACCTGCTCTCGGGGATGTTCGTCCCTGGCATCCCTTCGGGGTCTCTGGTGACGGTTATCGCGCTCATCGGTACCACCGTCGTGCCGTACAACTTGTTCCTCCACGCAAGCTCAGTCCAGGAGAAGTGGCCCGAGTCCGTACCGACCCGCCGGGCGCTGGCTGAGTCCCGCTTCGACACCTCGCTCGCCATAATCATAGGCGGTCTGATCACGGCGGCCATCGTGGCGACTGCGGCCGCGGCTTTCTTCGGCACGGGTACGGAGATAACCGACGGCGCG
Source organism: Rubrobacteraceae bacterium (assembly GCA_051003015.1). GTDB lineage: Bacteria > Actinomycetota > Rubrobacteria > Rubrobacterales > Rubrobacteraceae > JACDGB01. The sequence goes on along the minus strand of JBPCLT010000019.1, from coordinate 8,856 downwards.
ACGATGGCCGAGCAGCTCGAACCACTTCTGGGACCGGCGGCCAAGTACGCCTTCGCCTTCGGTCTCCTGGCGGCGGGCCTCACCAGCGCCATCACAGCCCCCCTGGCTACGGCGTACGCGATATCCGGTGTCGTGGGCTGGGAGAGGGACCTCTCCAGCCTGAGGTTCCGCCTGGTGTGGGCCGCCGTGCTGGTGATCGGGACCATCCTCTCGGCCCTGGGACAGAACCCCGTAGCGATAATAGTCCTGGCGCAGGCGGCCAACGGCATACTGTTGCCCGTGATCGCCATCTTCCTCCTGGTGGTGATGAACCGGAGCGACCTGCTGCGCGAGTACAGGAACGGCCCGGTGACCAACATCCTGGGCATCGTGGTGGTCCTGATCGCCTCGGGCCTCGGCATCTTCCGCTTCCTGCAGGTCGTCGGGGTCGTCCCCTCGTGAGCCAGCTCCGGCTTGGGGTGGACGTGGGCGGCACCTTCACCGACCTCGTCGCCCTCGGCGGAGGCGACATCCTCACGGCAAAGGTCCCCTCGACGCCGCGGGGTCAATCGGAAGGCGTGATGAACAGCATCCGGGCAGCGCAGATAGAGGCTGACAATGTCGCCGCCTTCGCCCACGGCATGACGGTCGCCACGAACGCCCTGCTGGAGCGCCGGGGCGCGAGGACCGCCATCGTCACCACCGAAGGCTTTCGGGACGTGCTGGAGATAGCCCGCCAGAACCGCCCATCCCTCTACGACCTGGCGCAGGACCGTCCCCCAGCCCTCGTCCCCCGTGAGCTGCGCTTCACCGTCCGCGAACGGATGGGACCGGAAGGTGAGATCGAAGCCCTGGATGAGGAGAGTTTGGAGAGGACGGTATCCGCCCTGAAAGATGCTGGGGTCGAGGCCGTGGCGGTCTGCCTGCTCTTCGCGTTCGCGCATCCGGAGCACGAGAAGAGGATAGGAGAGATCCTGCGCCGGGAACTGCCCGGCGTCCACGTCTCACTCTCCAGCGAGGTGCTGCCGGAGTTCAGGGAGTACGAGCGGTTCTCGACCACCGCCGCCGACGCCTACCTCGGACCCCGTCTCGCCGCGTACCTCTCGAACCTCGGAGGTGAGATCGAGGGCGCGGGGATGCCGGAGCCGCTGGTGATGCAGTCCTCCGGCGGCGTGGTGGAGCTTTCCGCCGCCGCGAGGACCGCAGCGGCCTGCGTGCTCTCAGGCCCGGCGGGCGGGGTGGTCGGGGCGGCGTACGTGGCGGGGAAGAGTGGATACCGGGATCTCCTCACCTTCGACATGGGCGGGACCAGCACGGACGTCGCCCCCATCCTGGATGGCGAGGCGCTCACGACTACGGAGGCTGCGGTCGCGGGAGTGCCGATCAAACTCCCCATGATAGACGTCCACACCGTAAGCGCCGGCGGCGGCTCCATCGCCTGGGTGGACGCGGGCGGCGCCCTGCGCGCCGGTCCCCACTCAGCCGGCGCCGACCCCGGCCCCGCAGCCTACGGCAAAGGCGGCGAGGAGCCCACCGTCACCGACGCCAACCTCTTCCTCGGCTACCTCCAGGACGGCGCCACTTTGGGCGGCGAGGTCACCCTGAGCCGCGAGCATTCCGGGGAAGCCTTGAGAAAAGTGGGTGGCGAGGCCGGCATGGACGCGCTGGAAACCGCGCTCGGGATCGCGCAGGTCGCCAACATGGAGATGGTCGGGGCTCTGCGCGTCATAAGCGTCGAGCGCGGCCTCGATCCCCGCGAGTTCGCCCTTGTCGCCTTCGGAGGCGCCGGTCCCCTTCATGCCTGCTCCCTGGCCGAGGAACTCGGCACGAAAACAGTCCTCGTACCCAAAGGCAGCGGCGTCCTGAGCGCCCTGGGCCTCGCCGTCTCCGACCTCCGCCGCGACTACGTCACCCCGCTCCTGTCGTCTTTGGACGAGCTGGATCGCGAGGAGATCGAAGCCTCATTCGAGACGTTGCAGGACCGCGCATTAAAGGACCTCGATTCGCCCGTATTCCACCGCCGGGCCGACCTGCGCTACGGGGGACAGTCCTTCGAGTTGATGGTGGACGCCGATGAATCGGAGGGCCTCAAAAACCTGGCCGCAAGGTTCCACGACGCGCACGAGCGCCGCTACGGCTACCGGATGGACGGGGAAGATGTGGAGATCGTCAACCTGCGCCTCACGGCCACCGTGCCCGTTGAGAAGCCGGAGTTGAAGGAGCCGGAGCCCGAAAACGACGCCGAAAGCGGGCGGCGCGAGGCCAACTTCGACGGGGAGTGGATGGAGGTTCCGGTGCTGGATCGCGCGCTGATGGGACGTGGCTCGGAGGTCGAGGGGCCATCCATCGTCGAGTTCGCCGAAGCGACGTGCGTGGTCCGTCCCGGCTGGCGGGGCCGGATAGACGAGGTGGGAACTTTGATCCTGGAGAAAAATGGTGGCTGATCGAAGGCTCGATCCGGTCACGCTCTCGGTGCTGGCGAGCGCGCTCTCCGGGGTGGCGGAGGAGATGGGAGCCGTCCTGATCCGGGGCTCGTACTCCTCGAACATCAAGGAGCGCCGTGACTGCTCCGCTGCCCTCTTCGACGCGCAAGGCCGCATGGTCGCCCAGGCCGAACACATCCCCGTCCACCTCGGCGCAATGCCCGAAGCCGTCGCCGCCGTGATGGGAAAGGACCCTGAACCCGGAGACGTCTTTGCCCTCAACGACCCGTACTCCGGCGGCACCCACCTGCCGGACATAACGCTCGTCTCCCCGGTCGCGCTCGACGGCGACATCATCGGATACGCCGTCACCCGCGCCCATCACTCCGACGTCGGGGGGATGAGCCCCGGCTCGATGCCGAGCGGCTCGAAGGAGATCTTCCAGGAGGGCCTCATCATCCCGCCGGTGCGCCTGATGCGCGGCGGAGAGTACGTCGAGGAGATCCTGGCCCTCATCCTCGCCAACGTCCGCACTCCGGACTTGCGGCGCGGAGACCTGCGGGCCCAGATCGCCGCTAACCGCATAGCCGAAACCCGCCTCGCCGAGATAGTCGAGCGCCGTGGCCGGGAGACCGTCCTCACCGCCTTCGACGAGGTCATCGCCTACACCGAGCGCCGCACCCGCGAGGCCATCCGGGAGCTGCCCGACGGCCTTCATTCCGCCGAAGACGTGATCGAGGGCGACGGCATCACGGACGACGACATCCCCATAAAGGCGAGCGTCGAGATACGGGACGACCAGATGACCATTGACTTTTCCGGCACCTCGGACGCCGTGGCGGGCAACGTCAACTGCCCCCTCGCCGTGACGCGCTCAGCCTGCTACTTCGCGCTGCGTGTCCTGCTGCCAGGCGACGTGCCCGCCAATGCAGGCACCTACGCGCCCCTTACGATACAGGCCCCCGAAGGAAGCCTGGTAAACGCCGGAAGCCCATCGGCGGTCGTCGCGGGCAACGTCGAGACGAGCAACCGCATCGCCGACGTTGCGCTCGCAGCACTCTCCGGCTTCGCCCCGGAGAGGCTCCCGGCGCAGGGCCAGGGAACGATGAACAACCTCATCATCGGCGGAAGGGGCCAATCCTCCGGCTGGACCTACTACGAGACCATCGGGGGCGGCCAGGGCGCGAGCGCGAAGGGCCCAGGCCCCTCGGGCGTCCACGTCGGCATGTCCAACACGCTGAACACCCCCATCGAATCCTTCGAGCTGGAGTATCCGATGCGCGTCGAACGCTACGAACTGCTGTACGGTTCCGGCGGCGAAGGCGAGCATCGCGGCGGCGACGGCATCGTGCGCTCCGTGCGCGTCCTGGAACCCGCAACCCTCTCCCTCCTCACCGACCGCCGCCGCCACGGCCCGGGAGGCACTGAGGACGGCGGGTCCGGCGAACCCGGGCGGAACCTCCTGAACGGAGAGGAGCTTCCGCCGAAGACCAGCCGTGAACTCGAAGCGGGCGACGTAGTCACGGTCCAGACACCGGGCGGCGGCGGGTACGGACGGACCAGGCAACGAGGTTGACCATCGGCCGCCCTCAGCCCGATGCTTTCGACAGCGAGGAGCGGGGCCCAACTCACGTTTAGCCGGGATTTTCGCCCGCGAAAGGAGATCTCCTATCCGTAACGCACCCGTGTTATCCAACCGTTACCAAAAACTGACCGAAGCGTTACCTGGTTGTCTTCGTAACGTAACGCTGCTTCTTTAGAGTTCCTGTCATGGCGGCCTGGGAGGCCGATGACGGAGGGGGAGAAGGAGAGCGGAGATGGGGAGGACGGGCAAAGTTCTGGCGGCGGTAGTGGCGGCGGCGATGCTCCTTTCGGCGGGGACGGCTTTCGCGGCCGTCCCTGGCACGAGTTCGCAAGGCACCTCCGGCAACGACATCCTATCCGGCACCTGGAGGGTGGACGATTTCCGGGGCCGCGCCGGTGATGACACCATAAAGGGCCGCGCCGGTGACGACTCCTGGTTGAACGGCGGTTTCGGCGACGACACCATCTATGGCGGGGCTGGGGGAGATTGGATCCGGGGCTCCGCTCCCAGGAACGGTTACGATAACGGCGAAACGGGCTCGGACACTCTCCTGGGTGGCGAGGGCTCCGATTACATACTCGGCGGTCTGGGGGAGGACAGGATCTTCGGCGGCTCCGGCGCCGACGACCTCTTCGACGGGGCCGGAGAGTTCGGCTCCGACCGGTCGGTAGACATAATCCACGGCGGCGACGGCAACGACACCATCGTCGCGGCGAGCGGCACGAAGGCCAGAGACATCATCGAGTGCGGCGACGGGCGCGACACGGTCCACGCCGATCGGGGCGACGAAGTGTCCGCCGACTGCGAGAGGGTGCTCTACTAAACACCGCCCAACAGCCAGGCAATGTATAGGGGACCGGGCTCCGGCCCGGTCCTCTTTCCGTATCCTAATCTTTCGGATAATCGGTTTTCAGGGATCAACTTCTCTGTCGCTGTAGCAGATCACTCCTCGCGAGACGCCGTTACTCCAACTCCCCGTGGTCCCAGGACTCAAGCCAGATGTGCTCTCGCAGGGCATCGTGGTCCAGGGGCAACCCCGTCACCAGGGGCAGGAAGTAGATAGTGAACGCGAGCGCGACGGCCACATACAGGACGACCACCCACGGTCCCCACCGCCGGTATCCCCAGAGCCGTGAGAGCCAGTAGGCCAGGGCCAGCAGGGCGAAGGCGTAGGGCGGCAGGTAGTTGTACAGGTATGGTATGCGGGTGCCCGGTATCCACGGCAGCATCAGGACGGCGTACGCCATCACTATAGGGACGAGCGGGTGTTCCGCCAGCGGCCTGCGGAAGACCAGACGCCGCGCCATCTCTCCGGCTCCGGCGAGGACGGCGAGCGTGCTGCTCCACCACACGAAAGGGTTGCCGATGGCAAGGAGGACGAGGTCTTTGCCCGCCGCGTTGGTGTTGTGGAAGAAGATGATCGGACGCCCCAGCAGAGGCCAACTCCACCACTGCGAGCCCTCGCTGTTCGGGACGGCCCGGCTCGCGTTGCGGAGAGCCTGTTTGTGCCACTCCACCACGTTCAACAGGGTGTTCTGGTCCGTGAAGGTCTTGAAAGGCCCTGTGGGGTTCCAGATCTGCCCGGCGAAGACGACCAAAATATAGGCCACCGCCGAGATGTACAGGCTCGCCACGAACGGTCGGAACAGACCCTTGCGCCACAGGATGTACCCGATAGGCAGGGCTATCCCGAAGACGGCCCACTTGATGGCGATGGTCAATCCCAGAAGCAAAGCGGGCCACACGAGTTGGTCCTTGTTCTCCACCCGCAGTGCCGCGAGGAACGTCGCCAGGACGAAGAAAACCAGTATGCCGTCCAGGAGACCGGCGCGAGAGTAGACGATGAAGATGGTCTCCCCCGCGACGAAGGTGGCGAACAGGATGGCCGCGATCCCATCCTCGAAGTAACGCTGCCCGAGGATCACCGCCAAGACCACCAGCGCGCACCCGAACACCGCGGGCATCAGCCGCCATCCCAACGTATCGTTCCCGAAGATGGCGATGCTCGCGGCCAGGATGAACTTCCCAAGCGGCGGATGAAGGTCGAAGAACGGGACGCCGTTCAGGTAGTTGTTGGCGAAGACGGGGAAGTAGATCTCATCCCATATCTTCTGTCTTGGGAACGTGAGGTTGAATACCCGCGCCCACCATCCCACCGCGAGCGTGATGCCGGCCACGACCAGCAACGCACGGTACGCCCAGGTATTACGGTTCTCGGAGGAGGCTTTCACGCGCCACACCGTACTATTTTTGTCCACGGGCTGCCAGAAGATCGGGAAAGGTTCCCTACCCAGGCGCGGCGCGCTCGCGCAGTACCATCGCCCGCCCCGCGAGGATGGCAGCAGCCGCGGCCAGGGCGACGCATCCGCACATGAGCCACGCGGTCGAGAAGGAAGTCCCTTCGACCACGAACCCGAAGAGCAACGGTCCCAGGGCGGCCCCGCCGGAGGCGCCGGTCTGGGTGATGCCGGTCGCCGCGGCGGGCGATCCGGGACTGGTCCTGACGACCGCGAAGTTGAAGAGGCCGGGCCATCCCCACCCCGCCCCGAAACCAAGCACCGTCCCAACCACGAGCAACGGTCCAGCCCCGGTCGCGAGCAGAACAAAGCCCGCCGTCCCGACGCAGAGCATGGCCGCAACCAGCCGCAGCCGGCCGCCGCTCATCCCGTCGGCAAGACGTCCGAAGAGCACGCGGACGGTGATGCCGCACGCGCTCCCGAAAGCCAGCAACAGGCCGGCCGTCTCAACCCGCAACCCGGCCGCCACCGAGGACTCCACGAGGAAGGTCCCAAGCGGCGTGGCCGCGATGGAACCGAGTCCGATCCCAAAAGCAAGCAAGACCAGCGACAGAGGCCGTGCGTCGCCCGCCCTCGCCTCCTTCGCCTGGTGAATGACGCCAGCCGTTTTCGCCGTCTCCGCAGGTACCGTGAGCGCGACGGCCAGGGCCAGAACAGTGGCCCCGGCAAAGGCCCATCGCCATCCAAAAGTCACGGCGATGGCCGGGACGGCGAGGCCCGCGAGCAGGGTCGCGGCGGGGATGGCGGACTGTTTGATCCCGAACGACAGTCCCTGCCGATCCGGCGGCACCTCGCGGGCCAGCGAGAGGTTCGTGGCCGGGTTCGAGACCGCGTTGGCGAGGCCGCCGAGCACGAGGCACGCCACGAGTCCAGCCCACGAGTTGGCGAGCGTGGCGATCCCCAACAGCGAGACCGCGCTGCCCGCGACGGCCACGCGCATCCCGCGGTGGGCCCCGATCCGCTCCACCAGCCTCCCCATGACCGCCGATGCCAGCGACGCGGTGGCGAAGAACGCCGCCACCGCGAGGCCCAGAGCGCCGGGACCGAAGTCCAGGTCGGCACGCACCTGCACCGCGAGTCCGCCGATCAGGAAGGGAGGCAGCACCCCCACCGTTGCGACCACAACGGCCATGAGTATGGGACGGCGATCCAGGCTCGAATCAGGCGCTTCGGAGGTCATGCCGGCGATAATAGCATGGCCCCCACTCCCTCAGATTGCCCTGACCATGCCTCCATCCACCAGGATGGCCTGACCTGTAACGTAGCTGTTGGCCGGCGAGGCGAGGAACGTTGCCACCTTCGCGAACTCCTCCGGCGAGCCGTAGCGGCCGAGCGGTATCCGGGCCGCCATCTCCTCCCTGACCTTCTCGATGGAAACACCCCTGGCCTTGGCCTGCGAGGCGTCCATGCCAGCCGAACGGTCGGTCGAGATGCGCCCCGGTCCTACCGTGTTGACCAGGATGCCGTCCGGGGCCAGCTCGGCGGAGAGGCTCTTGGCTAACCCGGCGATGCCGGCCCTGAAGGTGTTCGAGAGGGTCAACCCATCGATGGGCTGCTTTATGGAGGAAGAAGCGACGTTGACGATGCGTCCATCGCCACGCTCCCTCATGTGCGGCAAGACCGCCCGCACCGCCCGGACGACGTTCAGCAGGGTCAGCTCGAATGCGCTCTGCCACTCTTCGTCCCCGAAGTCCTCGAACGTCCCGGCCGGGGGCCCACCGGTGTTGGTCACCAGCGCGTCCACGCCCCCGAACCGCTCCACCGTTTGCGTCACGAGACTCCGGATATCTTCATCCCGCGTCACGTCGGCGGGGAAGTGGGCGACTTCGGCGCCGGTCGCTTCGTGGATATCGGCGGCTGTCGCGGCGAGCGCGTCTTCGTCGCGGCTGGAGATCACGACGTTCGCCCCTTCCGCCGCAAGCTCCGTGGCTATAGCCCGTCCGAGGCCCTGGCTCGACGCCAGCACCAGCGCGGTCTTGCCCTGCAGTCCGAGATCCATGCCCAACCTCCTCACCGGGTCCGACTCGAACCCGCTCATGTAACGTTCCAAGACCTTCAACGGCTTCGCCCATCCCTCATGTTATCCGAAACCCTCCACGCCGCGGAAGGCACCTGCATGATGAGCCTCACCGGAAGCTCATAAGGAGAAAGTAGCCACGCTAGTATCCGCAAGCAACAGCAAGTAGCAACAAAAATCACTCATTTGTACGATGCACGGCCTCGTCCCGCCGTGCGAACATTGCTCTCGCAACGGCATCGAGGAAGGGCAGACAGCATGTATCAGAGGGAGATAGTCCTCTACACTCGCTCCCGATCCTTCCGCTGCTGGAGGGCCAAACGCTTTCTCAGAGGGAGTTTGGCAAACACGGATCAGGGGCGTCATCGAGGAGAAAGTGCTTCATGCTGCCCGCGCTAACCTCCTCAACATCAGTCCTGCTCATCGCGCCGTAGATCATCGCCTCCGCCGTCTGCGGCAGCCTCTCGTAATCCTTGCTGAATCGCCGCGACAGCCCCAACCAGGCGAAGGTGCGCTCCACCACCCACCTCCTCGGAAGGACCAGGAACCCTCGCG
>JBPCLT010000018.1:0-8987 GCA_051003015.1 Rubrobacteraceae bacterium | reverse complement strand
CGCAGACGGCGGAGGCGATGATCTACGGAGCGATGAGCAGGACTGATGTTGAGGAGGTTAGCGCGGGCAGCATGAAGCACTTTCTCCTCGATGACGCCCCTGATCCGTGTTTGCCAAACTCCCTCTGAGAGTGTGTCTGAGAAAATCTCATAACTCCCCTGTTTCGACAATCTCTTGAGCATCGGCCGGATCATGACGACGTAGATGAGTGCTCCCCTTGTTTGCCTGGTCGTTAGTCAACCGGTGAAGGGGTCGCGTCGCTGATCGTCGTGGTTGTACCCCAGCCTGGAGCTGATCTCTCTGGCGGCGGCCTTCACTCCGGTGGCGAACTCGCCACGCAGTAGCCGTTCCGGGAGACGCTGGGCAGGGGCGGAAATGGAGACCGCGGCCACTACATCCCCGAGTGCCCCCCTGATGGGAGCCGCCACGCACCGCACTCCCAACTCGTGCTCTTCGAGATCGAGGGAGTGGTCTTCTGTTCGTATCCGCTCCAACTCTCTTCTGAGAGCGTCGGGCTCATGCACGGTGTTCGCCGTGTAGCGGCGGAGCGATCCATTGTCCTCGAGGACCGAGACAGGATCCCCGTCGAGCCAGGTCAGGAGCATCTTGCCGCTCGCGGTGCAGTGGGAGGGGGCCGTCCTGCCAACCTTCGACGACATCATACCAACGGCATGCGTGGTTTCGAGCTTCTCCAGGAACACGAGCCGAAGCTCGTTGTCCAACACGGAGAGATGAACGGTCTCGTCGAACTCGCCACGCAGGCGTTGCAATATGGGCATGGCCTCGCGGCGGAGATCCAACTGCTCGAGGAACGCCTGTCCCAGTTCGAGGCAACGAACCCCGAGCCGGTAAGTATCCGAACCGGGGATGCGTTCGACCAGGCCAGTCTCTTCCAGCGTCCGGATCATGCGAAAGACCGAAGCCTTCGCTAGATCGGAGCGCCCGGATAGCTCATTGAGCGAGGCTCCCCCGCCGCTCGTCCGGAGTAACTCTAGAATATCGACCGCGCGCATCACGGCGCGCACGCGATAGCCGTCGTGCGCGGCAGAAGTTCTTGTCACGATTCCGTCCTCCATACCTCAACGTATCGCAAGGCAGTTTACTCCGTTTTCGAGCGGTCGAAGTAACGGCTCGCACGGTTTCGGAGACGTGCCTCGTTCCGGCTCTCGGCCGCTTCAGCGTCCCAGCCAGCCACCATCAACGGGCAAGATGGAGCCGTGGATGAAGTCTCCGGCGGCGGAAGACAGGAGGACCACCGCTCCCTTTAGGTCTTCGGGCTCACCGTAGCGTCCGGCGGGGATGCGGGACAAAAGCGCCGTGCTGCGCTCCTCGTTCTCCCTTATCGCCCCGGTAAGCTCCGTCGTGAAGTAGCTCGGGGCGATGGCGTTGACGTTTATGCCGAGCGGCGCCCATTCGTTCGCCAGGGCCCGCGTGAGGTTGGCTATGGCGGCTTTGGAGGCGGCATAGGAGGGCACGGTTATGCCGCCCTCGTAGGAGAGGACGGAGGCCGTGCTGATGATCTTTCCTCCGTCGCCCTGCTCGACGAATTGTCTCGCCGCGGCCTGTGAGAGATAGAAGGCGGCGCTCAGGTTGATCTGGATGACGCTCTCCCAGTCCTCCTCCCCGAACTCAAGCGCCGCGCCCCTGCGGATGATGCCCGCGTTGTTGACCAAGATGTCCAGGCGTCCCATCCCGGCGACGCATTCTTCCACTATCTCCTTCGCGGCGACCGCTTTGGTCTCTAGCAGGTTACGGTCAAGGGCGTGGAAGCGGCGTCCGGTGGCGGTGACCTTTTCGGCCGTCTCCTCCATCGGGACGATGTCTAGGCCGATCACGTCCGCGCCAGCCTCGGCGAGGCCCGTGGCGATGCCCTGTCCGAGGCCGCGGGCTGCCCCCGTGACGAGGGCGACCTTGCCGTCGAGTTTGAGGTCGTCGAGGACGCCCACTAGAATCGGAGGTCCACGGGTTCGATCCCTTCTTCTTCGCAGAAGGAGAGGTAGCGATCCAGCTTGGAGAAGACGTCGTCCTGGTAGATGAGTTCGTCTTCGTCGTCCAGGTACTGGATCACGCCCTCAAGTATGAACAGAGTCTGCATCTCTTCGACGCCCTCGTCCACCACCAGCGTGTGGATGTCCCCCGGTGGCTCGTAGACGAGCGTGCCGGGCTTCGCCACCCAGTCCCTCTCCAGATAATGCCAGGAACCCTTGACACAGTAGCCCATGACCTGTCCGCCGCTGTGACGATGGCGGTTGATCCGGCCCGAACCCTCGACCTTGAGCAAGTTGATCCAACGCCCCGTGGCAAGGTCAAAGCGCAACGGCTTGAACCAGGTCCGCTCTCCTTGCGGCACCCACGGGATCTCATCCACGTTTATCGCCTGATCCGGCAGCGCCTGCTCCTCCGTGAAGGTCTTGAACCTCTCGTCTATCATGCTCCGCCTCCCTAATGTCCCTGTGTTTCGATGAATGAAACACTATCTCATTAAACAGTATAGAGCATGTTATCCTCCAGAGTAGTCTCCGTCAACGGGACTTCGGAGCGAACGAGCGCATACACCCGAAGCACTGAAAACCGGTTGGTAGACCAGAATACTATCCAGTACAAGCGTCGCCGCCCGAGCATGACGTGCGTGGGGCAGACTCATTTGTTGACGAAGATCATCGCTCGTGTTACGGTTCTTACTTGTTTCATAGAACAGTGTTGTATTTCATTGTACGAGACAAAACGAGGCTGAGAAGGCAGCTTATTGGGGAAGGGGTAACGTTGGAAAGCACAGCAGTACGGTCGAGTCGGGAGAAGCGAGACGGCGTCGAGGGTGGCGTCATTGACTGCGACGTTCACAATGTGGTCCCGTCTATAGAGGTTTTGTTTCCCTATCTACCGGATCGCTGGGTGGATTACATGGTCGAATCCGGCATAAAGACCATAGAGCCCAACTACTATCCGAAGGGCGTGCCCTTGTCGGCGCGGCCTGGTTCGGAGCCCGCGGAGGGTCCGGCGGGGTCGGACCTGGGTCTCATGCGGGAGCAGTTGCTAGATCCGTGGAACGTCAGGTACGCGATGCTCAACTGCATCTACGGCGTCCAGTTGATCCAGAACCGCGAGTGGGCCATCGTGATGGCGAGCGCGATGAACGATTGGCAGGCTGCGGAGTGGCTCGATAAAGACGAGCGGCTGCGGGCTTCGATCACGGTCTCGACCCGCGACCCGGAGGCCGCTGCGCGCGAGATAGACTGCGTGGGCGGACATCCTGGTTTCACGCAGGTGCTCCTGTTGGCGAGGTCCGAGATGCCCTACGGCGAGCGCCACTACTGGCCCATCTACGCGGCAGCCGGGCGTCATGGGTTGCCGATCTGCATCCATGCCGGCGGCAGCGCCGGCAACCCAATTACTTCGGTGGGTTGGCCCTCTTACTACATCGAAGATTACGTGGTGCTTTCGCAGGCGTTTCAGGCCCAGGTGGTAAGCATGGTGACCTCCGGCGTCTTCTCGGAGTACCCCGGACTGCGGGTCGTGCTCGCCGAGGCCGGCATCACCTGGCTGCCTTCGCTCATGTGGCGATTCGACAAGGACTGGAAGGGGATCCGGCGCGAGACCCCGTGGGTCAACAGGCCGCCGTCAGAGATCATCAAGGAGCACATGCGCCTCACCCTTCAGCCGATTGACGAGCCGGGGAACCCCGAGCATCTCCTCCAGGTCATCGAGCAGATCGGCTCCGAGGAGATGTTGCTCTTCTCGACGGACTACCCGCACTGGCACTTCGACGAACCGGACGGCGTGCTCCCGGTGAAGTTGCCGCCCACATTGGAGCGCAAGATCCTCACGGAGAACGCCAGTTCCTTGTACGGGCTGGATGTCGCGTCGGGAACCAACGAGCGGTAAAGGAGGCAAGCGCAATGGTCGAGAAGCTGACGGAGAGCAACCGCCGGCCGAACCAGAGTTGGCGTGGTTGACGCCGACATACACAACGTGTTCCCATCCAAAGAGGTCCTAAAGAGTTACCTGCCATCGCGCTGGCAGCGGCACCTCGAGGCCATCGGGCCACGCGGACACGACGGCTACATGCATGCTTCGACGAAATACCCGAAGGTCTCCGCCGCCACCGCGCGCAGCGATGCGTGGCCGCCTTCGGGCGCGCCGCCGGGTTCGGAGCTCGGTTTCGTGCAGGAGCAGCACCTCGACGCCCTCAACGTTGAGTACGGGATACTGAACTGCTTCGAGCACGTCGGACACGAGCTCAACGACGAGTGGGCGGCGGCGATGGCGCGGGCGACCAACGACTGGCAGATCTCGGAGTGGCTCGAGAAGGACGAGCGGCTGCGGGCCTCCATAGTGGTGCCTTTCGAGAACGCGGAACTGGCCGTTGAGGAGATAGACCGCGTTGGGGAACATCCAGGCTTCGCGCAGGTGCTCATGCTCACCCGGACGATGGAGCCGCTGGGCCGGCGCAAGTACTGGAAGATCTACGAAGCGGCGGAGCGTCACGGCCTGACGATTGGAATGCATGCCAGCAACACGACCGGCGTGCCGCCCACGCCCGTAGGCTGGCCTTCCTACTACCTGGAAGAGCACGTCATCGTCTCTTTAGCGTCCCAGAGTCAGGTGATCAGCCTCGCCTGCGAGGGCGTCTTCGAGAGGTTCCCTGGCCTGCGCGTCGTCTCCATCGAAGGTGGTTTCGCCTGGCTTCCGCCACTTCTGTGGAGGTTGGATCAGCACTGGAAACGGTTGAAGGAAGAGGTTCCGCACCTCAAACGGCCGCCATCGGAGTACATCCGGGACCACCTCTGGATAACGACCCAGCCCATAGAAGAGCCAAACGACCCCAACCACCTGCTTCAGGCCATCGAGCATTTTGGGGCGGACGACAAGATCCTCTTCGCCTCGGACTACCCGCACTGGGATTTCGACGACCCGAACAGGGCTTTCCCGACCAAGATGCCGAAGGAACTGAAGCGCAAGGTCTTCTCCGAAAACGCAAAGAAACTGTACGGCTTCGGGAGCGGCTAAGTGACCGAGTACGTGGTGGGAACGGTGGACGAGATACCGCCAGGCGAGCGCAAGATAGTCGAGGTAGACGGACGTTCGATAGGCGTGTTCAACATAGGGGGCGATTTCTTCGCGCTCAGGAACCGGTGCCCCCACCAGGGCGCCGAACTGTGCAAGGGCATCCTGTCAGGGGCCGTACATGCTGAGAAGCCGGATGAGGTGACGTACGTGCGGAGGGGAGAGATCCTGCGTTGCCCGTGGCACCAGTGGGAGTTCGACGTGAGGACCGGCCAATCCTGGTTCGATCCGGCCAAAGTCCGCGTTAGACGCTACGAGGCCACGGTCGCGCCAGGGAATACGTTGCTATCCGAGCCTGACGGCGGCGAAGAGCTCGCCGAGGCCGGCCTGGAGAAAGGACCTTACGTAGCCGAGACGTACGAGGTCTCGGTCGAACGCCAATACATAGTTCTCAAACTGTAGGTTTCGCGGCCGGTGGCCGGACAAAACCGGGAGCATTCAGTGCGTCCCGGGGAGGAGCAAAGATGGACACGATAGAGTAGTTGGGTGGAGAAGACCACGGGCAAACCGCGAATGTCAGGACCATTGCCCTGGCGAGCATGGTGGGCACGACGGTCGAATGGTTCGATTTTTTCGGCTACGCGACGGCTGCGGCGCTGGTCTTCGGCGCGCTGTTCTTCCCGGAGTTCGATCCGCTGGTCGGCACGCTGTTGGCGTTCGGGGGGATCGCGGCTGGCTACCTCTCGCGTCCGCTCGGTTCCATCGTCTTCGGTCACTACGGAGACCGGCTCGGACGCAAGACCATGTTGGTCGTCTCCCTGTTCGTGATGGGCGCGGCAACATTCCTCATCGGGGTGCTGCCGACCTACGCGGCCATAGGCGCCACGGCCGCCATCCTGCTCGTCACGCTACGCTTCGTGCAGGGGTTCGCCCTCGGCGGGGAGTGGGGTGGTGCGGTCCTGATGTCAGTAGAACACACCCCCGAAGGCCAGCGCGGTTTCTATGGGAGTTTCCCCCAGACCGGGGTCTCTCTAGGCCTGCTCCTCGCCACCCTCATCTTCCTCGCCATCGAGGCGCTCCCGGAGGACCAGCTCATGTCCTGGGGTTGGCGCATACCGTTCCTCGCCAGCGCCTTGCTCGTGGCGTTCGGCCTCTATATTCGGCTGAAGATCATCGAGACCCCCGCTTTTCAGAGGGTCAAGGAGAGCCAGACCGAGGCTCAGGTTCCTATCCTGGAGACGCTTCGCAACCATTGGAAGGAAGTGGTGCTGACCTGCCTTTCATACCTGATTATCGGCGGGATCTTCTACGTCATCTTCGTCTTCAGCCTGACGTATGGCACCCAGCAATTGGGGCTGGAGCGGAGCACCATGCTGGTCCTCACCGTGTTCTCCAGCGTCTTCAGCTTTTTCGGGCTCCTGTTCTTCGGGCGGCTGTCGGACAAGATCGGACGCAAGCAGGTGTTCGTGGGCGGAAGCCTGCTGGTGACGGTGGCGGCGTTCCCCATATTCTGGCTCATCAATACGGAAATCTTCGCGCTCATGCTCCTGGGCTATCTGCTGGCTACCGTTGGGTTCTGCGCGACCTACGGCCCGATGGGGACGCTCTTCTCCGAAGCCTTCGATGTGCGCGTTCGATACACGGGCATCTCCCTGGGGCTTACGATCGGAACGGTCCTGGGCGCTGCGTTCGTGCCCATCATCTTCACGCAACTCCTGGCGTCCTTCGGCAGCTACTGGCCGATCTCCGTTTACCTGATCCTGGTGAGCGTTATAAGCGCCGTGGCCGCGACCGTGCTCCGGACGAACCATTCGGACGAGACCGGAGAAACCGAAGTACGTCGGGAGAGGGTGGAAACGGCCCATTGAGAGTTGCGGGGGAAAGGATTACGGTGGACGGCACAGCGGCGCGTGCGGACAAAGAGGTCAGGGACAACGGCGCCGGGGGCCATGTCATTGTCTGCGACGTCCACAATAACGTCCCTTCGATGGAAGCCCTATAGCATGGACGATGGCTGACGGCATGGCCGCGTTTGTGTGGCATGGCGACAGCGAGGTGGCGGTCGAGGAAGTGCCTCGTCCCCGGGCTACTGCGGGATGGGCGCTGGTGGACGTGGCGTTCGCCGGGATCTGCGGTACCGATCTGCACATCTGCGCCGGGGAGCATCCACGCGCGGAAGCCCCGCTCGTCCTCGGGCACGAGTTCGTGGGAACTCTACACTCGGACGCGGACGGGCTCGCCGCCGGACAACCCGTCGCGGTGGAACCCCTTCTCGCTTGCGGTGCATGCATTCCCTGTCGCACCGGCCGCTCCCACGTGTGCGAGCGGCTACGTCTTATCGGCATAGACGTACCGGGCGGGGTTGCGGAGCAGGCCATCGTGCCCGTCGAGCGCCTGATCCCGCTGCCCCCCGAACTCGACCTGCGCCGGGCCGCTTTCGTGGAGCCGCTCGCGGTTGCGGTACACGCCGTGCGCCGCTCGGGTCTCGGGCTCGGCGATACCGTGCTGGTCGCCGGCGCCGGCGCCATCGGCCTCGCGGTGGCGGGCTGTGCCCGATTGTCCGGCGCCGGAACGGTGTTCGTCAGCGAGCCTTCAGAACCCCGGAGGCGCGTGGCCGAGCGGCTCGGTTTCGGCGTTCTCGACGCAGACTCTCCAGGGGAGGATCTGCGCTCGCGCACCGGAGGTGAGGGAGCCGCCCTGGTCTTCGACACTGCCGCGCATCCCACGGTCGCGGCAAATATCACGTCGTGGACCGCCACCGGCGGACGAATAGTGTTCGTTGGCACCTACGGCACGCCCGCTGCCCTCGACCTGCAAGACGTAGTGTTCCGTGAGTTGGAGACGATTGGATGCCGAGTCTACACCCGCCAGGACATGAACGCCGCGGTATCGTTGCTCGCGGAAGCAAGGTTCGATCCTGAACCCCTGATCACCAGCACCGTCTCGTTGCCTGAGGCGCCGGCCGCCCTGGAGAAACTCCGTTCGGGTGACGACCTGAAAGTGCTCATAAGCGGAGAACCGAGATGAGGCGGCCGGTGGTTGGGCCAACGTAGGAGGCGCTACGGGCAGCCGAGGGCCTGCGGCAGGAAGTCGAGCGCGACCCACGTTGCCGCCATCGCTCTCCGACCTCTTTGGTCTCCCCGGTCCCGAACCACTGTTGGAGGTGGCGGAGAGGTTGTGGCTGGCACACTTTACCGCGTTCGTCCCCGTGGACCGGGCGAGGCGCCGGACGGCGCGGGGGATAGGACCGGGCCACCTGATCGGAGGCTTCCTGGACCGTTATCGGGAGTTCCTTGCCCGGCATGTGAGCGCGCACGGATAGTTCGCGCACTCCGGGTACGCTAGAGTCCAAAATGCCCCGCAATTCCTCCAGAAGCTCGGCCAGGATCTCCCGCAGGGGACCGTCCCTAACTACACATCGAGATCCAACCGAAAAGTGCAAAGAGATTATGGCAACGAACTCTACAAAGAGTGCAACCTGATCTAGAGTACCCTCAAGCCTTCGACATAATGACCGAGATGCCCTTTACGTCGAATTTTTCGTGTACCTGGCAGCTTCTCATTTGAGCGGCGGGAGAGTGGCTTATTCGACTCACTATTCCCGAAGCGAGCGCACCGAAGCGTCTCCGACTCCCACATCCGCGAGTTGATGGAACCCTCTGCCGTGTTCCTTATTTGGCAAAGGCGTCCTCGAAGAAGTCAGCCAGCCGGGGGTAGAGTAAGCGCAGGTTCTCCGGGCGGGCGATACCGTGCCCCTCATCCTCGAAGGTGAGGAGTTCGTAGGAGACGCGGTGGCGCTCCAGCTCCGCCGTCACGGCGTGGACGTTCTCCGGGGTAACGTTAGGGTCCTGGAGACCCTGTACTACCAGCAGTTCGCCGCTGATGTTCTCGACGGCGTGGATCGGGGAGCGTTCGCGGTAGCGTTCGGGGACTTCTTGCGGGGAGCCGCCCATCATCTCCTCACTGTACGGACGGAGGTCGGG
>JBPCLT010000017.1:0-11080 GCA_051003015.1 Rubrobacteraceae bacterium | reverse complement strand
CCGGCGGTGGGGCGCCGTCCGTCGTCCGCGCGAAGGCAACGGGGCGAAATCCGAACTCCGCGTCCGGGACGGGCGCCACGACCGCGTCCTCCACGCCGTCCAGGCGGCGAAGCGCATCTTCGATCTCTTCCGGCTGCACGTTCTCGCCGCCGGATATGAAGAGGTTGTCCTTGCGGCCCCGAACGTCGAGGTACCCGTCTTCGTCCAGATCTCCGAGATCCCCGGTATGGAACCAGCCTTCAGCGTCCACCGGCAGGTCCACTACTTTGCCTTCCACGTAGCCGGCGAAGAGGGTCTCTCCACGGACCAGGATCTCGCCTTCGCCGGAGATGGATACCTCACGGTATGGAAGGACCCAACCGGAGATACGGAGCTTCTCAGGGGACGCGCCGGACGGCGTAGTGGTGACCTGCGAGGCCATCTCGGTGAGACCGTAGCTGGCGTGGACCAGCAGGCCCCGAGAGGCCGCTTCCTCCACGAGCGCGCCAGGTACCGGTCCCCCTCCGAGCAAGACGGCTTTCAGCGTTTCGAGCGCATCGGGGTTCTCCTCTTCCCGCATCAGCCGAAGGAGCTGGGTGGCGACGAGTGAGACGTGCGTGGCGCTGTTTTCGGCGATGGCCCGGCCAAGTGGCGCGCCAGGCTCAGGCAGGATCATCGCCGCCCCGGCGAGCAGGCACCGGAACAGGATGGAGATCCCCCCGACGTGGTAGAGCGGCAGCGAGTGCAGCCAGCGGTCACCGCGCTTCGTGTCGAGCACGATGTTCTCGTTCGAGCCCAGAGCACTGTAGTAGTGATTGCCGAAGGTGTGGAGCGCCGCCTTCGGTGCGCCGGAACTGCCGGAGGTGAACACGATGGTGGCCGGACGGGAGAGTGGGATGTCTAGATACTCCGGGGTTTCGGTATGATCCGCGCCGTCTTCCAGCAACGCTTCCGGGCGCACTTTCTGGATGGCTTCCGTAAATTCGAACAACGCTTCATCTTCTGGGATGAGAGCTTCGCACGCGGCCTTTCGGAGCAGCGGCGCGACGCCGGCCGGTGGAAGGCGGGTGCTGATGGGACACGCGACCGCGCCGATCCGGATCATGGCGAGCAGCAAGACGATGTATCGCTCGTCTTTGGGCAGAAAGAGCGCGACGCGGTTCCCGGCCTCAATCCCCAGCTCGACCAGTTTCCTCGCGGCTGCCGATACCCGGCGGTCGAGGTCCCGGAATGTCATCGTGCTTTCCGTCCCGACGATAACCGGAGCCTCCGGCGACGCGAGGGCCGACGCCCGCAAGGGACAGGGCACTTTTCCTGTTCCGGTCGTCATGGGTTCATGGTATGAGCTTCGGCTCTCATGTCCAGCTTTTCGGTGGCGAGGGCGTCCACGAAATGCCTGTCATGGGAGACGAGGAGTATGGCGCCGGGAAAATCCGCGAGGGCGTCGAGGAGAACGTCCTGGGTCTCGATGTCGAGGTGGTTGGTGGGCTCGTCGAGCAGGAGCAGGTTGTGCCCGCCGAGGATGAGCTTGGCGAGCAAGGTCTTGGCGCGCTCGCCTGAACTGAGCCTGCCGGACGGCTTGTTGACGGTCTCCCGCCTCACGCCCATCCTGCCCATGACGGTGCGGGCCAGCGTCTCATCACTCCCCGTCTCAAGTACCGCTTCGAGCGCCGTGAGGCCGCGTGAAACGAGACGGTTGTCCTGGTCGAAGTAGCCCACCCTGGCGGAAGGGCTGAGGCGCGCTCTTCCTTCGAGGGGCGGCATCTCGCCCAGAATGGTTCGCAGCAGCGAGGTCTTGCCACAGCCGTTGGGTCCCACGACCGCCAGACGGTTCCCCGGTTCGAGGTGGAAGGACAGGCCCTCTGCAAGCGGCTCCTCGTACCCGACCGCCAGGTTCTCGACGGAGAGGAGGTTGCGCCCCCGCGAGGAACCGAACTGTATCTTCACGGGGTCTTTCTCGAAGGGCTTTTCGGTCCTGGCGTTCTCGGCGGCCTCCTCCATGCGGCGCCGGGCGGCGAGCGCCCGCTTCATCAGCTTCGCGGCCCGGTGGCCGACGAAACCTTTGTCCGCGGCGCCGCGTTTCTCCTTCTCTTTGGAGCCGGACCAGTTACGGTATTCTTGGGCCTGGCGTTGCAGCTTGCGGGCGAGCTTCTGGTTCTTCTCGTACCTGCGCCAGCCTTCCTCCTCGGACTGTTGTAACTGGCGCCGGAAGGCGGTGTAGTTGCCGGTGTATAGCGTGAGGTTTTCGCGGTCGAGGTGGGCCACCTTCGAGGCCACCGCGTCGAGGAAACGCCTGTCGTGGGAGACGACTATGTAGGCCGCGTTCGTGGAGGAGAGATGTCCTTCGAGCCACTCGCGGGCCGGTACGTCGAGGTGGTTGGTGGGTTCGTCGAGCAGGATCAGGCCGTGCTCCCTCAGAAGTATGCGGGCAAGCGCGAGCCGCATCCTCTGTCCCGCCGACAACTCTCCGACCGCCCGGTTCCAGAGCTCTTCCGGCAGCCCCAGACCGTTCAGAGCAGCCTCCGAGCGAGCCCTGAAACCGTAACCGCCGCCGGCCTCGAAACGCTGCTGGGCGTCGCCGAGCTCTTCGAGGAGCTTCGTCTGCTCGTCACCGCTGGCCTCGCCGAGCGCGGCTGCCAGGCAACCCATGCGGTCTTCCAGTTCGATCAAGTCTCTGAACGGCTCCAGTGCGGCGTCCAGGCAGGAGCGTTCGGGGTCATCTTCGAGGCCCGCGAGGTCTTGTTCCAGGTAGCCGATGCGAAGTCCTCTGGCGAGAGAGACTTCCCCGGAGTCCGGTTTCATGGCGCCTGTCAGCATGCGAAGGAGGGTCGTCTTTCCTGAGCCGTTCTCGCCGGAAAGCGAGATCCTATCTCCAGGATAGACGGTCAGGGAAACATCTTCGAGGACCTTCTTGTCGGGGAAAGAGAGCGAGATGTTCGTGAGTTGGGCTAGCACGGTGACTCCTTTGCGAACGGCACGAATGAGGGTCGTGGGGGATCTCTGCAAAGGAGTTTGCTACATGCCGGGGAGTATACCGCGCCGCCGGATAGAAGATCAAAATTCCGCTATGAGATCCAGGCTATCCAGGTCCACTTCCCGCGCAACGCCCAACGCCGCGCGAACGTCAATACGGGGAGCGGCGAGTTCGAGAGGCGGATGCAGAATGTCTGCTGCCAGCCTTCGGTAGGTGTCCAGTCCGGCGGGCGCTTCCCCGATGGCGGCGGACAGTGAGATCAGACCTCGCGTCCCGATACCGCTCTCATAGGCGGAGCTTATGACGGGCGTCATGCCAATGCGATGCGCCTCCTCCGCCATCCGCAGCGTCCGGGAGATACCGCCGAGCAACGTCGGCTTGAGCACGACCGCGGAGACATGGCGATGGTCTTCGAGGTCCTCCGCCTCCATCCCGGCAAGAGACTCGTCGAGGGCTACCGGCGCGCCGGTCTCACTCACGAAGCGGGGCAACAGAGCCACGTCCGCGAGTGGCTCCTCGATATACTCGTAGCGCAAGTCCGTAGTGGACCGGGCAAACTCCTCCGCTTCCTCAAAGCTCCACGCCCGGTTCGCATCGAGACGCAGGGAGACGCCATTGCCCAGGAGGACGGACAGTTTACGTACGAGCCGCGCATCGTCTTCTATAGTCCGTCCGCCGACCTTGAGCTTGACGGCCATGTATCCGGCATCCCGCATCCGGGCGGCCTCTTCGATGACCTTCTCTCGCGCCCCGGAAAGCAGGCCGCTAATCTGCAAGAGATTTCCGGCGCCAGGATGAAGCAGCTCCGGCATGGAGACGCCGCGGCGGGCAGACCTGAGATCCCAGACCGCCAGTTCGACGGCGAAGCGCGCGGAAGGAGCGATGGTGGGACGCAAGATGGCGGGCGTATTCCCTGAAGGCGATCTCCCCGTTCCAGACATCGCTTCGGACACTTCCAGCAACTGGTCCGTCGCCTCATCCAGGGTTTCGTAGCTGAAGCCGGGGAGCGGGGCGGCCTCACCCCAACCCTCCGAATTGTCGTCGCCGGTGAGCCGTAAAAGCAACCCCTCGCGGCTACGGAGCGTCATGCCTTTCAAGGTCAGAGGTTTGGTGAAGGGCAGGTTGTAGCGGTAGAGACGGAAGCCGGCGAGCTTCAACTTCTCACAACGGAATTCATGAAAGTTGATCCACCTCTCTGGCGATTCTTTGATCGGCGCACGGTCTGATCCGGGGCAGTATTTGCTGACACCTGAAACCTGTAGCCTGAAGCCCGGTTCGTGGAAGGATCAACCATTCCGCAATCCGCTGTCAGGGACGGCGGGGAAACTTCGAGAAGTCCGGCGGTCGCTTCTCCTTATAGGCGTCGCGCCCTTCCTGGGCCTCTTCACTGCCGTAGAAGAGGAGGTTCGCGTCGTGGGCGAGTTGCTGGATACCGGCGAACCCATCCTCGTGCGCGTGGAAGCTCGCCTTCAACAGCCGCAGCGCGAACGGGGAGCGTTCCATCATCTCTCTGCACCACGAAACCGTCTCGGATTCCAGATCCGCAAGCGGCACGACCTTGTTCACGAGTCCCATATCGAATGCCTCTTCGGCGGAGTACATGCGGCAGAGGAACCACATCTCTTTCGCCCGCTTTGGCCCGACAAGCTGGGTGAGGACCGAGGCGCCGAAGCCACCGTCGAAGCTCCCGACCTTCGGGCCGACCTGCCCGAACTTCGCGTTGTCCGCTGCGATGGTGAGGTCGCACACCACGTGCAGCACGTGTCCTCCGCCGACCGCATATCCGGCGACCATCGCGACGATGGGCTTCGGGCATCGGCGCATTTGGACATGGAGATCCGTGACGTCAAAGCGCCCGATGGACGCACCGCCCGGAGTCCGGCTCGGGTCGTCGGGGTCGGCGAGGTATCCGGCGTCGCCGCGAACTTTCTGGTCGCCGCCCGAGCAAAAAGCCTCCGGCCCCTCGCCCGTGAGAATCATGACCCCGGTTTCGGGATCGTCGCGGGCGTCCTCCAAAGCGCTTTGCATCTCCTTCACCGTGAGCGGTCGGAAGGCGTTCCTCACCTCGGGGCGGTTTATGGTTATTTTGGCTATACCTTCGGCCTTTTCGTATTTTATGTCGGTGAACTCGGCAGCCGTTTTCCATTCGATGGTATTCATGGCACGGATTATATTGACCGGGAGCGCCGTGCGCCGTCCGAGAAATGTCTTTGCTTCCGGCGCGTCATGCGTATCATTGATCCACGATGCACCCGCGAACGATAAAGAGCCTCACGAACGCCCGGGACTTTATGCGGGCTTCGTATGGAACTCCTCTCAAACTCCCGGATATTTCATCGCACGCGAACCTTTCTCCGTACCATTTTCTGCGTGTGTACAAAGAGACCTTTCGGGAGACGCCACACGAGTTTTTGACGCGGCTGCGCGTCGAGCGGGCGAAGACGCTTTTGGCGAACGGGCATCACAACGTCACCGAAGCGTGCTTCGAGGTAGGGTATTCGAGCTTGGGGAGCTTCAGCGTTTTGTTCGCCCGCCAGGTCGGACTGTCGCCCTCCGAGTACCGGCGTTATGCGAGATCGAGCGTGGCGGTTCCGCGGGAGGTTCGGTCGCTTTTCATTCCGTCGTGCTTTTTCTCGATGATCCGCGGATAACCGCAATTTTCGAGAAGCCGGCTCATACTTCCGATGCTATCTTTCCGGCGTAAACGAGAGAAAGGAATTGCCGTGATCCAACGCCTGAGCCACTCGACGGTGTACGTGAGCGACCAGGAAGAAGCCCTCGCCTTTTACCGCGACAAACTCGGCTTCGAGGTCCGAGACGACGTGACCATGAACGACTTTCGCTGGCTGACCGTGAGCCCCAAAGGACAGCCGGACTTCGAGATCGTTCTTTTTCCCGCGCCGCCGGAGATAAGGGAACTCGTCGAGAAGGGAACCGTCGGCGCCGGCGTCTTCGAGACCGACGACATCCACGGCGACTACGAACGACTCAAGAAAGTGGGCGTCGAGTTCACCTCGCCGCCCGAAGAGCGACCCTACGGCGGCGTCGATACCGGCTTCAAGGACAATTCGGGGAACTTTTTCAGCCTCCGCCAGCGCGAGAAGTAAAGCGTCTCACCGACGAGAGATACGCCTCCGGGGCTTCGAGACGCACATTGTGTCCGGCGGACGGGATGACTTCCACGGAGATGCGCGGACTCCTTTCGGCCATCTCCCGCACTATGCCGACGAACTTCGCGTCGAGTTCGCCGGCGCTTGCGAGGGTCGAGACTCGAAGCCCCGTCAATTCCTCCCAGAGTGACGGCTGGCTGCCCGTTCCCATGCCGCGCAGCGAACACGCCAGTTCCCGAGGGTCGTTGCTTCGGCGATCTTCGATCAGGGCTTCGACCATCCCCTCTCGCCGCGCCAACGACGCGAAGAGGGGTTTCCGATACCAGTCACGCAGGAAAGCCTCGAAGTCCCCGGACTCAAGCCGAGCGGCCTTCGCCTCGTCGGCGTCCCGGCGATTTGCAAGTTCTTCCGCGCTCTTGATGCCAGGCGAAGCGGACTCCAGGAAGAGTCCGGCGCACTGCTCAGGATAGCGCAGCGTGAGGTACAGTGCCAGCCGGCCGCCCATCGAGTAGCCGGCGAGCGCCGCCTTCTCGATGCCAAGCTCGTCCATCAACCCGACGACCGCCCGCGCCGCGCCCTCAATGGTGTATGTCTCGTCCGGCAGACCCACGGAGCCGCCGTGTCCAGGCAGGTCGGGGATGATGCAGAAGAAATCTTCCGAGAGCGTACCAGCGACGTGATCCCAGTCGGCGGCGGAGCCCATGAAGCCGTGCAGCAGCAGAATGGCCGGGAACTCCGGGCCGCCGCGTGAGACGTAGTTCAGCACCGGGACGCTCTACTCACGAAGGGCGCCAGTGTTCGAGGAGCGGTCCTTCCTCCCCGAACACCGGGTCTTTCTCCGGCAGCGGGACGTTGCGGATGTTCTCCAGTATCTCCGGGCGTTCGTCGGGCTCGCCGGTGCGCAGGTCCCAGGATTCCTGGCCGCGAGGGTAAGCCCCGATCACCGAGAACCCGTCGCGGGAGCCGTCGTTCTTATGTCCCACGCCGGCCGGGATCACGACGACATCCCCAGCCTCTACCTCCAGCGTGACACCCGACCCGCCACCGAAGGTCAGGCTCGCGCCGCCGCCCACAACCGCCAGCACCTCGTGCGAGGTCGAATGGTAGTGATGGTAAGGGAAAACACCGTCGCGCCACGCGCCGCCCCAGCCATTTTCCTTTAGCATTCCCCGGAACGTCGCATCGGGGTCATCGAACCCCGAGAGCGCGCCCGGATACACGAGCAATGGCAACTCCGGGTTGTTGGGGATGCGACCATCGTCCTCGAACTCGTGCGTCTGTACCCCGCGTGATGCTTCGTCCATCCCTGACTCCCTTCTGTCGCTTCCTGCCGCGGAAGGGATGACCTATTCCGCCAGGCACGATACGCCGATTCTCCCTGACTATCCGGCGGATACGCCTCCCGGAGAACCTGGGCGGCGCTCGAAGCGTCTCTTCAGGGCGCGCAACCGCTTCCGGGTCTCCAGCTCGAAGACGACGCCCATCAATGGTTCCAGAACGAATCTCAATGAACGGGGCTTCGCGGTGAACGTGAAGGTATAGGTCACCCGCGAACGTCCCTCCCCAATGTCTTCGTGGCGGAGTGATGCGGCCCATGACCCGAAGAATGGCGGTTTGTTCAACATCTTGACGGCGGCGAGCTTCGGGGGATCGAAGGTCACGTAAACGGTCTTGAGGGCGATGCCTCCCAGGTACCATTTCCCGGTACACACCGCCGTCGCGCCTTTGGCGGCCTCCGTGTGCCCGTCGTCCAGGTACGCGGCCCGGAGGAGGGTGTCCCACTCCAGACGGCGGTCGTAGTCATGGATCAGGTCAAAGACTTCATTACTCGACGCCGGTACTATCTCCATTACCTTCCCGTGCGCCATGACCGGTCAACCATCCGGGATCTCGACGCCGTGGGCTCCGCCGGTGAAGCGGGGCAGCTCGTCGTTTATCTCGTAGTAGTCACCCGCGTCCTCGACGAAGATGTGGGCCGCCGTCTGGAGTCCCGTCGGTGTATCCAGGGTGCCCGCCATGATGACGATCTTGTCTCCGGAAGCGGGTTCCCAGAAGAGGCTGGACCCACAATTCTGGCAGAACCCGCGGCGGGCCGTCACGGAGGACCGGTACCATCGCAATCCTTCCGAGGCGATCAGGGTCATGGCTTCAGGGCGCACCGCGGTCGCCGCGACGAAGTGGCCGCTGGTGCGCCGGCATTGCGAACAGTGGCAATTGACTACAGGGCGCAGAGGCCCGCGCACTTCGTACCGGACAGCGTCGCACAGGCATCCGCCCGTTGCCCCTGGCGAAGTATCCTCATCTCGCATCAAACCCTCCTTCGGGATAGACGGCCGACCGCGCGGACCTGCCCCATGAACCTCCGCCGCGGCCAGTCTATAAGGAATCTCTCCACAATACCCACGTTCCAGATCCCTATTCCCGTGAGGACCGGGCCGTGATCCCCGCCAGTATCCTCCGATGCAGCTTCACGTTCTCCTCCCGATCCGTGCGTACCTCGATGATAAACGATTCGCCGCCGGAACAGGCCGCGCTGTACGCCTCCAGGAACGCCTCCGCCGTGCGCGGTTGCTCGTAGCCGATGCCGAACATCCCGGCTGCCGCCTCGAAGCCGATGCCCTGCGGTGTACCGAAGTAAGGCTCGAAGAACGCTTTCCGGTTGGATACCGGCAGGAAGTTGAAGATGCCGCCGCCGTCGTTGTTCAACACGACCACGACCACGGGCGTCTCGCGCAGCAGGGCGAGGGAGTTCAGGTCGTGCAGGAGGGCGAGGTCCCCGATGAGCAGCGTGACCGGACGGCCGAGCCCGCGCGCGAACCCGGCGGCGGTGGCGACCGTGCCGTCTATGCCGCTCGCGCCCCGGTTGGCGGCCACGGGAACGGAGGGACCGTCACTGGCCGCGAAGGTATCCAGGTCCCGCACCGGCATGCTGCTCGCCACGACGAGACCGTGATCCCGCGGTACGTGGCGCGAGACCATCCGGGCCACGAGCGGCTCGCTGAGATCCACATCCTCGGACAGCAGCGCCTCCAGACGGCGCCTGGTCCCTTCAGAAGCCTCCCGCCAGCTCTCCATCCAGGAAGAATCTCCGGCGAACGGATGCTCTTCGGCGGCCTCCGCGAGGTCCTCGCAAAAGCTCACGATATCGGCCTCGACGCTGTGCGTGACCCGATGGCCCGGGTCCAGCCGGAACGGGTTGTCGCGCACCACTACGTACGGGTTGGGATGGGAATGGGCGATGAACCCTTCGAGCCGCTTGGAGAGTGCGCGACCACCGATCTGGATCACCGCCTCAGGCCCATGCTCATCAGCGAACGCCACATCCGAGAGCAAAGCGTCGTAGTAAGGCACGATAGTCCCCGAGTCCGCGCCGAGACGCGCCTGCGACCCGATGTCCGGCAACAAAGGCCATCCCAGTGCTTCGGCCAGCCGCGCCGCCGCCTCGCCCTGCTTCCGGGAAGCCAGCCGCCCCGCCACGACGAGGCCCCGCTTCACTGGCTGGAGCATGTCCCGGAGATTATGGATCTCCTCCCGGTTCACGCCCGGTTCCACGGCGGCGTACCGAGTGTACGGTTCGCCGCTCTCGCGCCACGATGTGAGGATGGATTCGTTCTCGTTCCACGCTTCGTCCGTGTCCGGGAGGAACGGCTCGCGGAACATGAGGTTGAGGTGGACGGGGCCTCGGGGGGAGCGGCGGGCGCGGTACGCGGCCTGGTCCACGGTAGTCAGGACCATCGCCGGGTCTATTGCAAGATCGGGGGCTGGCAGGTCGAAGCGCCAGCGGACGAAGTCTCCGAAGATGTCCGGCTGGTCCACCGTCTGGTTGGCGCCGGTCTGCCGAAGCTCCGGCGGACGGTCGGCGGTCAGCAGGACCATGGGCACGCCGTCCACGGAAGCCTCCACGATGGCGGGGAGGCCGTTGGCGACGGCCGTGCCTGAGGTCGTGATCCAGGCTGCGGGACGCCCCGTGGCCCGCGCATGCCCGAGCGCCGCGAATGCCGTGCCGCGCTCGTCGAAATGGACGAGGCTCCGGGCCTTCGGGTTCTCCGCGAGCGCGGCGACGAGCGGGGTCGAGCGAGAGCCCGGCGCAACGCAGAAGAGATCCACGCCGTTGCGGACCAGTTCCTCGACGATGAGGCCGGCCCAGAGGCGGTTAGCGCGTGACGTGTCCGGGCTCGGCACCGAAGATCCTGGTGAAGTCGCCGATCTTCTGCTCTATCTCCGCCCACTCGTCTTCCGGCACGGACCCGTCGACGATCCCGGCCCCGGAGAACAGCCGGAGCGTCCGCCCGCTCACGAGCCCGCTGCGGATGCCGACGGCGAACTCGGCCGCGTCCGCCGAGACCCATCCAACGGGACCGGCATACCAGCCCCTATCGAAGGGTTCGGAGGCCCGTATCTCCGCCAGCGCCTCCTCCTTCGGATGGCCTCCGACGGCGGGCGTCGGGTGCAGCGCCTCCAGCACGTCCCAGTCCGTGACGCCTTCGCGCAGCGTCCCCCGCGCCCCGGAGACCAGGTGGCGGCCCCGAGCCAGCTTCATCTCCGAGAGCCGATCTTCGATCTCCAACGTCTCGCAAAGTCCCCCCAGAGTCTCCTTGATGCTGTCCCTGACGTAGGAATGTTCCGAGAGGTCCTTCGCGCTCCCGAGGAGTTGCTCGCGCAACTCCGCGTCGGCCAACTCCGAGTCGCCGCGAGGCCGGGTGCCCGCGACGGCTTCGCTGCGGACCTCGCGCCCTTCGCGCCTGAACAGCCGCTCGGGCGACGCCCCGACGAACGCGGTCCCCTCCTCCGGCTCCACATAGAAGTGGAAGCAACCCGGCGTCGCGGCCTCCAGGCTCTCGGCCAGCAGTACCGGGTCCAGGTCCTCCCCGAACCCGAAGTCCGCCCGCCGGGCGAAGACCACCTTGCCCAGCTTCTCTTCATCGAAGGCAGTCAGCGCCCGCTCGATGTTGTTCTTCCATCCCGGCCATCCGGGGGTATCCGTCCGCGAGACGGGCTCGGGCAAGAGGCCGGGAGA
>JBPCLT010000016.1:0-5440 GCA_051003015.1 Rubrobacteraceae bacterium | reverse complement strand
TCTTTATAGAACTTCACGGCACCGTACATCACGCCGTGGTCGGTGAGCGCGAGGCCCGGCATATTCTGGTCTTTGGCGAAGGAGATCAGATCCCGGATACGGCTCGCCCCATCGAGCATCGAGTACTCCGAATGGCAGTGCAGATGCGCGAATGGCGTGACCGTCAAGCTCTCCCCTCCCTGAAATAGAAGACCCCCGGCGACGTTCCCGAATAGCCAACGCCGCCGGTCGCTCGTTCTCCCGTCCATCCCGGACGAGAGCCACTATACGGGAAACAGGAGGAGGTTGTCCAGGCTACCTGAACCAGAACTTGAGGCTCGATTTGCAGGACTTTTCAGTGGGAGGCTTCAGGCTACAGGCATCAGGTTTCAGGTGAAGGATCGAGTGTCGTGGCCGCCGTTAGGAAACGCTTCTCAGGGCGTTAGAGAAGCTTGTTCTGGTCGGAGTTTACGCAGCCACGAGAGGTAAGGCAAGCGCCGCAAGCCGGTGCCTGAGACCTGACGCCTGAAACCTACACTCACTCTTCCTCGTCGCCCTGCCAGAGGAGCCAGTTGAGGGCTATCTGGGCGGAGAGGACGGCGAAGAGGAGGGCGAAGACGCCTTCGCGCAGGTGGTGGAGCCAGGCGGTGTAGATCACGAGCGCGGAGGAGACGGCGAGCGCGGCGAGAACGAAGAGCAGGGTGACGCCGAGGACGGCGGCCCGCGTCAGCCGGGAAGCTAGCCCTCCCGCCTCATCTCTTCCGTGCCCGGTATCCGCCGCTCTCGGGGACATCTTCAGTCCTGCTTCTTCGCGGTCTTTTCGGAGGCCCCGGATTCCTTGCCGACCTTATCCGATGAGCCTTTGTCTGATGATCCGGAGTCACCGTTGCCGGAGGATGAGCCCGAAGACTCGGACTTCTCGCTCTTCTCGGACTTCTCCGTCTTCTCGGAGCGGCTGCCGTTCTTGTAGTCGGTGGAGTAGAAGCCCGAGCCCTTGAACGAGATGTTGACGGGGTGCATGACCTTCCTCACCGGCGCGCCGCACTCGACGCAGGTGGTTAGAGGGTCTTCGGCCATCCTCTGCATCACGTCGAAGAGATGACCATTATCGCACTTGTACTCGTAGATCGGCATCCGCCCTCCCGGGGGTATGAAAGCTCGCAACCCGGAAATTATACAACTTGAGACGCGGTCGGGGTACTACTCCGGCCGGCGGTTCGGGTCGAGTTCCCCGGACCTAAACGCCTCCTGCATTCGGTCCCTGGCGGCCTCGAGGATCCTGGGGTTGCTCACGATATCGTCTATCTGGGACTGGCTGGCGTTGCGGCGGACGTACTCTTCCCGCACCACCTCCTGGAGGTTGACGTCCTCGTTCAGGCGGTGGATTATGTACTCGAGAATCTTCTGCTCCCGCGGCGACTCCCCAGATCCCCCAAACAATCGGGCCCAGAAAGACTTCTTCTCGCCCTGCTCGGACATCCCTTCTCTCCTCTCTGCCGAAGCATCTGACTTCCCGTTACGAGTATACCCTCACCAGTCGCTGTTCGTGATGGAGTAGCCACTTCGAATCATCCTCGGGCCGCGAGGTCTTCCAGCGCCGTCCCCGTAATACGGTACACCGTCCACTCGTCCATCGGGACGGCCCCGAGTTTCTTGTAAAAGCGGATCGCATCCTCGTTCCAGTCCAGGACCCACCACTCCAATCGTCCGCACCCGCGCTCCTTCGCCAGCCGCGCCAGGCGCGAGAGCATGGCCTTCCCCATCCCTTGCCCCCGGAACTCCGGCCTCACGTACAGGTCCTCCAGGTAGATGCCAGGACGCGCCAGGAAAGTCGAGAAGTTGTGGAAGAACAGCGCAAAGGCCGCAGGCCGGCCATCGGACTCCCCGATCAGGACCTCCGCCGCCGGTCGTTCTCCGAAGAGCGAGTCCCGCAAGAGCTCTTCGGTCGCCGACACTTCGTGGGAGAGCTTTTCGTACTCGGCCAGTTCGTGGATTAGGGCCAGTATCAGGGGCACGTCCTTCCCGGTGGCGTTCCGGATCAAAACCTCCGGCATGCCGGGCGGCTAGACCCGCGCCCCG
This sequence comes from Rubrobacteraceae bacterium, assembly GCA_051003015.1. GTDB lineage: Bacteria > Actinomycetota > Rubrobacteria > Rubrobacterales > Rubrobacteraceae > JACDGB01. The sequence goes on along the minus strand of JBPCLT010000016.1, from coordinate 3,382 downwards.
GTCTTCACCAACTCCTCCGCGATCTGGACCGCGTTGGTCGCCGCGCCCTTGAGCAGGTTGTCCGCCACGCACCAGAAGGAGATGGTGTTCCCCTCGGCGCGTACCCGGCCCACGAAGGTACCAGAGTCTCCGACAGCTTCGAGCGGCGTCGGATAGTCATCAGCGTCGCCGGAGAAAGTCACGCCCGGCGCATCGCGCAGGGTTTCGAGGACCTCGGGCAGCGAGGCTTCGTGCTCCGTCTCGACGTAGACGCTCTCGGAGTGTCCGGTGTGGACGGGGATGCGGACGGCGGTGGCGAAGACTTCGAGATCGGGGAGGCCCAGTATCTTGCGCGACTCGAGCCGCATCTTCGTCTCCTCGGTTGTGTAGCCGTCCTCTCCGATGTCCCCTATCAGGGGTATCGCGTTCCCGGCTATCGGCCTGGGATACACGCCCTCCCGCCCGTCCTCCAGAGCCTCGACGCCACCCCGCCCGGAACCGGAGACCGCCTGATAGGTGGAGACCACGACCCGCCGCACACCGAACCGCCGCACCAGCGGCGCGAGCGGGAGGAGCATGGTAATCGTGGAGCAATTGGCGTTGGCGATGAGGCCGTTATGGTCCTCCAGCGCGCCGGCGTTGACCTCCGGCACCATGAGAGGCACGTCCGGGTCGAGCCGGAAGTCGCTGCCGTTGTCTATGACGACCGCGCCTCGGCTGATAGCCTCATGCGCGAGCTGGACCGCCGCCCCCTTCTCGCCCTCGGTTCCGGCGAAGAACGCGAAGTCCACCCCCTCGAAGGCGTCTGACTCCGCGACACCGACCTCGAACTCTTCTCCGGCGAGCGTCGCCGTTCGGGCCGTGCGGGCGAGGACGCGCAACTCTTTCGTGGGAAAGTTTCTTCGCCGAAGCTCGGCGACAATCTTTTCGCCGACGAGGCCCGCTCCGACCACTGCTACCGTGTATCCGTCGCTCATGTCAGCCTTCCCTCCCATCGTTCTAAAGGGTCTTCGCAATGTCGAGGATATCCCAGACTACCCCGCTCGCGGTACGCTCCGGGCCTGCGCCGGGGCCGCGTATGGTGAGGGTAACATCCGAGTATCGGCGCGTGCGGACATCGAAGACGTTCTCCGGGCCGCTTATGGGACCAAAGGGGCTCTCCACCGGCGTGTCCTGGAGGCCGACCGTCACCGGGCCTTCCTTCGGGATGCGGGCCAGGTAGCGCAGCATGTGGTGCTCCTCGACGGCCAGCAGGCGGGCGGAGAACTCTTCATCTGCCTCAGGGAGGCGCTGCATGAACTCTTCGAGAGGCACGTCTTCGAGGCCCTTCGGGACAAGGGACTCGTAGGGGATCTCCCCCGGCTCGATAACGCGGCCCATCATGCGGGCAAGGATGATGGCCTTCCGGGCGACATCCAGCCCGGAGAGGTCGTCGCGGGGATCTGGTTCGGCGTAGTGGAGGGATACCGCCTCCTTGACCGCCTCGGAGAACGACCTGCCGCCCTCGACCGCGCTCATCACGAAGCCTAAAGTGCCGCTCGGGCTTGCCTGAATCTCTAGCACCTCGTCGCCGGTCTCGACCAGTCCCCCGATGGTGGATATTAGCGGCATCCCAGCCCCCACGGTCGCCTCGTGCCAGAGCCTGTCCGGGACTATGCGCATGAGCTGCTCGTACTGCTGCGTGCTCCCTGAGAGAGGGCCCTTGTTCGATAGCACCAGATACGAGCCGTTCTGGATGCCGATAAGGTCCAGCCCGAACGTCCCGCCATGCACCGCCACGTCCACCACTATGCGCGTAGTATCCGGCGCCGGCTCCGACCGCAGTACGTCCTCTATGGTGGCGAAGGTCCCGATTCTCTCTCCTTCCCACTCCGGGATCTCCACCCCGAGACGCCCCTCGAATTCCATGACGCGCTCCACAAGATCAAAGGGGTCCTCCGTCGCAAGATGCCGGAGCTTCCCACCCGCCTCTTTTACTCGTATGGCCCGCGGCAGCAACTCTTCGCCCACCAGCGCCCCGGAAGTATCGGAGACGGCGCGGTAACGGATGTCGAGGCCGTCGTCCTCCAGCCAGCGTTTGCGCTCCTCCAGCACGATCTGGGCGACGGCGCGGCCGACGTGGCCGAGACCGATCTGGACGATCTCCAGCCGCTTCATGCGACCTCCCCCGCCGGCGCCGGGGCGGTGATAACCGAGCCGTGCAAGGCGCGCAGCGCAGCATCCGCCACCTCCTCGAACACCACGAACACCAGCCCGGCGGGCGCTATCCCGGAGTGGACGGCTTCGATCCCGGCCTCCCGCAGGCTCCGCCGCCCGCGAGCGAGGTCTCCCTCATCCGGGGAGCCGATGCCGATCACGGCCGCCGCCTCCTTGCGATGACGCCGGGAGACGCACGGCAACTCCACGGCGAAGTTCCGGCGCAGCGCCACGCAGCGCACGCCAGGCCCCTCCTCGAAGCCCGAGACGCGGGTGCCGGGACGCTCCGGCGCGAACGTGTTTCGGACATGCACCTCGATCCCCACCTCCGAAGCCGGCTCCATCGTCTTGGGATGGAGTACCTTCGCCCCGAGAGACGCGAAGTCGCCCGCCTCCCGATACGAGAGCCGCGGCAGCAAAGTCGCGTCCGGGACCAGGCGCGGGTCGGCGTCAAGCACGCCGTCTACGTCGGACATGATCCAGACTTCATCGGAACCCAGAGCCCGCCCGAGGACCGTCGCCGAGAGGTCCGAACCTCCCCGCCCGAGCGTGGTCGGCAACCCCTCCGGCGAACGCCCGACGTACCCAGGCACGACCGCGACGAGCCCATCGTCTAGCAGCGGCGCGACGTAGCGCGCACACCGCTCGCGGGTCGTATCCGTATCCACTTCGGAGGCGGAGAACGAACCCACTGTGGCTATCGGGTCTTCGGCCACGACGGTCGCCGGACTCCCTTGACTGCTGATGGCGCCGGACAGAATCACGGAGGAGAGCCGCTCCCCGAAGACCGCGATCCCGGCCTTCCTGGCCGCCCGATTCGTAGCCGGAGCCTCTATTGTCTCAATGAGCCGGTCCAGTAGAACAATCAACCGCTCCTCGACCTCCGGCAGGTATTCTTCCGAGACGGCCTCGCGGGCGGCCTTCAGATGCCGCTCCGCCAGCGAGCGGCGCAACTCCGCCACCGAGCCCTCGCTGGTCCCGCTGGAGACGGTGCTCCGGGCGAATCCGAGGAGGGTGTCGGTTGTGCCGCTCATCGCCGAGACGACGACGGCGAGCGGACGTTCCCTGGCGGCTTCGGCGGCTATGGCGGCGGCGCGGACGAACTGCGCGCCGCCGCCGACCGAGGTGCCCCCGAAGCTTGTGACAAGGGGTCTCCCGTTCCCTTCGCACTCACACTCCGTTCAGCGCCTTATCCAGGTCGTCGAGG
>JBPCLT010000015.1:0-3808 GCA_051003015.1 Rubrobacteraceae bacterium | reverse complement strand
AGGTTCGAGGCGGCCCGCGGCGCGGCTAACGTATCTCCGCTCGGGGCGGCGGCGCTCGGTGGGACGCCCCATCCCGTGGACCCGGCGTTCACGGCGGCGGAACTCGGGATGGAGCCGCTCGTGAATTCATTGGACGCCGTCTCGGATCGGGACTTCGCCCTCGACCTGTTGTATGCGTGTACGGTGCTTGGAGTGCATCTGTCGCGGATAGGGGAGGAATGGGTACTGTGGACCTCCTCCGAGTTTGGGTTTGCTACGCTCGACGATGCGTATTCGTCCGGGTCTTCGATCATGCCCCAGAAAAAGAACCCGGACGCCTTCGAGTTGATGCGCGGCAAGACCGGACGGCTCATCGGCGACCTGAACGCATTGCTGGTGACGCTCAAAGGTTTGCCCCCCGGATACTCCAAAGATCTCCAGGAAGACAAGGAGCCTCTCTTCGACGCCGTTGACACCGTGCTGGCGATGCTTGCCGTGCTGCCGGAGATGCTGCGTACCGCCCGCTTCGACGGGGAACGCATGAAGGAAGCCGCCGGAGGCTTCGCCCTGGCGACGGAACTCGCGGACTTCCTGGCGATGCGGGGCGTCCCCTTCCGGGAGGCGCATCACGCCGTCGGGAGGCTCGTTCGGCGGTGCGAGGAGCTTGGGATCTCGCTTGAGGAAATCCTCGATGAGGAGCTTGCGGCGGCGCACCCGGCGCTCGCGGAGATGCCCCGCGAACTACTCACGCCGGAGGGGAGCGTGGCGAACAAGAAGAGTTCCGGCTCCACCTCGCCCGCTTCGGTCGCGCTCCAACTGGAGGCGGCGCAAGCGTTCCTCGCGGCGGACGCCCGCGCCGCGTCGCAATAGGCTTTGCTCCTTGCCCCGATCTCGTCGCCGAGGGATCGGGGTGTCTCCCAAAGTCGGCGTATTTATCGGGGCCAGAGTCCGCACTTCTCCCAAAGAGCGCGTGAAGTACGCGCGGGCCGTGGACACCACTTCTACGGGGAGCTAACCAACAAAGGAGACCGATGAACCATAGGACTATGTTGTCGGGACTGGCCTTAGCCAGTGCGATAGCGGTGCGGCGCTGATCGCCGGTTGCGGCGCCGGCGCGGCCCAGGAGAATACCTCGGACGAGGGGACCACGGCGGAGCGGGGGGCCTCGGGAGGCGAAGGGGTTCGGCGGATCTCCCAGACGAATAGCCCGGTGGTGGATACCAGCTTCGTGAGCCCGCTCGTCGAACTCTACGGGGACGTTTTTATCGGAGAGCGGTCGTTCGTGGCCGGCAACACGGTTTTGCGGGCCGCGCCGGAGCAGCGGTTGGAGATCGGCAACGAGACTAACTCCCAGGACAACGTGATCGCCCGCGCCCTGGAAGGCGACTCGGTCATCGGCGACGAGACGAGCCTGGCGCACCACGCCCTGATCCGCGACTCGAAGATCGGCGACTTCGCTTTCGTGGGTTTCCAGGCCGAGGTGATCGAGTCCACCGTCTCGGACGGCGCGCTCATCTCGGCCGGCTCCTACGTCGAGAACGTCACGATCCCCGAGAACGCGCTGCTGGCCCCGGGGACGGTGGTCACGGATCAGGCGACGGCCGACGCCCTGCCGACCGTAGAGACAGCCGAGGAGGACTTCAAGCGGGCGGTCCTGGAGGTGAACGCCGAGTTCGCCGAAGGCTACGTGGAACTCTACGAGAGCGAGGGCTACGACGCCGTGGTCGGCGTCGGTCCCAACCCGGAGACCGAGTTCAACCCGGAAAGTGTGGAGCCCCAGCTAGGCGCGGATATCGATGTCGGCGAGTTCGCCCGCATAGTCGGCGACGTGAGGCTCGGGGCCGGCTCCCAGGTCTCAGACAGGGCGGCCATCCGGGCCGACGAGGGGGCCCCGATCACCATCGGCGAGAACGCGGAGATCGACGAGCGCGTGACCTTCCACGCTCTCGAAGAGACGAACATCACGGTCGGGGACAACCTCATAGCCGACGACGACACGGTCCTGCACGGCCCCCTGGAGGTCGGCGACAACCTGACGGTGGGCGACGACTCGGTGGTCTTCCGGGTCCTGGTGGGAGACGACGTTACGGTCGGCGAGGACGCCATCATCCAGGGACCGGCCAGCGAGACGGACGACCCCAACGACCTGACCCTCACCATTCCCGACGGGGCAGTTATCCCCGACGGCGCGGTGGTGACGGACGAGGCCAGCCTGCAAGAGGCACTCTCCGGGACCCCTCAGACGATGCCGGATACCGGCGGCGTGGAGATGGAGATCCTGGAAGAGATGCGCGACCACTAAGCTCCATTGCGGGCCGTAAAAGGGGATCGGGCGTTCGCGCTCCGGTCCCCTCCGTGTATAGTGGTGGCGCTGATCCGGTAGAGTATAAAAAGGAGGCGTGACCGTGCGTATCGTGCAGATGTCGGACATCCACGTGGGTTCGGGGCTTTTCAAGAGGGATCTCCTGGAGGCAACCATCGAGGAGACCAATGCCATGAAGCCGGATCTCGTGGCCGTCGCCGGAGATCTCACGATGGAGGGATATCGCTGGGAGTTCGAGGAGGCGAAAAGATACTTCGACCAGATCGAATGCCCCAAAGTCGTCTACGCCATGGGCAACCACGACGCCAAGAGCGTCGGCTACCGGCATTTCGAGGAGTTCTTCGGGATGCGCGAAGGCACGGTCACGGTGCCTTTCGGGGATGGGGAGGCGAAGGTGGTCGTCCTCGATTCCACCAAGCCGGACCTCGACGAGGGCGAGGTAGGCCGCGAACACTATGCCTGGCTGGACTCGGAGTTCCGGGACTGGGACCGGGGACCCAAGATCCTCATCATCCACCACCACATCCTGGCGGTGCCAGGCACCGGCCGCGACGTGAACAACCTGCGCGACGCGGGGGACGTCATGGCGATCCTGCGCGAGATCAAGGTGGACATGGTTCTCTCCGGGCACAGGCACGTCCCCTACGTCTGGAGCATCTCGGGGGTCGGGATCGTCCACTCCGGCACCGTCTCCAGCATGCGCGTGCGCGGCACGATGCCGCCATCCTACAACGTCATCGAGTTCGAGCCGGACGCTATCCGCATCACGTTGCACCAGCCGGGCAAGGGAGAGGCCGGCAAGGAGCCGCTGGCGAGCTTCTCCCGCAAACCGGTCACCACCAGCGAGTTCTACCCCGACTTCGGGCGCTTTGTCCTCTACGACAAACTTCCTTTCCTCAAAGTCCAGCGGTAGGTAGGATAATCCGCTTCCGGTAGGGCGATGGGTCCGTCCGAAGCGCGAAGCGACGTGCGACGCGATGCGCTCCGGGTGGCCCTGATTGGAGCGTCGAGCGGCGCCCTTTACCTGGTCGTCTACCTGACGCAGCGGGGGATGTTCCTCAACGGCCTGGGCGAGGCCCCGGTTGATAGAACACGCCTGTTGTTCGAGGCGGGAGTCTATTATGGGGCCACGGTTCTCCTCTTCGCGCTCTACGTTTGGGTTCTGCTCCTCTGCCGCCGGGGCCTGCTCCACGACCGGGCGCGGACGCTCGCGCTCTTGTTCCCTGTCCTGTTCAATCTCGGCCTGCTATTCGGAAATCCTCATCAGTCCATAGACGCCCTCACCTACGTCGCGCACGGATACCTCGGCAACCTGCCCGACGCCAATCCGTACATCACGGCCGCCGCTTCGGTGGAGGACACGGACTTCGGCCGGCAACTGGCATCCTTGTATCTTTCGTTCGCCGTACACTCGGCCGGTACGGGCGCGACAGACCGATGGCATTCTCGGTCCTGCGAAGACCGCGCTGGAAGCTCGGGTCGTCGCGCCCTCGCCGTAGGCAGAGA
>JBPCLT010000014.1:0-18883 GCA_051003015.1 Rubrobacteraceae bacterium | reverse complement strand
GTCTGGGATCGATCAAGTCCACGTCCTGAAAGATACTGGAGAGTCGAAGGACGGCATCTTACGGCTGTTCTCTGAAAAGGCCGAGGCAGCGGTAGAAATCGAAACTGGTCTAGTAAAACCGTTCCTTCGGGGCGAAGATCCTCATAGATACCAGGAACCTCAGCACGAGTTCTACTGCATATATCCGTACCGGGTGAGCGGAGGCAAAACGAGGATTATTGAGGAAGCCGATCTGAAGCGGGAATTTCCTCTCGGGTATAGCTATCTCGATACTTACCGTGCGGAGCTAACGGAGAAGCGTGTCCGCCAGAAAACCAATCCAAAATATTGGTATTCCTGTCATCGAAGCAGGGATATGCAAATCTTCGAGAGGGAAAGAATCATCACCCCGGAAATCAGCTTCGGCTGTAACATGACAATTGCTCCAGCGGGTCTCTACCACAACACAATGGTCTACAGTCTTGTGTCAACTCCAGAGCAAGCCGAGCAGATGAATTACTGGTTGGGCTTACTCAACTCTCAGTTGCTCTGGTGGTTTCTCACTAATACTGGAAACGTTCTTCGTGGCGGTTACTTCCGATTCAAGACGAACTACCTTAATCCGTTCCCCATCCGCACCATAGACTTCTCCGATCCGGAGGACGCGGTGCGGCACGAGCGGATGGTGGGGCTGGTGGAGCGGATGCTCTCATTGCACGAGCGGCTTTCTGAGGCGATGATCAGCCGGGAGAAAACCGTGATCGGACACCAGATCGAGGCGACCGACCGGCAGATAGACCGGCTGGTGTACGAGCTTTATGGATTGAGTGACGAGGAGATAAAGGTGGTAGAAGGAAAGGGCGAAGCGTAAAATTCGGGGTGCAAATTTAGCGAGAGGAAACTATGGATCGCCGGTTCAAAATAGTTGTGGAGAAGCATTCCGAAGGATACGTGGCATATCCGCTCGGCCTGAACGGTGCCGTGGTTGGCGAGGGCGATAGTTACGAGGATGCGCTGGCTGACGTGAAATCGGCAATACGCTTCCACATCGAGACCTTTGGAGAGGATGCGCTGGACGCTGACTCTCCCGTGCTGGAAGCTTTTGTAGACGAAACAACTCTCAGTGCTTAGTGTCGAAGTTTCCTGTTGACGCTCCGAAGAAGCGGGTGATCAAAGCGTTCGAGTCTCTGGGGTTCCGCCGCGTTCGAGAGCGGGAGCACATCTCACTCGTGCGAGACAATCCAGACGGCACGCGGACGCCGTTGACGATGCCCAACCATCCGCGTATCAAAGGCTCGACGCTGAGAACCATCTGCACACAGGCAGAAATCTCCAGGGACGATTTCTTGCAAGCCTACAATCGGGCGTGAGCGGACGGTGGCCGGCCACCAGATCGCCGCTACGGATCGGCGGATTGATCGGCTGGTGTATGATCTCCAGGGGTTGACAGAAGATGAAATTCAGATAGTCGAGGGTGGCGGGTGATCGGGAGATGACTTCATCAGAGGCGACCGCCGAGGTTTTCTGGACTGCTTTTAGCGCGTTGCCGCCGGAGGCGCGCGACAGGTTCATGGAAAAGATGCTCGCCGATCCAGCACTCCGGGAGGAACTGGAAGACTTGCTGGACATGGAGATCGTGGAGGAGAGATCCGGCGAGTCCACCCGTCCACTCGACGATGTGCTTGAAGAGTTGGACGAATAGCGGATATTGCCTTACACGGTTGTCATTAACCGTTCGGCGGAACGCGAACTCAAATCGCTTGCGCCAGATACAGCAAAGCGGATCGGAGAGCGGCTGCGGACACTGGCGGAAGACCCGCATCCTGCTCAATCAAGGCGCTTGAAAGGCAGTCCTAATTTCAGGCTACGCGTTGGAGACTACCGGGTAATCTACGCGGTAAATGAAGCTGCGGAAGAAGTGATCATAATTGCCGTCGGACACCGGCGCGAAGTGTACCGCAAGCGACGATGAAGGCCGCCGGGTCGTTGCCACGGATCGGCGGATTGATCGGCTGGTGTACGAGCTTTATGGGTTGACGGACGAAGAGATCGAGACCATCGAGGAGACTCCTGCCCGGTAAGGCGCCTGACGACGCTTGACCGGGATGGCCGATGTATCTATGATCCGTGAGTCATTTAATGTTTTGGGAAAGGGGAAAGTATGCGTCTGAAAACACTATCCACTCTGATGCTGGCTGCCGTGCTGGCGGTACTCGTGTCCGTCCCGGCTTTCGCTGTGCTGGCGGACTCCGAGGTGACGGTCGGAAGCCGGGACCAGTTCGCGGGCGGGAATGCGTTCTCGCAGAACAAGCAGAACGAACCGGGGTTGGCCGTCAACCCGATCGAGCCGAATATCCTCGCGGCCGGGGCCAACGACAACATAGACCTGGAGCTGTGCCGCGCGGGCGATGATACGAACTGTCCGTTCACGCCGGGCGTCGGCGTCTCCGGCATACAGTTCTCCAGCGACGGCGGACAGAGGTGGACCCAGCCGGACTACACCGGCTACTCGGCCCGCCAATGCACCGGCGACGAGGAGTGCGAGCCCGACTCGGACGGCGACATCGGGACGCTGCCCAACTACTTCGAGAACGACCTCGTATCCAACGGCGACCCGGAGCTGGTCTTCGGTCCTCAGCCGGACGAGAACGGTGACTTCTCCTGGGAGAACGGCGCCCGCCTGTACTATGCCAACATCGCTACCAACTTCCCCGGCCGCCAGGGATTCAAGGGCTCCGGCGCCATAGCCGTCTCCCGGACGGACAACGTCGCGGGGGCCATCGCTGGTAACAATAACTCGTGGATGGACCCCGTGATCGTCACCCGCCAGAACTCGGCGCTGTTCTCGGACAAGGAGCAACTCTGGGCGGACAACGCCGAGTCGAGCCCGCACTTCGGCAACGCCTACGTCTGCAACGTCGGCTTCAGGGGCACGGCTGGTTCCGAGCCGGTGCTCTTCTCTCGTTCCACGGACGGCGGCGACACCTGGACGGTGCGCCAGCTCACCGCCGCGACCAACAACAACCAGACCGGAGGACGCCAGGGTTGCACCATCCGCACCGATTCGGAAGGCGTCGTTTACGTCGTGTACGAAGGCTTCGACAAGCGGCGGGGGACCGACGTCTTCTACCAGCAGCGGTCATTCAACGGCGGCCGGACCTTCGAGCGCCCGCGGGCCATCACGACCGTCGCCGGCATCGGACAGCTCGACCCGGCGCAGGGACGCTTCACCATAGACGGGGTTGCGGGCGCTCGCACCAACACCTTCCCGAGCCTGGATATCGCCAACGGCGCCCCGAGCGGGGAGGACGCGACCGATGAGATCCTCGTGAACTGGTCCGATGACCGCGTCGGGCAGGACCAGGAGAAGGCGTATCTGATCCACTCCACGAACGGCGGCCGGACCTATTCCGCACGCCAGACGGTCTCCGAGGGCGGTGACCGGGCCAACCAGCCGGCCATCGCCATCTCCCCTGACGGCTCGGACGCCTACCTGGTCTACAATGCCTTCCTCGAACCCTGGCAGGACACCACGGCCAGCCCGCGGCCAGTACTCGGGGTCGTGCGGCAGGCGGAAGTGAACCGATCCAGCGGCGCGGTCGGCGGGTTTACGACTGTTCACCGGGGCGCCACGGGCGACGCCCGTGGTTCCAGTAGCAACGGCCTGACATCCGAATTCCTTGGCGACTACAACTACGCGGTCGCAACCCGCGACGCCGGCTCGGCCGTGTGGAACGACATGCGTGACGGGCAGAACTGTACGGCCATTGACGAGTACCGGCAGGACTTCGTCGAGGCGGTCGAGAGCGGTGAGGCCGAGCCCATCGTGGCTGACCGGCCGCGCGACCGCGCCGCCGCCGCCGAGCCGTACCAGCACGAGGACGGTGGTCCACCCGCCCCGAACAGCGAGTGCCCGACGGGCTTCGGCAACAGCAGCATCTACGGCGGCACCTACGCCGACCCGACCCCGTAAGGGGAAAGCCAGAACGATCGCAGCGGAGAGGCTCTTCGGAGCCTCTCCTGTTCGTTGGGCCGGACCAATCTAGAGAGGAATCGCTATAGTTAATGGACGTAGACGGAGCGAGATGCTAAGGGGTGATGGCTGATGCTTGGCGAGAACATCCAAGGTGCGATGAACGAGCAGATCAAGAACGAACTCTACTCGGCGTACCAGTACCTTTCGATGGCGGCGTACTGTGAGTCGGCGAACCTGCCGGGCTTCGCGCAGTGGATGCGGAACCAGTCGCGGGAGGAGACGGAACACGCGATGAAGTTCTACGATTTCATCCTGGACCGCAACGGACAGGTCGTCTTGCAGGCCATAGAAGGACCGGTGGTCGGGTTTGGATCACCGCTGGAGGTCTTCGAGCGGGCGTTGGATCATGAGCAGAAGGTCACGGCGATGATCAACGACCTCTACGGGCTGGCGGTCGCGGAGAACGACTACGCGAGCCAGACTTTCTTGCAGTGGTTCGTGACGGAGCAGGTGGAGGAAGAGAAGAATGCCGGGGACGTCGTCGAGACGCTGAAGATGGTCGGCGACAAGAGCGAGGCGCTGTTCCTGCTCGACAGGGAACTGGGCCAGCGCCGGAGCGCCGAGGAACTGGCCAACTAGCCTGGGGAACGACCGCGTTGCGCGAGATGTCGACCGGGGAATACCGGGGCTTCCACCGCCCGCGCGTCGCCGCAGTCTGGTTCGGAGAGGCGCTCTCGCGGACGTTCTGGTTCCTACGAGTACCTCTTGTCGGCGCCAACGAGCCACCCGTCGTGCCGCTCCTTGAGCCACGTCGTCCGCAACCTGATGGCCGCGCCCCTGGCCGGCATGTCTTCTTCGCAGAGGTCTTCCACGCGCTTGTAGACTACCTTCCCGTTGCTCATCAGCGCCACTAACCCTGCCTCTGCCTGTCTGCAGTCCTCGGAGGCCAGCCGCCGCAGCGCCTCGGGTGGCTCTCCTGGCAACGCTTCGCCCAGCATCTTGCCGAGCTGGCCGTCCTTGCGTAACTCCAGCTCCCGCGTCTCCGCCTGCTTGAACCGCTCCCAGGCGGCCAGCCGCGCCTGGGTGCGTTCCTCTTCTTTTCGGGCCCGGCTCCGCTCCTTCTCCCGATTTCGCGCCAGGTCCTCCTGCCACCGGGCTGCCTTCTCGTTGCGGTGCGGCCCATCGCGAAGCTCCGCGAGTTGCCTGCCAGCCCCGGTATCCTGAACGGTCTCCAACGCCGCCTCGACCGCTTCTCCAGTTCGCTCCGCACGGTACTTCGCCTGGCGGGAAAGGACTTCTGCCGCCATGTCGGCCACTTTTTGATTCTCGTGTATGGTCTTCTCCTTCTCTATGTACCAGACTGCCAGAGATAGCCCTGGGTAACAAAAATATTCGGGCCGACGAAGCCGCTCCTGTCAAGAGTCGGCGATCGCCAGCCCGTGCAACAAACGCTGGTCGTGCCACAACGCCAGTGCTTGCGGCTGGTTAAGGGGCCTTCTCGTACATCGTTCTTTACCTCCTACTAGAGGTACAACGGCTTGCCCCAGTATTGTAGCACACATTACTAAAACTGGGTGGCTTTCCGGGGCAGCGTATCCACATGTCCGGCTCGGAGCCAACATTCCGCATGGATATTCCATCAGCGCCGCACGGGACCAGTATCATTAATCTCGTGGAGGACGCCGAAGGACAGCGACAGCCGGAGATAGAGGACTCCTCTTCCTGGGAGCTTGCGGAGAGGCTGCGGGGGGCGGTGTCCCGTCCTTTCCCTGGCTGGCGTGAGGTCTACGAGGGATTCTCTCCGGTGGACCTCGTCACCGGGGAGCTACGACCCCGGACGCCGCCGCCAGACGCCGCTTCCCGACGGGCTGCGGTGCTGGTGCCGGTACTTATGGAGCCCGGCGGAGCGCGGCTGGTGTATACGGTGCGGAAGGGGGATTTGCAGGACCATGCCGGTCAGATCTCTTTCCCTGGAGGCAGCTTCGAACCGGGTGATGGATCCCTGCTGGCGACCGCGTTGCGTGAGGCGGAAGAAGAGATAGACCTCAGTCCTGACCTGGTGGAGGTGATCGGGAAACTGGAGGAGATGTACATACCGCCGTCCAACTTCCGGGTAAGCCCTTTCGTCGGGCTTCTGACGCCCGAGGCCGATATGGTCCTCGCCCCCGACGAGGTGGAGGAGATCTTCTCCGTCTCCCTGGAACACTTGATGGAGCCCACTACCCTCACAAAGGTCATCTGGCACCGGGATGGCCGCGACTACGAGGTGCCCGTCTTCGCCGTCGAGCCGGACTCCGGTAAGCGGCGTGAGATCTGGGGCGCCACCGCCGCCATAACCGCCGTCCTCCTTGCCCGTCTAGGCTGGAGTCCCGTGGACATTACGGGAGCGAGGGATTGATCACGGGCGAGAGATAGGGGAGGTGCGGCATGGAGTGTCCGGTCTGCACCAACGCGATGACCACCAGGACCAATGGTGGGATTACCGTGGACGTGTGCGAGGGTGGATGCGGTGGGATCTGGTTCGACCGCTATGAGCTGATGCGGGTGGACGAGACTCACGAGTCGGCGGGAGAGCGTCTCCTCGAAGTCGAACGCGATGAGGGGTTGGACGTGGACCTGAGCCAGCGCCTGGACTGCCCGAAGTGCCGCGACGTGGTGATGATGCGCCACTTCTTCAGCGTGAAGCTCCAGGTCGTCGTGGACGAATGTCCCAACTGCGGCGGACACTGGCTCGACCCCGGCGAACTGAGGGCCATAAGGACCGAGTACGCCTCCGAGGAGGAGCGCGAGCGCGCCGCCTCCGAATACTTCTCCGAGGTCTTCGGACCCGAGCTATCCGCCGCGCACGCGAAGACCCAGGAAGACCTCGCCCGGTCGCGGAGGATCGCCCACGCCTTCCGCTTCATCTGCCCGAGCTACTACGTTCCCGGCAAACAGGACTGGGGAGCGTTTTAGCTTTCAGCGTTCAGCCATCAGCGGTCAGCATGGGGTTGGAAGTAGATACGCGGTTCGTAGAGAAGACGCAACGTAGAGCCTGCCCTGATGCTTGCCGCTACGTCATCCACCGATAAACGGCGTGAAGCAGCGTGCGTAACGAGAGAAGCTGAATGCTGAGCGCTGATGGCTGATGGCTTTGGCATGCTACATTCCCTCTTCGTGACTTCGACGACAGAGGAAGAGGGCGGTCTCCGGAAGGTCTACAAGGACCACAACCTCCACGTCCTCTTCGGGGTGACGCTGATGGCGGTGCTCGGGGTGTCGAGCATCACACCTGCGTTCCCGCGTATCCGGGATGCGTTGGGGATCTCGACCGGAGAGGTGGGGCTTCTCATAACCGTCTTCACCCTCCCCGGCATCTTCCTCGCCCCGGTCCTCGGCGTCCTCTCCGACCGCCACGGCCGCAAGAAAATCCTCATGCCCGCCCTGCTGCTCTTCGGGATAGCCGGCGGCTTGTGTACCTTCGCCCGCAGCTTCGAGTTGCTGCTCGTCCTCCGCCTGTTTCAGGGGATGGGGGCGGGAGCTCTGGGCACGCTGAACGTGACGGTCATCGGCGACATCTACTCTGGCCGCGAGCGCTCGGCGGCGATGGGCTATAACTCCAGCGTCCTCTCCATCGGGACGGCTGGATACCCCGCCATCGGTGGCCTTCTGGCGACTCTGGGCTGGTACTATCCGTTCGCCCTGGCGTTCGTCGCCATACCCATCGGGTTCCTCGTCCTCTTTTCGCTGCGCAACCCGGAGCCGCACAACGAGCAGCGCATGGCGGATTACTTCGGGAGCGTGTGGGCGAACCTCAGGAGCCGGGAGGTCTTCGGGTTGCTTTGCGTTTCGCTTTTTACGTTCATCATCCTTTTCGGGCCACAGATCACCTACCTCCCCATCCTGATGGACGAGCGTTTCGGGGCACCGCCGTACGTGATCGGGGGTATCCTCTCCTGCGCCTCCCTGACCACCGCCCTCACCTCCTCCCAACTCGGCCGCCTGACGGGTTTTTTCTCCGAGAAGGTCCTGCTGAAGGCCGCCTTCCTCGTCTACGCCGCGGCCCTCCTCATGGTCCCGTTCGTCCCGAGCGTGTGGCTCCTGATCCCACCCGCAGTCCTCTTCGGCGCCGCCCAGAGCCTGAACCTCCCCAATACGTTCTCCCTCTTAAGCAGCCACGCCCCGGCCGAGAACCGCGGCGCCTTCATGTCCGTCAACGGCATGACCCTCCGCGCCGGTCAGACCCTCGGCCCACTTCTCATGGCCGCCACCTCCAGCTTCCTCGGCCTCACCGGCGCGTTCCTCGCCGCCTCCATCCTCGCCGCCGTCACCTTCCTCCTAGTCCTGTTCCTGGTCCGCTAGGCGCCCGCGGAACGGGGGCGGGATCCCACCCCCGGAGGCTCGAATAGCTCGATGGGGTTGCCTGACGGGTCTTCGAGCAGGATCTGCTTACCACCCCTGCCTTCCACGATGTCGTTGCGAAAGCGCGCCCCCGCCGCACGCAATTCCTCGACCTTCCCGGCGAGGTCGGACACTTCGAGCTGGATGCGGTTCCAGCCGCCCGGCTCGGGCTCGCGGCCATCGGGCATGGCCTGTCCTGCCCCTCCCGCCCCTGGCTCGTTCAGCAGAAGCCGCAGGCCACCCCGCGACAGGATCGCAAACCCTGGAGCGGGCCCCAGCTCGACGCCAAAACCAAGCCGCTCGACGTAAAACTCGACCGCCGCCCTCGCGTCTTCGACCACGTAGCGGACGCTGACATGGGACATCCCACACCCTCCTCCATTCGTCCTTCCCAAACTGCGCCACCCTGAGGATACCGTGAGCCCGCTCCAGCCACACCCCGATTTCGACTCGTTCAACGTCGTCGCGGATGCCAGGATCCCATAGGCACGTTACGCTTTGTTAAGAATCCTCGCCCCATCGTAGCGGCGCTATGCGTGCTTTGGTATCTTACGTTGTAAATTTACAATGTAAGTACAGTGAGGAAGGAATCCTGACATGGATGAGCGGCGGGGCGGTTCTCTGGAGGAGAGAGTGGAGCGGCTGGAGGCTCGGGCCGAGGAGCAGGGGGTGGAGTTGCGGTACGCGCTGCGCCGGTTGAACCGGGTGCTGGCGGAGCGGGGATCGGCGAGTACGGAGTACGGGACGGAGTCGCCAACGAGGAGCGCGGAGCCGCGCGGGTATCCGCCGCCGGTGGTGGTGGCGCCTTCGTATGCGCCGCCAGCGCGACAGGTGGGTCCGGCGCCTCGGGATGCGGGGGAGGCGCGGCGGACTGAGCCGGTCCGAGGGGATGTGGCGGGAGCGGCTGTCGCCACGGGTGGGAGGGATGGTGAGGAGCGCGGGTTCCGGTTGCCCTTTGATCTCGGAGGGCTGCCGAGTGGGGAGTGGTGGTTGAACAAGGTGGGGATCGCGCTTTTGCTGTTCGGGGTGGCGTTCCTGTTCAAGTTTTCCTGGGATCAGGGCTGGTTGCAGGCGCTGTTGACGCCGTGGGTGCGGGTCGGCGTTGGTCTGTTAATAGGAGCCGTCTTGATCGCCACGGGCTTCCGCGTGGCCGGGGAGCGGCGCGGCTTCGGGCAGGTGTTGTTCGGAGGCGGGATCGGGGTCTTCTACATCACCGGGTTCTCGGCTTTTCAGGTGCTTGACCTCGTGCCGCACGCGGTGGCGTTCGCTTTCATGGTGGCCGTGACGGCGCTTGCGTTCGTGCTGTCTCTGCGCCAGAGCGAGGCGGTACTCGCCGTGATCGGGGTTACAGGCGGCCTCGCCACGCCGTTCCTTCTGTACGACGATTCCGGGTCGCTGGCCGGTCTCGTCCTCTACGCGAGCCTCATCCTGGCGGGTGCGATGGGGATACATTTCTTCAAGGGCTGGCGTTCGCTACTCCTGATCTCCTTCCTGGGATTCTGGACGGTGCTCCTCATCGGCTACGTGGATACCGCGAACTTCCCCGAAACTGCCGCCACCGCCGACCAGCAGGCGCTCCAGGCTGGCGTGATCTTCGCCTGGCTCGCCCTGTGGCTCGTGCCCACCATCCGCGAAGTCCTCCGCTCACGCGATCCGTCCCGCTGGCCGATCCCGGAACCCGGAGCCATCGCGCGGGCACTCTCTGCCGAGCGCGTTTCGCATGGCGGCGCGTTCATGCACGGGCTCTCCTTCGCGACGCCGCTCGTCGCACTCCTCTTCACGCAGGGGATCTGGGATCTGGAGAAGATTTCTCTCGGATGGGTTGCCCTCGGCCTCGCCGCGGCCCACTCACTCGCGTCCGCGGGCTTCAGGTATATCGAGAGCGGAGGCCGGATCTCCTACACGCAGGGCCTGTCTGCTCTCCTTCTCGCAACGCTCTCGCTCGTGCTGATACTGGAGGGGAACGCGCTCCTCTTCACCCTGGCCGCCGAAGCAGCGGCGCTCCATCTCCTCGCCCGCCGCCTCTCCGACCGGGTCCTCTCCATCGAAGCCCACATACTCTTCCTCGCGGTCGGGGTCTGGCTGGCTACGAGGTTCGCTGTTGGAACCGTCGAAGGACTCTTCGCGCAGACCAACCCGACGGCGTTTTTCGATATCGGGACGCTCGTGGACCTCGCCGCGATAGCCCTGGCGTTCGCGGCCTCGATGGTTGTAGGCCCGGAGGCTGTTCGCCGCGTGTACCGGATCGCCGCGCACGCCGCGGTCGCCGGTCTGCTCTTGCGTGAGCTACTCCCCCTCGATGACGGCGGTACGTACACGCTCGTCGCCTGGGCGGTTTACGCGGCTGGGCTGCATCTCCTCTCCAGGCGCTACCCGGCGTGGGGGACCGTGATCGGGGCTCACCTGCTCTTCGCCATCGTCGCCGTCTGGCTCGGCGTCCGGCTGGTGGAAGGCATTATTGCACCGGATTCCACCACCATAGCGGTCTTCAACCTCCGGGGGATAGCGGACCTCTTCGTGATCTTGCTCGCCATCGGCGTCTCCGTCATGGGCAGGCGTCCCCAAGAAATTGCCATCTACCGGCTCTTCGCCTGCTTCGCCTTCTCGGCGTGGCTGCTGAGAGAATTGGGGGCTCTGCCCGGCGGGTCCGGCTACGTCCTGCTGTCGTGGGCCGTGTTCGCTGCTGGCTTGCTACTGCTCTCCCGAAGGCTCGGCGTGCTCGCGGCGGCCCATCTCCAGTTCGCGGCGGCGGGCGTCTTGCTCGTCTGGCGGCTCTTCGATGGCTCCTCTGGCGGGACGGCCGTGTTCAACGCGCAGGGTCTCATGGACCTCGCGGTCATCATCATTGCGGCGCTGGTTGCCGGGTGCGTCGTCTCCGGGCGGCTCGTGATTTCGTATGGGACCTTCGCCCACGTCGCGCTGCTGGCCTGGCTGTGGCGCGAGTTGTCCATGTTGCCGGGCTCTGCTGGAGACGCCTACGTCAGCGTGGCCTGGGGCGTGTTCGGAGCTGGGATGCTCGTCTTCGGGCTGAGGCGGGACCGCGTGTACCTCATCAGGGGCGGCATGGCGACGCTCTTCCTGGTGGTCGCCAAGCTCTTCCTGTGGGATCTCGCGTGGGTCGAGGCGATCTGGCGCGTCCTCCTTTTCATGGGCTTCGGCGGCTTGTTCCTCGTCCTCAGCTACTATCTGCGGACCCTGTGGAAGACCACCGGCGGGGGAGAAGCTTTCGCCGACAATACACGCAGGGGGGACTGAGTTGTATCCGCGCCATCGCCTCGATATCTCCGTCCGCGACCTGATCTTCGGGCTCTCGGCCTGCCTGTGGGCGTGGCGGCGCCGAAAGCTCGCCGCCGATGTCGCGCTGGCCTGCCCTGCCGAGGATGATGTAGTGGTCTGTTTGTCGGTGCGTTCCGGGTTCGGTCTCTTGCTGAGGGAGATCGGCGGCTCCCCCGGAGACGAGGTGCTGGTCTCAGCGGTCACCCATCCCGACATGGTTCGCATCGTCGAGGAGCGTGGGATGCGAGCCGTCCCAGTTGACCTGGAAATCGCGACGCTAGCCCCGCGGATCGAGGCTCTCGAGGCGGAGATCACACCCCGCACCCGCGCGGTCATGGTCGCGCACCTCTTCGGTGGCCGTGTGGACCTCGGCCCCATCGCCGCCCTCGCACGGAGGCATGGCCTCCTGCTCCTGATCGAGGACTGCGCCCAGGCCTTCCGAGGTCCTGACGACCTCGGCGACCCGCTCGCCGACGTCTCCATGTTCAGCTTCGGCCCGATCAAGACGGCGTCGGCCGGTGGCGGCGCGATCTTCCGGGTTGGCGACCCGCTGATCCGCGAGAGGATGCTCCGGGCGCAGGAAG
This sequence comes from Rubrobacteraceae bacterium, assembly GCA_051003015.1. Classification (GTDB taxonomy): domain Bacteria; phylum Actinomycetota; class Rubrobacteria; order Rubrobacterales; family Rubrobacteraceae; genus JACDGB01. The sequence goes on along the minus strand of JBPCLT010000014.1, from coordinate 6,688 downwards.
ACTGGCCCGTGCAGCGCCGGATCGATTACGCCGCGAGACTTCTCAAGTTGCTGTGCCTGATCCTCGCCGGTCACCCACTCCCATATGGTTTTATCGTTCGCGCTTGCGGCAGGCTCGGCCGAGACCTGGATACCCTGGTGAACGGCGCGACCCGCGCGTTCACTTCGTCCGGTGACGCGGATCGTTCACGAGACGAGCTTTTCAGCAGGCTCCGGCGCCGCCCCTCCGCGCCACTGCTCGCGCTGCTGGCGCGGCGTCTGCGGACCTATGATGCGGCCCGGTTGAGCCGCCGGGCCGCTGCCGGCGAGGAGGTGGCGCGCCGTCTACCCGCGCTCTTCCGGCATCCCGGCAGCCAGGCGCTCGGGCGCACGCACTGGCTCTTCCCGGTGGTGGCCCCTGACCCGGAAGCCTTGATCTCCGCTCTCCGCCGGTACGGGTTCGACGCGAGCCAGGCGGCGAGCAACATCGCCGCAGTGCGGACGCCGGGTCTTCCCAGGCCGGAGGAGGCGTCGCGGATGATGTCGGGGGTCGTGTTCCTTCCCGTGTATCCCGAACTGCCCGAGGAAGCTTTGCGACGCCTGACCCAGATCCTCGAGCAGGCCGCTGGCGCTGGTGAGAGACCAATCGAAAGTCTCGCCATCGCACGGGGAGATCTCGCCTGAGCGCCCTCGGAGAGCAGGTTCGGCAACGCTCCCTGGAGGAATTGTCCTCGGGCGCGTTCGACTTGCTCGTGATCGGGGCCGGAATCGTCGGCGCCAGGGTCGCCTTCGAGGCGGCGTGCGCTGGGCTGAAGGTCGCCCTCGTGGACGCCGGGGACTTCGGCGGCGCCACGTCCAGCGCGTCCGGCAAGCTCATCCACGGCGGCCTGCGCTACCTGCGAAGCGGTAAAGTTCGCCTCGTTCGCGAGGCTCGCCGGGAGCAGCGCGTCCTGTCCGGCCGGGTTGCGCCGCACCTGGTGCGGCGGTTACCTCTGCTCCTCGCAACGGGCGAACGGGGCTTCTCGAAGTTCTCGACTATCACCACCGGGCCGCTCGCATACTGGTTGCTCGGTGGTTTTCATGGCCCGGCGCCGCGCCTCGTCGCCGCCGGGGAGGCGGGAGAACTGGTCCCACCGCTCCGGATCTCCGGTCCCTGCGCCCTCCTTGAGGAGGCGGTCACCGACGATGGCCGGCTGACGCTCGCCACCGTCAGGGCGGCCGTCGGCGCGGGCGTGGTGGCGATGAACTACCTGCGGGTGGTCGAACTCGAGCGCACGCGACGCAGGATCTCCGGAGCCTTGCTGGAAGGCCGGAGCGGGGAAGGTTCGATCAAGGTCCACTGCCGGGCCGTGGTGAACGCCACGGGTCCCTGGCTAGACCACGTCCGGCTGCTGGAAGACCCGAGAAGACAGCCGGACGTGAGGGTGAGCAAGGGCGTACACCTGGTGCTCTCGCTAGAAACGGACTGGCGGGCTGCGGTCGCGTTCTCCCTGGACAGCGCCCGGCACGTTTACGCGGTGCCCTGGCACGGCATGCTCCTGCTTGGCACCACCGACATCGCCTACCATGGCGACCCCTGCGCCGTCGCCCCCAACCCCGCCGAAGAGTCTCACCTCTTGGATGCCGCCTCCTGCTTTCTGGCATCAGGTCTGATCCGCCCGGAACAAGTGCGGTACTCGTTCGCCGGGCTGCGCGTACTGCCTGCGGGAGACGTGGATACCTACGGGGCGTCGCGAGAGCACGTCGTGCGCGTTGGTCCGGCCGGCATGGTCTCGGTCGGCGGTGGCAAGCTGACGAATCATCGCCTCATCGCCCTCGACGCCTTGCGAAATCTCCCCGTCGGGCTACGGTCGAGGAAAACGCGGCCGAACGCGGATCCCCTTCCAGGCTCCTCGCCGCCAGACGAGGACGCCCACCGTGCCAGCCTCGACGCCCCGGCATCCAGATACCTGACGGCACTCTACGGCGGCGAAGCCGTAAACCTGCTCCGCTACGCCGACCGCTTCCCCGATGCCCTGGAGAGAGTGCATCCAGAAGGCCCGGACATCTGGGCGCAGGTGTATCACGCCGCGGATGAGGAGTGGGCGGTGACCGCCGAGGACGTGTTGCGGCGGCGAACAACCCTGAGCGTCCGGGGGCTCGACACGCAGGGGGTGCGAGATCGGGTCGTCTCCATTCTGACGGCGGGTGAGCCGGGGTTACAGGCTGTTATCCGCGAGCCGACGTTCCTCCATAACCTTCGACCTTCTTAACCGGATGCCGTACGTCCTGTTATCCCGGCCGGTTAAGGTGCTGCCACGGCGTGGCCGCGAGGTAGGGGAGAACCGTTCCGGTGGACGAAAAAACGAGGCTGGCTCTGGCGACGTTCGGGGCGGCGTTGGTTCTGGGGTCCCTGGGTGATTTGCTGTTGCGGGCCACGCCGTGGGGCCTGAACGTCTTCTTGTGGACCGTGGCGCTGGTGGTGGCGGCCGTGGCGCTGGCGCGTCTGTGGAACGTCGGGATCTCGGGGGAGGGACGATGGTTCCTGACGGTCGCGGCGCTCTTCGCGGCGGGCGTGGTCTGGCGGGACTCGATGACCGTGGCTTTCCTGGACGTGGTGGCTGCCCTCATCGCGCTGTCGCTCGCGGCTCTGTGGGGACGTTCGGGGCGCGTGCGGCTGCGTGGGCTCTCGGAGTACGTGATCGGGGGCCTCTACACCGGAGCCGTGAGCGCGGCGGGGCCTCTGCCAGCGGCGGTTCGAGACGTCCGCTGGGCTGAGGTCACCCGCGGCCGACGGCGGGGACACGTCCTCGCGGTGGCGCGTGGCGTGACCATCGCGGTACCGCTGCTGTTCGTCTTCGGAGCCCTCTTCGTGGCGGCCGACGCCGTGTTCGAGAACTTCGTGATCGAGGTGTTCGACATAGACCTGGTGGAGATCTTCGGCCACCTCTTCCTCATAGGGTTCTTCGCCTGGACTTCCGCCGGGCTCCTTTGGCTCTTCCTCCTCTCCCGAGAGCCGGAGGGTTTCTCGTTCCGGCGTCCCGGCGCGGTCTCGCTTGGCATCGTCGAGATCGGCATCGCGCTCGGACTCTTGGATCTCCTCTTCGCGGCCTTCGTGTTCGTGCAGGTCCGCTACCTCTTCGGGGGCGCGGAAACGGTCGTTACCTCCGCTGGACTCACCTACGCCGAGTACGCTCGCCGGGGATTCTTCGAGCTAGTGACGGTAACCGCGCTCGCCCTGCCCGTCCTGCTTCTGGCGCACTGGCTCCTGCGGGGCGAGGAGCGTACACATCGGCGCATCTTCGTGGCGCTCGCCGGGGCGATGGTCGGGCTGCTCTTCGTCGTCGTTGCCTCCGCCCTCTACCGGATGCGCCTCTACACCGGCGAGTTCGGACTGACGGAGCTCCGCTTCTACACCACGGCTTTTATGTTCTGGATCTCCGCCGTCCTCCTGTGGTTTCTCCCGACCGTGCTGCGTGGCCGGCGCGACCGTTTCGCCTTCGGCGCCCTCGTGACCGGCTTCGCGGCCATCCTCATCATCAACGCCATCAACCCCGATGCCCTCATAGCCCGTACCAACATCGCCCGCCTGGAGGAGGGAAAACGCTTCGACGCCTATTACCTGACCACCCTCAGCGCCGACGCCGCGCCGGTGCTTTCCGAAGCCCTAACCGAGATAGGAGACCGTCGCCTGTTCCCGGAGTACGAGAGGACCATGCCATCGGGAGAGGAGAAGTCTGTCGAAGGGCCGACGCTCGAAAGGGAACTACTGGACCGCTGGGACGCTGGCAACACTGACTGGCGCACCTGGAACCTGGGTCGCTGGCGGGCCGACCGGATTGCCGGGAATTACGAATGAGTTAACCGTCTGTAAACAATATACGGGGTTATACGCACCGAAATCGGGAGTTATCCACAACATGTTGTGGATTAAACCGGCCAATCGGTGGATAAGTGCATCAGATGTAACAAGGACTTAACAACCACATCTGGTGGGGCTTTGCTATCTTGGGGCTCCGTGACGGTGGATGAGAGGTTTTGCGGATGGGCGAGGCGCGCGAGATCGAAGCTCCAAAAGACAGGCTCGGCGTTCTGATGTCGGGGATGGGCGCGGTGGCGACCACCTTCATGGCCGGGATCGAGTTGGTGAAAAAGGGGCTCGCGGAGCCGGTGGGCTCCCTGACCCAGATCGGGACCGTTCGGCTCGGCAAGCGCACCGAGGATCGCTCGCCGAAGATAAGAGATTTCGTGCCTCTGCAAAGCGCTGGCGACCTCGTGTTCGGCGGCTGGGATGCGCTTCCCGACGACGCCTACGAAGCTGCCGTCGCCGCCGGGGTGTTGGAGAAGGATCACCTGAACGCTGTGCGGAACGATCTGAAAGAGATACGTCCTATGCTGGCGGTCTTCGATCCCCGCTACGTCCATCGCCTCTCCGCCACGCACGTCAGGGAGTACGGTTCATTGCGGGAGGCCATCGAGCTAGTGCGCGAAGACATACGGGCTTTCAAACGGGATCACGGCCTAGAGCGGGTGGTGATGGTCAATTGCGCCTCCACGGAAGCCTACGCCCAGCCGCGCGAAGCCCACTTCACGCTGGAGAACTTCGAGCGGGCGCTGGACCGTTCGGACCCGGCGGTCTCGCCGGCCATGATCTACGCCTACGCCGCCCTCATGGAGGACGTGCCGTACGCGAACGGCGCACCTTCACTCGCGGTGGATATCCCCGCGCTGACGCAGCTCGCCGGCGCGAGAGGCGTGCCAATCGCCGGCAAGGACTTCAAGACCGGTCAGACGTGGATGAAGACCGTCATCGCGCCGGGTTTGAAGGCGCGGATGCTTGGCCTGGAAGGCTGGTTCTCGGCCAACATTTTGGGCAATAGAGACGGCGAAGTCCTCGAAGACCCGGAGAGTCTCAAGAGCAAGGAAGTCTCCAAGCTCTCGGTGTTGGAGCATATCTTGCAGCCGGGACTGTATCCTGAGTTGTACGACGACATCTCGCACGTCGTCAAGATCAACTACTATCCGCCCCGCGGCGACGCCAAGGAGGGCTGGGATAACATAGACATCTATGGCTGGCTCGGCTACCCGATGCAGATCAAGGTGAACTTCCTCGCCCGCGACTCCATCCTCGCCGCCCCGATGGTGCTGGACCTGGCATTGTTCCTCGATCTCGCGCAGCGCGCGAACATGGGTGGGATTCAGGAGTGGCTCTCGTTCTACTTCAAGAGCCCGATGACTTTGCCTGAGTTGTATCCGGAGCACGACCTCTTCATCCAGCTAATGAAGCTCAAGAACACGCTGCGCACCATCATGGGCGAGGAGGTCATCCACCACACCGGCCTGGATTACTACGAGTGAGAGCGGCAAAGTGGAAAAGCTCGCCGCCCGCTTTACAATTAGGCTAGCGGCAAACAGAAGATCAGGAGAGGTGACGACATGGTGATAAGCGAGGATCGAGTGACGGATCAGCTCAGGAACGTGATCGACCCGGAGATCGGGATGGACCTGGTGGAGCTTGGACTCATCTACGATGTGGGCGTCCACGACGAGGGCAAGCACGTTGACGTGACGTTCTCGTTGACGAGCCCGATGTGCCCGGTGGGGGATTTGATCCAGGAGCAAGTCGAGACCGAGACCCTCTCCATCGAGGGCGTCGAGACCGTGAACGCCCAACTCACCTTCGAGCCGATGTGGAGCCCGGAGATGATGAGCCCGGCCGCCAAGCTGTTCTTCGGCCGGTAACCTGAGCTATACGGAGGACGATCCAAAGGAGCCCGCGCCGCCAACCGAAACCGGCGACGCGGGCTTCGATCATCTGGCAGGCTGTCCGGATCCCATAATGGCTGCCCTCGTCCGCCGCATCGGCCCGCTGGAACGCGAGGCCCGGCGCCGCGGTCGTCCCGATGACGCATACGGTGCCCTCGTCCGCACCATCGTAGGCCAGCAACTCTCCACCAAAGCCGCCCGAAGCATCTACAACCGCCTCGCCGCCATCTTCGGCGACCGCCCGCCGACGCCAGAAGAGCTACTCGCCGCCGACGAGGATGAATTGCGCGCCGCCGGTCTCTCGCGGCCCAAGATCCGCTACCTTCGAGATTTGGCGGATCACGTCCTCGCGGGAGAGATGGACTTCGACTCCCTGCACGCACTCTCCGACGAGGAGGTCTCCGCCCGCATCGTCCGAGGCCCTTGACGGCTGTAATGGAGCGCCGACATGTTCCTGATGTTCCATCTCGGCCGCCCGGACGTGCTTCCCGTTGGGGACCTCGGCATCCGTCGGGCGGTGGAGCGCGCCTACGAGCTACCGGCGATGCCAGACCAGGACACGCTCCGTATGCTCGCCGAACCCTGGCGGCCGCATCGCACGCTCGCCAGCTTCTATCTCTGGGAGTCGCTGGACGCAGTGCCGGTATCGGGATAGATGGCGTGCGGTTCAGGCTGTGGACGGAGATCAAAGCAAAGAGGTGGTTTCTTCACGGAGCCCGCCTCTCAGGCAACACCGTCGTTGTGAGCGGAGGCGAACCGCCACGTATAATAAGGAAATGCTGGAAGCGTTGGTAAGGGATGAGTTGATTTGGACTGGAACGACGCAAAGACGATGTATTCTAGAGCAATTTGCGGTCTCATTGATCTACAGGCATCATTGGTGCATGAAAGCCTACTCGGAAGACTTGCGCGAGAAGATAGTCGAGGCTGTGGAGCGCGGGATGTCCAAGACCATGGCCGCCAAG
>JBPCLT010000013.1:0-7235 GCA_051003015.1 Rubrobacteraceae bacterium | reverse complement strand
AGATGACGTGGTCCTGGTCCCGCACGGGCAGCAACTCCGCCCAGCGCCACAGACCACCCGTCCGGCGGTTCTTCAGCGACTCGGCCGTCAGGGTGCGGGCGGCCCGTTCGAGGTCGTAGCGGGCGAGCAGTGGCCGACCGTCGGCGGGGTCAAGGTTCATCGGCTCATCGGTGGGATACGTCGCCCCCGATAATGCGCCTTCCAGATGCGTCAGCGTGGAATCCGTAGCGTGCAAGCGATCCCCTCCTCATTTGTTGGAAGCAGCGGATCGCACGATAGCATCGGAGCGGGGATTCAGCCAAAATTCCAGCCCTCCGACCACGTGTAAACTGTTCGGGCACAACATCAGGGAAAGGTGGGATCATGGGCATCATGCCGGAGGCGGCGCGGGCGGACTTTATAGGCATGGACCGGCTCCTCTCGGACGGGGAGCGGGAGGTCAGGGACCGGGTGCGGGCGTTCGTGGATGAGCGTGTGATCCCGGTGGCGGCGGATTATTGGGACCGGGCCGAGTTCCCGTTCGAGCTGTTGCCGGGGCTCGGGGAACTCGGGATCATGGGCGGCACCTTCTCCCGCGAGTATGGCTGCGCCGGCATGAGCAACGTGGCCTACGGGCTGGCTATCGCGGAGCTGGCTCGCGGCTCGGGGAGCCTCTCGACGTTCCTGCACGTGCAGAGCGGTCTTGCGATGACGGCCATCCACGAACTCGGCTCCGAGGAGCAGAAACAGAAGTGGCTTCCCCCGATGGCCCGCTGCGAGAAGGTCGGCTGCTTCGGCCTCACCGAGCCAGGCGCAGGGAGCGACCCTGGCTCGATGACCACGACCGCCAGGCGTCACCCTGACGGTGGTTACGTCCTCGACGGGGAGAAGCGTTGGATCGGCAACGCCTCCTTCTCCGACGTAGCCGTGATCTGGGCCCGCGCCGATGACGGCAATATCTCCTGCTTCCTCGTCGAGGGCGGCAACCCCGGCTTCCGCGCCGAAGTCATCCCCCGAAAAGGCTCCCAACGCGCCGCCTGGCAGACCCACATCACCCTCGAAGGCTGCCACGTCCCCGAGGAGAGCCGTCTGCCGGGCGCGACGGGCCTCGGCTCGACCCTCTCCGTCCTGACGCACTCGCGCTACGGCGTCGGCTGGGACGGCCTCGGACAGGCGTCGGACTGCTACGAGGTCGCGCTATCGTACGCGAAGTAGCGCGAGCAGTTCAGGCAGCCAATAGCGTCGTTCCAGCTCGTGCAACAGAAGCTGGTGGCTATGATCACGGAGATCTCACAGTGCCAGCTCCTCGCCGTCCATGTAGGCCGCCTGAAGGACGATGGCGCCCTCGACCCGGCGACCGTCTCGATGTTCAAAATGAACAACGTGGGGAAGGCGCGTCAGGTCGCCGCGCTCGCCCGCGACGTGCTCGGGGGCAACGGCGTGCTGCTCGACTACAGGGTGATGGAGCACATGGCGGACATAGAGGGCGTCTACTCCTACGAGGGCACCAACGACGTGAACACCCTCATAGTGGGCCAGGCCGTAACCGGCCTCAAAGCTTTCTCCTCCGCGCCACCCGGAAGTCTTGAAAAACATGGCCGGGCCGAAGAGCGTGCGCGGTAGCCAGGAAAACGTGCCGGGAGCTTCCGATCGGCGGCGAAGATTCCCCGCCGCTTCATCCCGCGTCCTCAGATTATAATGCGCTAGCATAGAGAAGTTTGGAGCATGCGTGTTTGACGACTCGTGGAGTTTAGGGTGAACGTTCGGTGAAAGATCGCTTCGCGGTGCTAAAAAAGATCCGTAGTCACGACCCTGACCTGCAACGCAGGGGACGGGTGCTGGCGATCATACTCGCTTTGATGCTGGCTACTACGGCAACCCTTGCCATTGTCAACGTGGTGCAGGGACATATGCAGTACAACGTTTCCAACGTCATCTACTCCCTCATCGTGGTGGCGCTGTTCGCGATCAACAGAGCAGGTTATGTATCGACCGCCGCCCTCCTCACCGTAGTGCTCGTCACCGCGGGGTCGCTGGTGCTGCTGGTGGGAGACACGGGCCTGGGTACCCGCTTCATCGTCATGTGCATACCGGTCCTGATCGCCAGCTTCCTGGTGGTGTCCTGGGGCGGTCTCGTGGTCGCCGCTCTGCTGTCCTGCGCGGTAGGGATCACTGCCGGTTTCGCCGACGAAACTCTTCCTTCGCTGTTCGCGCTCCTGTTCGTGGCCTTGCTCGCCTACATGTTCTCCGGCAGCTTGAGCAGCGCCTACCACGAGACTCGCTACCAGGCTCTGCACGATCCCCTGACCGGCATGCCCAACCGCACGCTGTTCCTCGACCGCCTGCAAAACGCCCTGGACCGCACGAGCCGGGATCAGGGAGCCTGCGCGGTGCTATTCACGGACCTCGACGACTTCAAGGTCGTGAATGACTCATTGGGCCACGAAGCGGGTGACGAGCTGCTCATGGAGGTGTCGCAACGCCTGCAAAGTTGCCTGCGGCTGGGGGACACCGCCGCACGCCTCGGCGGCGACGAGTTTACCCTTCTGCTGGAGAACATATCGGATGTCAGCGACGCTATACGTGTCGCCGAACGCATCGCGGAGGCGCTGGGTTCTCCGTTCGAACTGCGCAACCAGCGCATCTTCGTCTCCACGAGCACGGGCATAGCCCTTGCCACCAGCGGCGGTTCACAACCGGGCAACTTGCTCAGAGACGCGGACGTGGCGATGTACGAAGCCAAAAAGAAAGGCAATGGCGGCTACAAGCTCTTCAACGCCAGCATGCACACCCGGGCACTGAGACGCCTGAGGCTGGAGGACTCCCTCAGACGCGCTATCGAACGCCAGGAATTCGAGGTTTACTACCAGCCCAAAGTACTCCTCTCGACGGGTGAAATCGTCGGCATGGAGGCCCTGGCGCGCTGGCAGCATCCCAAATATGGCCTGATCGGCCCGGAGGAATTCATACCGCTCGCCGAGGAGACGGGCCTGATCCTTCCCATCGGCCAGTGGGTGCTCCGTCAAGCCTGCTGCCAGGCGAAGGCGTGGCAGGATCAGCTCCCGTCGAGCCCGCCCCTGGTTACCAGCGTAAACCTCTCCGTCAGGCAGTTCCGGCATCCGGACCTGACAGCGATGCTTGCGGAAACCCTAGAGGAAACAGGGTTGGACCCGCGCTACCTTCAACTGGAGATCACGGAGAGCGTGGTCGTAGACGACATCGAGTACGCTGTCGCTCTACTCCACGACCTGAAGAGCCTGAACGTCGAGCTCGCCATTGACGACTTCGGCAAAGGCTATTCCTCACTGGAATCGCTGAGGCGATTTCCAGTGGACTACCTGAAAATAGACAGGGCCTTCGTGAAGGAGATCGGGGCAAGAGATCAGGACGCCGCGATCGTGAAGCTGGTCGTCGAACTCGCTCACACGGTGGGCATGCGCGCCGTCGGAGAAGGGGTGGAGACGGCCGAACAAATGGCGCTGCTACGGGAATTGGGGTGTGATCTCGCGCAGGGTTACCATTTCCAGGAACCCCAGCCGAGTGAAGCAGCAACGATATCCTTGACCTACCCCGCAACCGGCGTGGGCGACAACCGTCCGTAACAGCGGATCTTCCGGCTCGCGTCGCATTCCCGAGATCACGTTCCAGATGGGCCGCCTGCGTCAACGAACCCCCAGTCGAAAACCGCGAGGCTGCGTGATCGTGCGTACATCACGGTCCTTCACACGCCGTTGGATGGGATAGAATCCGGTATATGCGAAACGCACATACACAGAGTGGCTTTCACGCGCCTCTTGCGTTACGGGACGGGACGTGCGTACCGGTACGCGGGATCCAACCGGATGATGCCGCCGGGTTGCAACGCTTCGTTGAGCGGTCGAGCGATCGTTCCGTGGAGTTACGCTTCTTCGGTCCCATGAAGAAAGGGTTGTCCGGCGGGATGGCCTCGAAGTTCGCCAGCGTGGACGGCATGGATCGGTTCGCGCTGGTCGGCCTGGACCCGGAGGATACAGGGGAGATCGTGGCCGTCGCTCGCTACGAACGCGAGGGGGATACGGACGGGGCAGAGTACGCAGCCCTGGTCGAAGACCGATTCCAGGGAAAGGGGCTGGGCATCGGACTGACCCGCCGGCTCATCGAGGCTGCCCGCGAGAGAGGCATCGGGCATCTGCACGCCCTGGTAATGTACGAGAATGCCCCGATGCTGCGTCTGTTCCGGAGCCTCGGTCTGCCGGAAAGAGAGCGTTGGCGGGACGGCGCCCGGTGCGTCGAGGTAGACCTCTTTTGAAAGAGCCCGTGGTTCGGCGATGCACTTCCGGCTATCCAATGGTGGAGGATGGCGGGAGGCCGAGTTGCTCCAGCAGGCGCGTCGTGCCGGTCTCCCCACGATGCTCCGTTAGCCAGCCCCCGGAGAAGCGGTCCACGTAGACGCCGGAGAAAGTCGCGTGTTTCCCCGTGGGCGGATACCAGAGGACGCCGCCCAGATCCGTGCCGGAGAAAGCGCAGCGGGTCGTAACCGTATCGTATTCGGCAGTCTGCTCCTCGATGCTGACGCTCAGGTCCGGAAAGGTGCGGCGCAGGCCGGCGATGGTGCGCCTGAACTCCCTCCGGCCGCGGCGGTTGTGGCGATGGTCGAAGAAGCCTTCGGCGACCAGCTCATCCACCACCGAGAGATCTCCGGCGCCGAAAGCCTCTTCGTAGAGGCGACGTGCCTTGCGGCGGTTCTCCTCCGTCGCCGCTTTTCGCTTTTCGTCCAACCTCTCTTTGTCCGATAGAAGGATCACGACTCCTAACAACGCCCAACAAGCAAACCCGAGTAAACCTGGCAACATCCCAGGAAACCCCAGCAGCAGTATCGGCCACTCCGCGTTGCCTAAGGACTGGGCCAAAGAGAGCAGCGGCTCCCAGAGCAAAGGCAACTCCAATGCGCCGAGCAGAATGAGCAGCAACGTCAGGCGCCACCACCCGACCCGTAAGAACACCAGACCGAAGAGCATCAAGGCAATCGGCTTACCCCAGGCTAAAGCCAAACCCATCGCTCGCAGAGCCGCCACCGGCTCGGCCGCCGCATCCATTGCCAGCGGCGTCGGTAATCCGCTGCCCATGACGACGGACGAGACGAGGGCGAAGGTAAAGAGCAACGCGGAAAACACGCCTGCGGTTATCGGTAGGAATCGGAATCTTGACTCTGTCAGCAACAAACACACCCCGCCGAGGCTCAGCACGGTGAGCACCCGAAATATTTCGTCGCCCCAACCAGCCAGACGAACAAGGAATCGTAGCCACTCGGGCGCGAAATTCGAAACTCCCCAGGCCAGGAACCCGCGAGGAAGGATCAACGGCAACACGCTCGCGGCTCCCAGCAGACCGCCGGCCGCCGCCGCGACTGCCGCCCACGAAGCCGGACGCCGGGCGGCCGTGATGAGCCACTGCCGGGTGTCTGAGCTTGCAAGAGAACTTCGCATCCCTGCCTACGATTCGCCGGGTAGCTCCGACGAACGGAAAAGCGGCGCCCGGAGAGTTCTGTCCCGGACGCCGCTTTCTTCGGCTATGGTCGTTATCTGATTCCTATAACCCGAAGACTAGACCCGCTCGAAGATGGCGGCGATGCCCATTCCACCGCCGATGCAGAGGGTGACGAGGCCGTACTGGCCTCCGGTGCGGGCGAGGGGGGGCAGGATCTTGACGGTCAGGACCGCGTCGGTCGCGCCGATCGGGTGCCCCAGCGCCACCGCCCCTCCCACGGGGTTCATCTTCTCCTCAGGCACCTCCAGCTCGCGCTGAACGGTGACCGCGATGGAGGAGAACGCCTCGTTGGCCTCCACGGCGTCCAGGTCGTCTACTGAGAGACCAGCCTTTTTGAGCGCGGCCCGGGAGGCCGGGATCATGCCGACGCCCATTATCGAGGGGTCAACGCCCGCGACCGCGGCCGAGACGAGGCGTCCGGCTACGGGGAGACCGAGTTCCCCGGCTTTCCTCTCACTGGACACGAGCATCATCGCCGCCCCATCGTTGATGCCGCTGGAGTTTGCGGCGGTAACGGTGCCGCCATCCTTCTTGAAGACGGGCTTGAGCTTGCCGAGGCCCTCCGCCGTCGCACCCTCCCGAACATGCTCATCTTTAGTGAACTGGACGGTCTCCTTCTTCTGCTTGATCTCAACCGGCACGATCTGCCCGTCAAAGAGTTCGTCCTCGTGGGATTTTTGCGCCCGCTGGTGGCTGCGCGCCGCGTACTCGTCCTGGTCCTCGCGGCTGACGTTGTACTGCTCGGCGACGTTCTCGGCCGTCACGCCCATGTGGTAGTTGTTGAAGATGTCCCACAAGCCGTCGTAGACCATGTGATCGTAGATGTCCGCCTTCGGCATCCCCATCCGGTAGCCGTAGCGTCCCTTCGGCATCAGGAACGGGGCTTGGTCCATATTCTCTATGCCGCCGGCCATCACCACGTCCGCGTCGCCCAGGGCGATCTCCTGCGCCGCCGAGATTATTGCCTGGAGACCCGAGCCGCACATCCGGTTCAGCGTCAAGCCGGGGACCTCGACCGGGAGCCCGCTCTTCATGCCGACCTGACGGCCGGGGTTCATTCCCTGCCCCGCCGACAGGATGTTGCCGACGATGATCTGGTCCACCTGCTCACCCTCGATGCCGGACCTGCTCAACACTTCTTTGCCCACCGTAGCCCCGAGGTCCGTCGCCGGAGTGTCCTTGAGAGCGCCACCGAAGGTCCCGATGGCCGTCCTCAGGGGGGTGGAGATGACGATCTCGCCGTTGCCGTTGCTGTTGCCGAAACTCACGCTAGTCCTCCTTCTCTCTTCCTCGGATCAGGAGACACCAACGAAAAAGACCGGGCCGCCAGGCCCGGTCTCTTTCGATAAAAAACTATATCTCTCCCCGTTACTTCTTCGTGGCGTTCCTGGCCCGATCCAGGTTCCCCTGGTAATAGGAGAACATGGAGTTCAGAAAGTCAGCGTAAGCGTTCGCCGATTCCTGGGCCAGCGCCCGCGAGGCTTCGCGCTGCTTCTTCTGCTGCTCGATGAGGTCCCCGGCCAGCGCCCGGTTGCCCTCGGACTGCGCCTTCAGGTTCTCCATGACACCGTCGAAGAAGCTCTGGGTGAGCTGGGCGTTCAAGTCCCGCGCCGACGTGGAGCGGTCTGCTACCGCCTGGTAAGAACCCTTGATCGCCTCGGCGAACTTCTCGGCCGCCTCGTTCACCTGCTTCTGCTGCTTCTGATCCATCTCGAAGTCACCTCCGATAG
>JBPCLT010000012.1:0-25293 GCA_051003015.1 Rubrobacteraceae bacterium | reverse complement strand
GGGACAGTGGCCCAACCGGCCGGCGGCGAGAGGCAGCGCGCGGTCGCCGAGGCCCGCGGTTCGCGGGGCGAGGGAAACGGGCGCTGGACGGTCGAAGACGCGCAGACGTTGCGCTTCACGCGCTCATCGCCCGTGGTGCGCCGGCTCGCCGCCGAGCACGGCGTTGACATACAGGAAATACCCGGTTCCGGCGTCGGCGGACGGGTAACGAAGAAGGATATCGAAGGCTTTATCGAGCAGAGAGAGCACGCTCCCGCCGGTCTCAGAGAGGAGCGCGAAGCCTTCGAGCCGCCGGAGACCGCGGCTTCGCCCGAACGATTGCTGGTCCACGACGGCGACCGGGTAGTGGACCTCACGCCCATGAGACGGGCCATCGCGAACCGCATGTCCCTGAGTAAGCGCGAGGCGCCGCACGCCTGGACAATGGTCGAGGCGGACGTGACGGGGCTCGCCGCGCTGCGCGAGCGGGATAAAGAAGGATTCATGCAGCGCGAGGGCGTCAAGCTCACGTACCTTCCGTTCATCGTGAATGCGGTCGTCGAGAGCTTGAAGGAGAACCCCGTACTCAACTCCGTGTGGGACGGGGACCGCATCTTGCTGAGGAAGCGCATCAACATCGGGGTGGCGGTGGATCTCGAGGACGCCCTGATCGTCCCTGTCATCCCAGACGCCGACGAACTGAACATTCCCGGCCTCGCCCGCCGGATAGACGCCGTTGTAAAACGAGCGCGCAGCAGCCAGCTCTCACCCGGCGACGTATCGGGCGGCACCTTCACCGTCAACAACCCGGGCGCATTGGGCAGCGTCGTCTCCACCCCGATCATCAACCACCCGCAGGCCGCCATCCTCTCCGCCGAGGCCGTCGTCAAGCGTCCCGTAGTCGTGAATGACGCCATCGCCATCCGCGCCATGATGAACCTCGAAGTCTCCTTCGACCACAGGATTCTGGATGGCGGCGCAGCCCTTCGCTTCCTCAACGCCGTCAAGCGGCGGCTGGAAGGATACACGTCTGAGAGCGGGATATCCTGACGATTCGGCTGGTCAATGCGGAGATGGTGTTGGAGACGGAGCGGTTGTTGCTGGAGCCGATCCTACGCCGCCATGCCGCCGTTATGTATCCGCTCCTCCAGGACGTCCGGATATATCGCTACATCCCCCAGGAGCCTCCCGATTCGCTCGAAGCATTGGAGCAGCGTTATCGAAATCTGGAGAGCCGCCTCTCGCCGCGAGGCGACGAAGCGTGGCTGAACTGGGCCATCTGCCTGAAGCCCGCACAACGGCATGCCGGGCGCGTGGAAGCCACGGTGACTTCCGATAACACAGCCTACCTCGCATACGAACTGTCACCGGAGTTCTGGGGCACAGGATACGCGACCGAAGCGTGCAGGCGCGTCCTATCCTTCCTGTTCGCGGATTACTCCGTAACCGGGGTGACGGCGGAGGTAGACACGAGAAACGCGGCATCCATCCGGCTGCTGGAGCGTCTCGGGTTCGAGCGCATCGGGTTCCAGGCCGGGGCCGACTTCTTCAAAGGCGCCTCTAGCGACGAGTACACTTACCAGCTATCTGATTCCGCGTGGAGTTGAACCCTCAGCCGGAGCGCGCTCTGAACAGGTAAAATCCAGTAGTGAAGGATACGAGGATGAACGCGCTTCGAGAAGCAGAGAAGATCCTATCTACCATGACACGCGCTGAGAAGGCGCAGTTGCTCCAGTTGGTTGTGAGCGACCTCGGTGACGCTTTTCCGGGGATCGAGAGCACGCCCGGCGTCTGCGGTGGGGATGCGCGCATCGTGCGTACACGCATCCCGGTTTGGGTCTTGGAGCAAGCAAAACGTCTGGGCGTTACCGAAGCGGACCTTTTGCGTAGCTATCCGACGCTGCGGGCCGAGGATCTGGTCCATGCCTGGGCGTACGTGCGAGTGCATCGCGAGGAGATCGAGCGCGAAATCCGGGAGAACGAAGAGGCGTAGGTGGCGTAGCTGTATGCGAACGAGAACTTTCCCTTGCCTGTGGTCGAAATGCTCAAGCGGCTGGGACATGACGTGCTGACAATTCAGGACACGGGCAAAGCGGAGCGGGCGGTTCCCGATACGGAGATCCTGGCGGAAGCTGGCAAAGATCGGCGGGCACTTCTGACCCTGAACCGCAAGCACTTTGTCCGTTTGCACCGCGAACAGCCTCAACACGCGGGCATCATCACCTGCACGTTCGACGCGGATTTCGAGCGCCAGGCGCAGCGGATCCACCGGACTCTGGAAACGCAGCCAGAGTTGACAGGCCAATTGCTGCGTGTCAACCGGCCTGCTGATTGAGATCGGCCTGCCAGGTTGCTAACCTTTCGCTGCCTGTTCGTGACGTGAGGGAAGGGGATGCGTATGGATGGCGCGGTCGGTGGGGAGCTGGGACGGACGACGCTGGCGAAGATCACGCGCCGGCTCATCCCGTTCATGTTCGTGTTGTACGTCGTCTCTTTCCTCGACAGGATCAACGTCAGCTACGCCGAGTTGCAGATGGGGGAGGACCTGGGTCTCTCCGCCACGGTCTACGGGCTTGGGGCCGGGATCTTCTTCATCGGGTACTTTATCTTCGAGATACCGAGTAATCTGATACTCGAACGAGTCGGGGCGAAGGTCTGGATCGCGCGGATCATGATCACCTGGGGCATCATCTCCTCCGCCATGTTCCTCGTGACAGGGCCGGTGAGCTTCTACGTGTTGCGCTTCTTGCTTGGCGTCGCCGAAGCCGGGTTCTTTCCAGGCATGATCCTCTACCTCACCTATTTCTTCCCAGCCCGCGAGCGCGCCAAAGCCGTCGCCCTGTTCATGACCGCTGTTGCGATTGCGGGCGTGATCGGCTCCCCACTCTCGGGGTTTCTCCTGACGCTGGACGGACTCGCCGGGTTGGCTGGATGGCAGATCCTGTTTATCGTCGAGGGTGTCCCCGCCGTACTCCTCGGTTTCGCCGTCCTCGCCTACCTGCCAAACGGCCCGGACGACGCCGGATGGCTGGAGCCAGCCGAACGCGATTGGATAAAAGACGTCCTCGACCGGGAGAACAGGATCAAAGCCGAGCGCGGCCAGTACACGACGCGACAGGCCCTCGTAAACGGAAGGGTCTGGCTGCTCGCGCTGGTCTACTTCGGCATAGTCATCAGCCTGTACGGGCTCTCTTTCTGGCTGCCGCGGATAATCCAGGACTTCTCGGGCTACGGCGATTTCGTGGTCGGACTTCTCGGAGCGATACCTTTCGCCGCGGCCGCCGTCGGGATGGTCCTCTTCGCCCGACACTCCGACCGCACGGGCGAGCGGCGCTGGCACGTAGCCATACCGGCGTTCATCGGGGCCATCGGGCTCATCCTCACCGGCCTCGTCGGGACGTCGTCGGTGTTGCAGATGGCGGCGCTGACGCTGGCGGCCCTTGGAATATACAGTTGCCTGGGCACGTTCTGGACTCTTCCGACGAGGTTCCTGGGCAGCACGGCGGCCGCAGCGGGGATCGCGCTCGTCAACTCGGTCGGTAACCTCGGCGGGTTCTTTGGGCCCTACGCTGTCGGCTTCATAACCGACCGCACCGGCAGCAGCTACGGAGGCATGCTGCTTCTGGCAGCCATGATCACACTCGCAGGAATCCTGGTGTTTGTCGGACGTCAGGAACAGGAGACGGAACAGGTCGAGGAAGCAGCCGCCCCGACCGCCTGATCAGCCACCCAGCTACAGAGTCTCCCGGCGGCGGCTCAACTGACCGTAGGGGTGGCCGGTGTGGAGGCGCTCCATCGAGCTTATGTCGGCTATGCGCTCCAGGGCCAGGGTGTCGGCGGCGACGTTGGTGGCGACGCCGTCGCGTTTGGATATGGCGACGATGCTTTTGACGGAGTCGTATATACGCATGATGCGCTTGGTGGCGCGGCGCTCGTTGTAGCCTTCGAGCTCGTCGGCGACGTTGATGAGGCCGCCGGCGTTTATGACGTAGTCTGGGGCGTAGAGGATGCCGCGCTCCGCGAGCGCGGCGCCATGCCGGGCTTCCAGCAGGACGTTGTTGGCGCTGCCGGCGATGATCCGGCACCGGAGTCCCGGCAGCGTCCGGTCGTCTACGATTGCGCCCATCGCGCAAGGAGCCAGGATGTCACATGGCGTGACCAGGATCTCATCTGGCTCCACCGGCTTGGCCCCGAACTCCCGCGCCGCCCGCTCCACCGCCTCCGCGTTGAGGTCGGTGACGATGAGGCGCGCTCCTTCCTCGTCGAGCAGCCGGCACAGATGGTAGCCGACGTGACCGAGCCCCTGTACGGCGACCGTCCGGCCCTCCAGCGAGGCCGTGCCGAAGACCTCTTCCGCACATGCCCGCATCCCCTGCCGCACGCCCAGGGCTGTGAAGGGAGAGGGGTCGCCGGAGCCGCCGCGGGTCACGTCCACGCCCACGACGTGCGAGGTCTCCACCCGGATGTAGTTGGCGTCCTCCGTGGAGGTGCCCACGTCCTCGGCGACGATGTAGCGTCCGCCTAAAGTTTCTATGTATCGCCCGAAGGAGCGGAACAGCGCCTCGGACTTGTCGCGGTTGGGGTCGCCGAAGATCACGGACTTCCCTCCCCCGAGGTTGAGGCCGCTCGCGGCGGCCTTGTAGGTCATTCCTCTTGCCAGGCGAAGCACGTCCACGACGGCCTCCTCCTCCGTGGCGTAAGGCCACATCCGGCAGCCGCCCAAAGCCGGGCCGAGGGTGGTGTCGTGGATCGCGATGATCGCACGCAGTCCCGTGGCCTTGTCGTGGCAGAACACGAGCTGCTCGTAACGGTATTCCGCCAACTTCTCGAAGACTTGCATATGCGTTTCTCCTTTCCCTACCGGAACGCTGTCCCGGAACCATATTCTACTATCCGGTGTCCCTCGCGCCGCCGGAAAGCAGGGTCCCGACCGTGCTCGGCTGGGGCCGGGATCCCTCTTTGTGTATAGCGTGGGGTCTACTGTGTGGTAGATTGGATGGTATGAGCACTACCATTCGGGTCGAAGATGCCACGAAGCGCAGGGTTAAGGCGTTGGCGGAGGCCACTGGCATGAGGATGCAGGCCGTGGTGGAGGGGGCGGTCGCCGAGTACGAGCGCAAGTTATTTTGGGAGCGTACCAACGCCAGGTACGCCGAGTTGCGTGAGGACCAAGAGGAGTGGGCCCGGATCTCCGCTGAGCGCGATGGTGAGTCGGGCGCGTTGCGAGACGCCTCGGGTTCCTCGGGTTGACGAATGCGAGGCGCGGCGAAATATGGCTGGTGGATTTCGGCATCCCCGTGGGGCGTGAGGGCGGATACGTCCGTCCGGCCGTAGTTGTTTCGTCGGACATGTTGAACGCCGGTCCGGGAGGAGTGGTCGTGGTGGTGCCTACGACTACCTCGCGCCGGGGTCTACCGGTACACGTCGAGATCGAGCCCGGCGAGAGCGGCCTGGATGAGGTCAGCTACGCGAAGTGCGAGGACGTCAAGTCGGTCGCTATCGAGCGACTGGTGCGTCATTTCGGCATCGCGTCGCCAGAGACCGTTCATGGAATAGGCCAGACGCTCCGCCGCATCCTGGAGCTGTAGGCTGCGCTCTGCCATCCAGGGCGGTTCAAAGACCTGTTCGAAAGCTCTCTGCTATCATCCGGGACCATGCAGAGCGAGAGGCTGGGCGAGGACACCACCGCCGGGAAGATAGAGGGGCTGGAAAGGCTGCGGGAGGCTGCGGCGCATCCCGCCTCCGGGCAGGCCGTGGAGCGCCAGCGGGAGAAGGGCAAGCTGACGGCCCGCGAGCGCATCGAGTTGCTGCTGGATGAGGGCACCTTCGTCGAGTTGGACCGCTACCGGGTGCATCGCTCCAACAACTTCGGGCTGGAGAACAACAAGCCGCTCGGGGACGGGGTGGTGACAGGCTACGGTGAGGTGATGGGGCGGAAGGTCTGCGTGTTCAGCCAGGACTTCACGGTGTTCGGCGGTTCGCTTGGGGAAGTGTACGCCGAGAAGATCTGCAAGGTCATGGACCTCGCCATCTCCACCGGATGCCCCATAGTCGGCATCAACGACTCCGGCGGAGCACGGATACAGGAGGGCGTCGTCTCGCTCGCCGGATACGCGGACATCTTCCACCGCAACGTCATGGCTTCGGGGGTGGTGCCCCAAATCTCCGTCATAGTGGGACCGTGCGCCGGCGGAGCCGTCTATTCACCCGCGATCACGGACTTCGTGTTCATGGTGGAGGGGACGAGCCACATGTTCATCACCGGCCCCGACGTGATAAAGAGCGTCACCGGCGAGGAGGTCTCCTTCGAGGACCTCGGCGGCGCCGCCACCCACAACACGAAGAGCGGCGTCGCCCACTTCTCCGCCCCCAGTGAGGAGGCGTGCCTGGAGGATGTGCGCTATCTGCTCTCGTTCTTGCCGGAGAACAATCTGGAGACGGCCCCGTACTTCCCTTCGGCGGACAGCGCGGAGCGGATGGAGGAGGACCTCGCCTCCCTCATCCCTGACTCGAACAACAAGCCGTACGACATAAGGCGGGCCGTGGAGCTCGTCGTGGACGATGGAGAGTTCTTCGAGGTGCAGGAGGGTTGGGCGCGGAACCTCGTCGTCGGGTTCGCGCGGCTCGACGGGCACGCGATAGGTGTCATCGGAAACCAGCCGATGGTCCTCGCGGGGACGCTGGACATAGACGCTAGCGTCAAGGGGGCGCGGTTCGTGCGTTTTTGCGACGCTTTCAACATACCCTTGCTCACGTTCGTGGACGTACCTGGGTTCATGCCTGGGACGGATCAGGAGTGGGGCGGCATCATCCGTCACGGCGCCAAGCTCCTGTACGCTTTCTCCGAGGCGACCGTCCCCAAGATGACGGTCATAACGAGGAAAGCTTATGGCGGAGCCTACGACGTCATGAACTCCAAGCACATCGGGGCCGACGTGAACGTGGCGTGGCCGACCGGCGAGGTCGCGGTGATGGGGGCGAGCGCCGCGGTCGGGATCATCCACCGCCGCCGCATCGCCGAGGCCGATGACCCGGAGGCCGAGCGAAAGACCCTCATCCGCGACTACGAACAGAAGTTCAACAACCCCCTCACCGCCGCCGAGATGGGCTACATAGACGACGTAATAGACCCTCGCGAGACGCGCCCATACCTCATAAAAGCCCTCCAGATGGTCCGTACCAAGCGCCCTGAGCGCCCGCCGCGCAAGCACGGAAACATCCCGCTTTGAGTGTCACAAGGTTGGTCTCCGCTTTGGAGCAGATACCATTCGCCGATGGCGAGATCAGAAGCATAAGTCTCGATTTGGATGGTCTGGTTATCCGCTTTTGCGATTGGCGCGATAGGTGGTTTGAGTTTGTATTTCCTGACCATCATTGGATGTCAGAACGTTACGCAATCAACGCTCCTCTGGATCGTGTAACAATTGTATCAAACAACCCTGTATTGACTGAAGTGATCGAATCGCTTGTAAACGAAGGGCTGCCGGAATCTACGTGGGGATCGCTAAACAAAGTCAACTTCATAAGTGCAGATTCCGATCCCAATCCCGTACTTTCGATAATTGCAGACGAATTGCGGGTGCGTGGGCTGGAGTACGATGTTGGCTGACATACCTCGTGACGCTAGCGCCTACAGGATGAAGCCCCCTCCGACTCCCGAAGAGGCCGCCGCGATAATGGCGGCGCTGGAGACGCTGCGCGAGGAGCCGAAGAAAACGGCCCGGACTCCGACCCGGTGGGAGTTGTCGGGACGGCTCGGACGGATGCTGCCGCCGGGGAGACCGTTCGAGGGCTCTGCGTGGAACCATGTGGGCTGGGAAGGTAAATCCTAGTGTTTCGGAAGGTGCTGGTTGCAAACCGCGGTGAGATCTCCGTTCGCATCATCCGCGCTTTGCGGGAGATGGGCATAACGAGCGTCGCCGTGTACTCGGACGCGGATCGGGGGTCTCTGCACACGCGACTGGCCGACGAAGCGTACCACGTCGGGCCGACGCCCGCTTCGGAGAGTTATTTGAACATGGAGAAGCTCATCGAGGTGGGGAAGAGGTCTGGGGCGGAGGCGGTGCATCCTGGGTACGGGTTCCTGGCGGAGAGCGCGCCGTTCGCCCGCGCGGTCGTGGAGGCTGGGATAACCTGGATCGGGCCCCACCCCGAAGCCATCGAGGCGATGGGGAGCAAGGTCGAATCGAGGCGCATCATGGCGAAGGCGGGGGTCCGGATAACACCCGGCACCGAAGCCCCGGTGAAGTCCGCGGAGTCCATCCTCGAGTTCGCCGCCGAACACGGCTACCCGGTCGCTGTGAAGGCGTCGTCTGGCGGCGGCGGCAAGGGGTTCGCCGTGGCCCACGACAAGACGGAAGCGAACTCCGCGTTCGAGCGAGCGACCCGGGAAGGCGAGGCGTACTTCGGGGACGGCTCGGTGTACCTGGAGAAGTACCTCCCCGCCCCTCGGCACATCGAGATACAGGTGATGCGGGACAAACACGGCAACGCTGTCCATCTGGGTGAACGCGACTGTTCCATCCAACGCCGCCACCAGAAGCTCATCGAGGAATGTCCGTCCCCGGCCATGACGCCCGGGATGCGCGAGGCGATGGGCCGCGCCGCCGTGGACGCCGCCGAGGCCGTCGGCTACGACTCGGCCGGGACGTGCGAGTTCCTGGTCGAGGGGGATGAGTTCTTCTTCCTTGAGATGAACACCCGCGTGCAGGTCGAGCATCCCGTAACCGAAGAGGTCACCGGAATAGACATCGTGCAGACCGGTATCCGCATCGCCGCCGGAGAAAGACTACCGTTCTCTCAGGAGGACGTTACCTGGCGGGGCCACGCCGTCGAGGTGCGCCTGAACGCCGAGGACCCCGCGAACGGCTTCGCCCCGAGTCCCGGGACCGTTACCGTCTACGAGGAGCCCGGCGGTCCCGGCGTGAGGGTGGATTCATCTCTGATAGGACCGGGCGTGGTGGCGGAATCCTATGATCCCCTGTTCGCAAAGTTGATCGTGCGCAGCGCGAACCGCGGGGATGCCCTGAAACGGTTGCGGCGCGCACTGACCGAGTTCAGGGTGGAGGGCATCGCCACGA
This sequence comes from Rubrobacteraceae bacterium, assembly GCA_051003015.1. Classification (GTDB taxonomy): domain Bacteria; phylum Actinomycetota; class Rubrobacteria; order Rubrobacterales; family Rubrobacteraceae; genus JACDGB01. Next base: position 16,234 of record JBPCLT010000012.1, on the reverse strand, counting down.
CCCTCCCGTTCTTCCGCGCCCTACTTGACGACGAGCATTTCGTCTCCGGCTCGTATACGACGGGCTTTGTGGCCGAGCGGCTCGATGGGTTGAGGATGGAGCCTTCTTCTCCTGGAGTGGCCGGTGAACCTTCCGGGAAAGCTATCCGGGATGTCGAGGTCGAGGTGAACGGGAAGCTCTTCCGGGTGCGGGTTTTCTCGGATGAAGAGGCTGGGCGTAGTAGTGGGCCTCCGCGGCGGTCGGGTGGGACTTCGCGGCGGGCTGGTGGCGGCGAGGGCGCGGTGTCGGCCCCGATGCAGGGGACCATAGTCAGGGTGAACGTGGAGCAGGGGCAGGAAGTCGCGGCGGACGAGGCGGTGTGCGTTTTGGAGGCGATGAAGATGGAAACCGAGATCCGGACTCAGAAAGCCGGCACGGTCTCCGAGGTCCTCGTCGAGGCCGGAGACACCGTCCGCTCCGGACAGCCCCTCGTGGTAGTCGAGTAGAAGACCGACCGATGGCCGAGCATGCGGGAGACTACGAGTGGCGCGGCGAGGGCGAGGGGGCGGAGATAGTGCTCTTCGCCCCGGGCGAAAGCTCCGCCAGCTTTGCCGACGCGGCCATCGACCGCGCCCTCCCAGCCGCCCGGCTCCCCGGCATCGAGAGCCCCATGTACGTTGCTACATCACCGGAAGGCTTCGGATGGGTCGCCGCCTCATCCACGCACGTCGCCCCTGACCTCGCCTCCGCTCCCAGACGGGGTGTCCTGATCGTCGCCGAAGCGGCGGTCGCTGACCTCGAAGTATCACCCGGCGAGATATTGCCGTTCCTGCTCCGGAGTCTCTCCGAGACGAGGCTGCCGCGCATGGAAGAAGCCGGCGTCCGGCGCATCTGCGAGGCTGGGGCGATAGCCGCCGCCGAGGACGCCCTGATCGAAGAGGAAGACCTCGGCCTGTTCGGCACGATGGACGGAGATCCCGACACCGTGGGACGCCGGGCGGTCTCCGCCGGTACGCGGGACTGGGAGGTCCGGCCAAACGAGTTGAGGCTCGCGGCGGTGGTAGAGACCTTCGACGCCGACTCAGCCGGGGAACTGGGACTGCGCCCTGGAACGCTCGCCGTCGTCCTCGACGTGGGCGCCGGGGACCTCGGGCGGCTCGCGCTCGCCGCCCACCGGGAGCGCATCGCAAACCGGGACTTCGGAGAGGAAGGCGTGTCCGCCGCGCCTATGGAGACGGAGGAAGCGGAGGACCTCATCGAGGCGTTGCGGGCGGCGGCCAACTTCGCGGATGGTAGGGTGGCGCTCCTCGTTTACGCGCTGCGCCGGGCGTTAGCCGGGGTCGCCGGAGGATTGGAGATCCGGGCTGCATGGCGAACCGGTGGGATCGAAGACTCCGGCGGACTGCTGGTTCACCGTAACGGGCTCGCGGCGGCGGAGGTCGAAGAAGTGATCGTCTCGGGTGGCAATGTGGCGGCCGGGACGGATAATATGTCCGGGAGCGCGCCGTCTTTTGGTGCGCCGGAGGACGATGGAAGATGGCCCTGGGAAGAGGCGGGGTTGCTGGAGCGTTGGGCGAGGCTGGACGACCCGAGGGGCTAATGGTGGATCTGCTAATGGTGCGCGACCGGAGTACCGGCCGCTTCGTCTACACGGAGCGGCTGGAGCGGCGCGCCGGCGAGACGCCCTGGGAGTACACCCGCCGCGGCGTTCGCCGGGAAGGCCACGTCCGCTCCCGCTTCGCCGGGGGGGAACTGGAGATCTTGGTGGCCTGGGGCACGGGCTCCGTGGAGGAATTTCTGAGGGCGCACCCGGAGTATCGTTCGGGAGACATGGCCGGTGACGGGCAACTGGAAGGAGACACGGTTGACCAGTGAGGTTCTGGACAAGATCATCCAGCTCATGACGGCCGCCTTCGGGCTCGTCGCCGCCCTGGCCTGGAACGCGGCCATCCAGGCGCTATTCACCTCTATCTTCGGCGAAGCCGGGAACCTCGCGGCCAAGTTCTTCTACGCGGTGGTCGTCACCGCCGTCGTCGTCTTCGTCACGATACGCCTCGGCCGACTCTCGGAGCGGATCAAAAAAGATGAAGAGAAGGAAGAGGGCTTTCCTTCTACTTGAAATCCTCCGGGGAGACCTGGTTCATCCAGTCCTTGAACTTGTCCACGACCTCGTCTTCGGGGGTGTCCTCTATCGCCTCATCGAAGACGACGGAGGCTTCCGCGATCACATCGTCGGCGGCGAAGATCTCCGCCCCTGCGCGCACCGCGAGGGCAATGGCGTCAGAGGGACGGGAGTCCACCTCCACGGTGCGCTCGCCGATCTGGACGCTGATGGTTGCGAAAAAGGTCGAGTCCTGGAGGCGGGTCACCGTGATGCGCTCCATGTTGCCGCCTAGCTCGCTCACCAGGTTTACGGCCAAATCGTGGGTGAGGGGACGGGAGAATTCCTGGTTCTGGAGCCTCATCAAGATCGAGCGCGCCTCGCCCTGGCCGATCCAGATCGGCAGGTAGCGATTATCATCTTCGACCTTGAGGATGACGATAGGGCTCGAGGAAAAGAGGTCCAGGTTGATCCCGTATATGGACATCCGGGTGACACCGTCGGCACTCACTGACTATGCGCTCCTCTCGTAGTGCGAGGCTGTGGAGATATCTCTGACACCGTGCCGATTGTACTTCCAGCCCCGGCGCTCTTCAATCAGGTTGTCATGGAGACCGGGGTGTTGTACATTGTCCCGGCGATTTTCCCTCACGGGCCTGTAGCTCAGGTGGTTAGAGCGCTTCTCTGATAAGGAAGAGGTCCCTGGTTCGAGTCCAGGCAGGCCCACCAGTGAAAATAGCCGCGTTTCCCCAGGCAAATATCGGTGTACGAAAACAGCCCCAGACTCTTGCTGGAGCTTTTGTGGCCGCAGGGTTTCGCTGTCGTCATCTCTCTTCCTCCGGCGCGGGTTGGGCGGAATGGGGGGCGTGGCCTCTCTTGTAGACCATGACGGTGCGCTTGAATGTGACGACGACCGTGCCGTCGCCTTTGTACCCTGTGGTCTTTACGGTTACGATCCCGGCGTTGTCCCTCGACTTTGACTCGCGCTTCTCCAGGACTTCGGATTGGGAGTAGATCGTATCCCCCTCGAAGACCGGCGCGGGCAGCCTGATCTCATCCCACCCCAGGTTCGCCATGACGTTCTGCGAGACATCCGTGACGCTCTGCCCCGTCACCAACGCCACCGTGAACGTCGAATCCACCAGCGGTTTCCCGAACTCGGTCTGGGCGGCGTAATGACGGTCGAAGTGTATGGGCGCGGTGTTCTGGGTGAGCAACGTGAACCAGATGTTGTCCGTCTCCGTGACCGTCCGGCCGAGCGGATGCCGGTAGACGTCACCCACCTCGAAGTCCTCGAAGAACCGTCCCCGCCAACCTTCCTTCAACGCCATGCCCACTCTCCGAACATCCAGCCGATCCGTCAACGCCTCGTACATATTACGTCTGATTTCTGTCAGCGTGATCCGGCGATGTCCGGGAAGGCGGGCCGGGGCGGATGCTAACATCATGTGTCATATGGGCGAGGGGCCAGGCAAGGACGGAGAACGCTAGCGTACAGGCGGCTCTACCATGAGTTGCTGGAGGCGTTCAGCGGCAAGGTTTTCCACGCTGGGAAGGGGCATGTTGCCTGGTGAGCTGAACTGGCCGCTCCCAGTAGGATTCGGTAGAAACGAGGAGGATATGGATACGGCTGTGACGCGCGAGGGGCTCAGGGAGAGCGTGAGGGAGATCTGCGCGAGGTTCCCGGACGATTACTGGCGCGAGTTGGACGCGAAGCGCGAGTACCCGGAGGAGTTCGTCCGGGCGATGACCGAGAGCGGTCACCTCGGGGCGCTCATCCCCGAGGAGTACGGGGGGATGGGGCTCGGGCTCGCCGATGCCTCCGTTATTCTGGAGGAGATCAACCGCTCCGGCGGCAACGCGCAACCAGCCCACGCGCAGGTGTACACGATGGGGACCCTCCTCAAGCACGGCTCCGAGGAACAGAAAAGAGAGTACCTGCCCAGGATCGCCAGCGGCGAGATCCGCTTGCAAGCCTTCGGCGTCACCGAGCCGGAGGCCGGGACCGACACGACCTCGTTGCGGACGACCGCAGTGCGGAAAGGCAACCACTATGTCGTCAACGGGCGCAAGATGTACATCTCACGGGTGCAGCACTCTGACTGCATGATCCTGCTTGCCAGGACGACGCCGCGGGATGAAGTGAAGCGCAAGTCCGAGGGGCTTTCTGTCTTTCTCTTCGATCTGGGCGAGGCTATAGGCAACGGGCTCACGGTGAACCCGCGGCGGGTGATGATCAACAACGAGACCAACGAGCTCATCTTCGAGGACCTGGAGATACCGGCGGGAGCCCTGATCGGGGCCGAAGGCAAGGGCTTCCGCTACGTCCTCGACGGCATGAACGCGGAACGGGTCCTCATCGCCGCCGAGTGCATCGGCAACGGCCGCTGGTTCGTAGACAAGGCGGTGGAGAGGGCGAGGTCACGCGAGGTCTTCGGGCGTCCCATCGGACAGAACCAGGGCATCCAATTCCCCATGGCGAAGGCCCACGCGCGCGTGGAGGCGGCTGACCTGATGCGTTTCCGGGCGGCGGAGATGTTCGAGCGGGGCGAGCCGTGCGGGGCCGAGGCGAACATGGCACTCTTGCTCGCCGCGGAGGCCGCCTGGGAGGCGGCTAACGTCGCGATGCAGACCTTCGGCGGCTATGGCTACGACGCCGAGTACGACGTGGAGAGGAAGTTCCGCGAGACGAAGCTCTTCCAACTCGCCCCGATCTCAACGAACCTCATCCTCTCCTACATCGCCGAGCACGTCCTGGGTCTGCCGAAGTCTTTTTAAGATGCTCCCGCTTGAAGGAATTACCGTGGTGGCGTTGGAGCAGGCGGTCGCCGCCCCGTTCGCCACCCGACAACTCGCCGACCTCGGTGCGCGGGTCATCAAGATAGAGCGTCCCGGAGCGGGCGACTTCGCCCGCGGCTACGATACGACAGTGAAGGGTATGTCAAGCCACTTCGTCTGGCTCAACCGCTCCAAGGAGTCCCTGACGCTGAACCTCAAGGAAGACGGGGCAAAGGACGTCTTGAAACGCCTCCTCACGCAAGCCGACGTATTCGTCCACAACCTCGCCCCCGGCGCCACCGAGCGGCTGGGCTTCGGGGCTGAGAGGTTGAGGGAGGAGCATCCCTGGCTCATCGTCTGCAGCGTCTCCGGGTACGGCTCCACCGGCCCCTACAGGGACAAGAAAGCCTACGATCTGCTGGTTCAGTGCGAGGCCGGACTGGTCTCCATAACCGGCACGGAGGAGACCCCCTCCAAGGCCGGCATCTCGGCGGCCGACATTGCGGCTGGGATGTACGCCTACACCGGCATCCTGACGGCGCTCTTCCAACGGGAGCGAACCGGAGAGGGGGCGGCCTTCGAGGTTTCGCTCCTCGAGGCCCTGGGTGAGTGGATGGGATTCCCGGCCTACTTCACCGGATATGGTGGCAAGCAGCCGCCGAGGACCGGGGCGAGCCACGCGGCCATTGCGCCCTACGGGCCATTCGAGGCCGGCGACGGGAAGGCCGTCTTCCTCGGGCTACAGAACGAGCGGGAGTGGGTAGAGTTCTGCGAGGCGGTGCTTGAGAGGCCGGAGCTGGCAACCGACCCGCGCTTCGACTCCAACTCCGCGCGGGTCGAGAACAGAGAAGCCCTCGACGAGACGATAGAGGGCGCGTTCGGGGATCTGTCTTCCGAGGAGGTCATCTCTCGTCTCGACGGGGCCAGGATCGCCAACGCCAGGATGAGGACCGTCCAGGAGTTCCTCGACCACCCCCAACTGAAAGCCCGCGACCGCTGGCGCGAGGTGGACTCTCCGGCCGGCCCAATCCGGACGCTCATCCCCCCGGTGACCATGCAGGGCGTGGAGAGCGTCATGGAACCCATCCCTGAGGTCGGCGAACACACCGGCGCCATCCTGGAGGAGCTTGGCCTCGACCCCGAGAGGATCCGCTCGCTGCGCGACGCGGGCGCTGTCTGATCTGGAATCCGGGTGAAGGGTTCGCTACATTGGTGGTTCGGGAATCGGGAGGCGCTTCGCTCCGCTCGCTTCGGGAGTCGAAAGGAACAACCCTACTCCCGACCAGGATGGGACGTGAAGTGATCAACCGGAACCCGTATGAGGCGGCGTTGGGGATTCTCGAATCCGCGACCGAACCGAAAGCAATGCGCCTCGTTGGAGGACCAGGTGGCATGGGAACGGGCCGTTTGATATCCGGGGATTTTAGATCCACTCCACCTTCGGTATCTTCGACGTGTCGAATTCGCCCACGCGCTCGCGGCCGAGTGACTCCAGTTCTCGCAGGCATCGCTCACTTTCGCGCACGAGCTTCGCCACGTCCACGCCGAGGGTCTCGGGCTCGAATTCCTTGAGGCGCGTTGCGCCGCCTCTCAGGAGGCCGGTGGCGCCGCGCCAGTTGCCGTTCTGGAGGTGGTAGAAGCCGACCCCGACCTGGAGGATGCCCTGGTAGAGGAACCGGACTCTTCCCGGCTCCTGCATCCAGGCTTCTTCGAGGTACTCGTGGCACTCGTAGAACTCGCCCCGGTTGAACTCCTCTATGCCTCTAAGGGCGAGGTTGGGAAGTCTATCGGGGTTTCCCACACTATCCGCAGCCGCAGCCTCCACCACAGCAGCCACCGCCACCGCCGCTCATCATGCGGGCGTCCATCATTGGGTTGGTGGAGAGCGCGGAGGCTCCGGGGGTCACGGTGGTGAAGGTGGAGATCAAACGCCGCGAGTCCTCGGAGCCACACTCAGGACACCGGGCGGGCTCGTCGGCGGCGCTCATCGAGCGCATCAGGTCGAAGCGCCCCTCGCACCCGGCGCATTTGTACTCGTAGAGAGCCATCTGTCTTCACCTCTCGTTCGGGGTCAAACCACGAAGCGTATTGTACCGCCCTGGTCCCATGCGTTGCAGGACGCACCGCCGGAGCGTAAACTCGCCCGTGTACTCGGCGGGGCCGTAGCTCAGTTGGGAGAGCGCCGCCTTTGCACGGCGGAGGTCAGGGGTTCGAATCCCCTCGGCTCCACTCTATTTTTGTTGAATTTTGCAGGTAAAAAGATGGATCTTCAAAAGAGACGCCGACCGGTGTCCACTGCAATTTACTGCAACCGTACTGCAACGCGAAGGGAACGATGTTGAACTTCTTTGTCTTCGGCATTCTCGTGAACTTCGCAAGCTCATTTCTCAGTATCCCTCGTCTACTTCAGAGATTCCTTACTATCGTCTTCGATATTGCCTTGAGCCTTTGTAGTCCACCGAGTTTTCTAGCCTGTGGACTAGCTCGATACGTCGTGACTCTATCTACCCTAAGGCTGGGTCGATGCACGAGGATGTCATGCCACTCCGCACCACTCCATCATAGCCAAGCTCAAGACCTTTGTGACCTCCTTGACGCTCGTGAGTTCCACCCACTCGTCTGGAGCGTGGAGGTTCGCACCGATTGGACCGTAGCAGGTGGCGGGTATGCCATGGTAGAGGTTGAAAAAGCGTATGTCCGTCGTCCCCGTGAACGAGAAAAATTCCAGGACTTTCCCCGTGACGCTCCGATGATGCTCTTGCAGAGAGACAAAGATGGGTTCGTTTCGGTCCACCGTGCATCCCTCAGCGCGGAAGGCATAGAAGCTTATCTCGGGCGGATTCTCCGAGAGCCATTCATCGCTCTTTGCGGCAGATAGTAGGTGCTCCTTGAAGCGGATCTCGACCTCCTCCAGGCTCTCGTCGGGGTAGCAGGAGATCCTGACCTCGAAGGTGCACTCCTCCGGCACCGAAGAGGTCCAGTCGCCGCCCCGCACAACGCCCACGTTGTAGTTGAGCGGGTGGGCATTGTCCTTGAAGAGTGGGTGTCGCACGGAGGGATCGTTTACCTTCTCCTCAAGCTCCTTGACGGCCTGTATGAGAGGGTAGGCCTTCAGAATAGCGTTCACCGATTCGGAGGCCCTCTCGGCGTGTGCTCCCCTGCCGCGGACGGTGACACGCGCCCACATCACGCCGACTTGGGCCTCGAGTGCCGTCTGCCCTAGGGGCTCGGGGATGATAGCCGCGTCGGCTGTGTAGCCGCGGGCCCGGGCGGCCAGGGCTCCGTTGCCCGTGCACTCCTCCTCTATGACCGTCTCGAGCGTCACGTCGCCTGTGAGTTGGACGCCGGCCTCCCTCAAGGCCCGCACAGCGTAGATCATGGCCGCGACCCCGGATTTCATGTCGGCGGCTCCCCGACCGTACATGAGCCCGTCCGAGATCTCGCCTCCCCACGGGTCGTGGGTCCAGTGGTGCTCGGGCGTCGCGGGCACCACGTCGACGTGCCCGTTGAGGATCAGGGAGCGTCCGCTGGCGGAGGAAGACTTCCAGGTCGCCGCGACGTTCGGACGTTCCGCGAAGGACCACTCGACGGGGGAGTACCCGGGGAGACGCGCTATCTCCGCGTGGTTTATCTCCCAGACGTCGGTCCCGAGGCCCATCCCCTCGAGCTCCTGTGCAACGAACCTCTGCACGAGGGCTTCGTTTCCAAGCGTGCTGGGGCGACGGACCATGCCACGAAGGAACTCCACCTCCTGCTCCCAATTCCGCTTGACCCGCTCGATTACCCGCCGCTCCGACGCGTCCATGGGGCCTCTCCTCCCGTAAGGTCCGTTCTGTTGCCGATGGATCTCTTAGGTCTCCGCAACCGCCGGGCGTCCCTGCGGTTGCACTCCCGCGTAGATGTCCGCGCGGTACGTCTCCGTGGCAAGGTAGGCGGAGACGAGGCTTATGAGAGAGAGCCCGGCAAGGTAGAGCGCCACGGGCCAGATGGAGCCGCCAGCCGCCGCGAGCAGTGCCGAGGCGATAAGGGGGGCGAATGCGCCGCTAAGGACCCCCGAGAGCTGGTAGCCGGCCGAGGCTCCGCTGTAGCGCCGCCGGGTTTCGAACTGCTCGGCGACGAAGGCCGCTCCCGGACCGTAAACGCCTCCCAGCACCCCGGCGTATACCGCGAACGCGAGCCAGATGAGGACGGCCACCTCCGTGCCCAGAACCCAGAAGAAGGGGAAGGCTAGTAGCATGGCCACCGCCGCCGACCAGATGCAGATCGGCCTCCTGCCGACGCGGTCAGAGAGTGACGCGAATATGGGTATGGTGATGAGCTCGGAGATCGCCGCGATTATGACCCCCGTTAACATCACGCCCCGCGGTATCCCCAGGGTTTCCGTGCCGTAGGAGAGGGAGAAGGTCACCACCACATAGAAGCCGCCGATGGTGACAAAGACTATCCCTGCAGCGATGAATACCTTCCGCAGGTCGTTCTTGAGAACGTCGACTATTGGCAGGCGAGCCGCCGTACCGCTCTCCTTGACCTGAGAGAACGCCGGGGTCTCGAATATCCTCAAGCGGATATAGAGGCCCACCCCCACCAGCACGATGCTGACGAGGAAAGGTACGCGCCAGCCCCACGAAAGAAATTGCTCGTCGGGGAGCGCCGCGAAAGCGGAGAAGATCACGGTCGAGAGAAACAGCGCGATGGGGGAACCCATCTGGGGCCAGCTCCCGTAGAAGCCCCGCCTGCCTTCAGGAGAGTACTCCACGGCCATAAGGACCGCCCCGCCCCACTCGCCGCCCACCGCGAGACCCTGCAAAAAGCGCAGGACGACGAGCAGGATCGGTGCCCATATCCCGATAGTCGCGAAGCTCGGCAGCAGCCCTATGAGCGTGGTAGCGATCCCCATGATCAAGAGCGTTATGACGAGCATGGACTTCCGGCCGATCTTGTCCCCGTAGTGTCCGAAGACTATCCCGCCTAAAGGCCGGGCGATAAAGCCGACCCCGAATGTGGCAAAGGCCGCCAGCGTCCCGATGACAGGATCGACGTTAGGGAAGAAAAGCTGGTTAAAGACCAGGGCGGCGGCTGTGCCGTAGACGAAGAAATCGTACCACTCTATGGTAGTGCCTATGAGGCTTGCGAACACTACCTGCCTTACGGACGTGTTCTGCCCGACGCCCTCCCCGCCAACGCTCTCCATGCCTCTCCTTTCCCCGGAGTTATCGCTATAAGCGTTGCTTGGCACTGTAGCATACCGACCTTTGTCCGGCACCTGACGCTTCCCGGCCTTGTTTCTACCCCGATGCCTCTATACCATCTCGGTGCAAGCCTCGGCCGCCTTCGCGTTTTTTGCGCGCGGCGTTCGAGACGGGTCGGCTATCCCAGGGCAGGTGGACCAGAATGGACCGGGCACGCATCGCGGTCACGCAGTTTAAGGCACGCGACATCGAGAGCTTCGAGGATTTTGCCGAGCACGTGGCTTGGCACGTTGAGGGCGCGGTCTGGCAGGGGGCCGACTGCGTGGTCTTCCCCGAATACTTCACCTCCGAGCTCCTGACGACCTTCCCGGAGGCGAGGAGCATGCCCCATCAAGAGGCCGAGCGGATCTTCGACCGGATGGGGCGTGAGTACAAGGAGGCCTACCTCGACCTCTTCAAGGGCTTGGCCCGAGATCGAGGAATCTACATCGTCGGCGGAAGCCTCTTCTACTACGACGCCGACGACGGACGCTACTACAACGCGAGCTTCCTCTTCGACCCTGAGGGCGGCGTGGGCGAGCAACGCAAGACCCACCGCGCCTACGAGCTCGTCTACAACCGCGAGATGGTCACGGCCGGCGAAGAGCTCAAGGTCTTCGAGACGGACTTCGGGAGGGTGGGAATTACGATCTGCTACGATGCCGCCTTCCCGGAGACGGCCAGGATCCTCATGCTCGGGGGGGCTGAGGTGATCTTCAATCCCTCGTGCGTGTTCAACGAGTGGGGTGTGGAACGGATGCGCACCTACTCCGCCGCCCGCGCGATAGAGAACCAGTGCTACGTCGCCAACAGCCAGATCTTAGGCGACTTGAGCTTTCCCAGCGACAAACCGATCCACTACGAGGGCCGCAGCGCCGTCCACTCGCCCGCCGACCCCTCGATGGGCCCACCGGACGGCATATTGGTGCAGGGCACCCTGGGCCAGGAGCAGGTCATCTCCGCGGAGATAGACCTCGAGAAGCTCCGCAGATACCGCGAGGAGGGCATCCCGCCCATGCTCAAGGACCGCCGGCCAGAGTTCTACCGGAAGTTTCTGTACACCGAGGCGGAGGACCACGCCGCGACGCCGTAGAACCTCCGCACCCGTCCGGATCTAGGCGGCCAACAGCTCTCGCAGGGCGTCGTCGATGAAGCGGACGTCTTCTGGGTTTCTGCCGCTGCCGGCGAAGTGGCCCCAGATCGAGGGTATCGGGCGTAGCTCAGCGTTCGGCATACGAGACACCTCGTACTCGCTGTCCTCCGGCGGGAAGTACAGGTCGGTCTTCCCCGGCATCACGATCGCCTTCGCCTCTATGGCGCCGAGCGCGGCCTCGAAGTTCCCGTCGAAGCCCGGGGTGGCCCCGACATCCGCGTGCTGCCAGGTCCAGAGCATCGTCAGCAGGTCGTTGGCGTCCTTGCCGACGTAGTTCCCCTCCCAGAAGGCGATCAGGTAGTCCTCGAGCGACGAGTAGCCTTGCTCCAGATACACGCCCTCCCGGTAAAACGCCTGGGAGAGCGCCCAGCCGGCGTAGACCCTGGCGAGGGCCCTGAGGCCCGTAGTCGGTGGCCTGTCGTACCATCCCCCCTCGAAGGCGGCGTCAGCCGTGAGGGCCGCTTTGACGCCCTCGAGGGGAAGACGAAGTTGTGGGACGAGGTCCTCGCCGAGCCGCAGAAGGGCAGAATCCGCTCGACCGTCTCGGGGTAGCTCGCGCCCCACTGGAAGGTCTGCTGGGCGCCCATGGAGTATCCGACGACCAGCGCCACCTTCTCGATACCGAAACGTTCGGTTACGAGCCGGTGCTGGGCGAAGACGTTGTCGTGGACGGTGACCCGCGGGAAGCGGGCCCTGTCGTAGGGTAGCGACGTGTTGCTCGGGGAGGAGGAGAGGCCGTTGCCGAACATGTTCGGAATGACGACAAAGTACCTGCCCGGGTCGAGGGCCATGTTCTCCCCGATCAGCCATTCGTTGTCCCCGTGACGTCCTCCGAACCGGGTAGGATAGACGATCACGTTGCTCTTGTCTTCGTTGAGGGTGCCGTATGTCTTATAGGCGAGTCTGGCACCTCGCAGCGTCGCGCCGTCCTGCAAGACGAAGTCTCCAAGTTCGAAGATTTCGTAGTCGAGCATTGCTTAGATCTCCCTTCCAAACAGAACTGGATCGCATCCGCTCTATTATGGAGATACTTTGATGTGCCACAAACCTCTTCCAAAGAGTGCTTGGAATAGCACCGTACTGCAACCTAGCCGGTACAAGCTGGTGCGCAGCGGACAAGTCGCCGCCAGCAATCCCGCAAAATGCCTGCAAATAGAGGTAATCGCCGGACGTGTTAGGACAGCATAGAATATGCTGGTGAGCTTTTGCACGGCGGAGGTCAGGGGTTCGAATCCCCTCGGCTCCACAACCCGCGCTCTCACGGCCTGGATGGCTCAACGTGGATAGGAGTCGTGCCAGGACCTCATTCTCTCGAAGGCGGCGCTCGCGGCGAGTACCGCTTCGTCGGCGAAGCGCCGGCCGACTATCTGCATCCCGATGGGCAATCCTTCGGCGGTGAATCCTGCTGGCACGGAGACGGCAGGGTGGCCGGTGTAGTTGATCGGGTACGTCAGGCACCATCCGAGGAGGGGGTCCACTGCCTCGCCATTGATCTCCGATGGCCCGACCGTGTTCCCGTCTTCCGCGTTGTCGAAGGGTGGCACGGCGAGGGTGGGCGTCACGAGCAGGTCGTATCGCTCGAAGAGGTCCTGGATGGCGTCGAAGACCTCGGTGCGCGTGACGTCGTCCAGCCGATAGTCGAGGGCGCTCATCTTCTGTCCGGTCTCCAGGAGGTTTACGAGCTGCGGCGTGAGGTCCTCCCGATGATCTCCGAGAAGATCCACGATGCCGTCCTTCTTGAAGTTGGCCGCGATTTCAGCGTACCGGACCCCCACTTCCCTCATCCATATGCCGGATAGCTCCCGCTGGTCGTGCTTCAGCCCGACGCTCGCCTCCTCGACGTGTGCGCCGACCTCCTCGAAAGCCCGCACAGCCTCCCCGACTACGGAGAGGACCTCTTCTTCGACGGGGAATATGTCGAAGTTGGGACTGTAGGCTATCTTCATCCCGGTGATGGATCGGCGGGTCGCCGCGAGGTAGTCTGAGCCGTCGTCCGGGAGGCTGAATGGGTCGCGCGGGTGTGGGCCCGCCATCACGCCGAGCATGAGGGCGGCGTCCTCAACGGTGCGCGAGAGCGGGCCGCTGTTGGTGAACGGGGTGTGGGAGAGGAAGGCGTCGGGGCGCGAGGCGGAGGCGACCCGCCCGAAGGTAGCTTTGATGCCGTAGACTCCGCAGAAGGAGGCGGGTATCCGGATTGAACCTCCGCCGTCCGAACCCTGCGCTATCGGCGCGAGCCCGTCGGCCACCGCGGCAGCGCTCCCGCCGGAGGAGCCGCCTGCGTTCTTGCCTGGGGCGAACGGCGTGCTGGTCGGGCCGAAGAGGAGGTTGTCCGTTATGCCTCTGTGGCCGAACTCCGGCGTGTTCGTCTTGCCCAGCACGATCGCGCCCGCACTCTCAAGGCGCTCGACGTAGGTGGCGCTCCTCTCCGGGATGTAGTCCGCCATCGGCTTCAGCCCGTACGTGTTCCTGACGCCGGCCTTGTAATCGAAGAGGTCCTTTATCGCCACCGGAACCCCGTGCAGCGGCCCGAGGTCCTCACCCGATGCGATGGCCCGTTCGGCCTCCCTCGCCGCCTCGTGCGCCTCGTCCCCGATCACGGTGACGTAGGCGTTGATCCTCGCGTTGCGCTCCGCGATCCGCTCCAGAAAAGCCTCGACCACCTCAACCGGCGAGAGATCGCGGCGGCGAATCCTCGCGGCGAGTTCCGTAGCCGGCATGAAACAGATTTCCTCTGACATGTCCTTCGCTCCTTTCGATGACGACCTGGCGGAAGCTCCGATCCATCATGTGCTCCTCGCTGAAAGCACGGCTCTGCGGATCCAGCTCAGGGTAACTTCGGCGACCTCATCACCGCGCCCGCTGTAGAAATGGTTTCCTCCTTCCAGCACGCGGCTCTCGAACGAGGGTGCGTCACTGGCTTCGTGTTCGAGGCGCTGGAATACCGCGTCGAGCCGATCTTCCGGCACCACCTCTTCGACCGTACCGAAGAGCGCGAGGATCGGCGCTCTGATGGCGCGCAGGGTCACGAAAGCGTGGGCGCTGCCGCGGTCGTACAGGTCCATGACGTCCCAGGCGGGCGGCTCGCCGAACCTGTCCAGGTAAGATCCCGCAGAGACCGGTTGGCGCATCAGGCCCATCGTACACTCCGGCGGCATGAGCTCGCGGTCCCTGCCTTCTCGCACCAGCTCCCGCGCGATCTTCAGAAACCGGGCTCGCTCCTCGGGCGTGTAGCGGCCTTCGTTCATCGCCACGAGGTCCGCCGCCGAGGCGAGGATTAGTCCGGCTACCCTGGGATCCTGGGTCCGGTACAGGTAGTGGACCGCTTTCAAGGAGCCCAGGCTGTGGCCGAACAGGATCACGCGCCCGTATCCGCGACGCTCGGCCTCCGCGACCCAGGACCCCAGGTCCTCGACGCTGTCTTCGAACCGGTGGAAAGCTCCGCCTCCTTTGCTGACTTCGGAAGTCTTTGGGGACTCGTCTATGCGGAGTAACTCGGGGTCCCGCAGGTTTCCTCGGAGCAGCCCGATCCCGGCCTCGGGCAACGTCTCCGCGAGGGCGTCTGTGAACGGGATGAAGCCGTTGCTGCCCAGCCCGTGTACGAACACGACGGCGACATCGCGCGCGCCGTCGGTATCGTGGACCAGTCCGAACAGCTCGAAATCGTCCCCGGTGCGCAGCCGAACCGCATCAGCCCGCAACGCGCTCACCTCCTCCCTTGACCCACCGATGTAGATCCTACGTTTTCCGGGTTTTCGTCGCAAGTCTCGGCGGCGCTTGCAAAGCGTTGCGGACGCTACTAGCATGGCGTTCGGGCAACGTACGCGGGTGAGAGGGGAAGCCGTGATCAGGTTGTTGGGGTTGATCCCGTTCGTCATGCTGGTGTTTGCAGCGCCTTTCGTGAATACCGTGGAGCCGCGCATCTTGCATCTCCCTTTCTTCCTTGCCTGGATTACGATCTGGACGATCCTGACCCCGGTCGTGATGCTGATCATGTACAAGGGCGATAAACGCCGACGCGAGAGGAGCTGAGGCGGCCATGGCTGGAGCAATAATCTTCGGCTTCGTCGTATTGGCCGCGCTCATCGGCTTGCTGGCGAGGCAGAGAGGGACGCCGGACCTGGAAGGCTGGAGCGTGGGCGGGCGGGACTTCGGTGCGGTGCTCGTCTGGGTACTGGCGGCGGGTGAGATCTACACCACGTTCACCTTCCTGGGACTTAGCGGATGGGTGTACGGTTTCGGGGCGCCCGCCTACTACATCCCGGCCTACACAGTCCTCGCGTACGTGATCTCCTACTATCTCCTGCCCCCGATATGGAAGCTCGGCAAACGCTACTCGTTCGTCTCCCAGTCGGACTTCTTCACCAAGCTGTACGATAGCCGGGGCCTGGGCGTCCTGGTCGCGGTGGTGGGCATCATCTTCATAATCCCTTACCTGCAATTGCAGTTGACCGGCCTCGGCCTGATCGTGAACGTGGCGACCGACGGCGCGGTATCCGGGCCGGTTGCGATGTTGGTGTCTTTCGCCCTCGTCGCCGCCTTCGTGTACTCGAGCGGCATCAAGGGCAACGCCTGGGTGGCCGTCATGAAGGACATCATGATGATCCTCGCCATCGTCGCGATCGGCATAACCATCCCGTACCTCCAGTTCGGGGGGATCGCGCCGATGCTGGACCAGGTCGCCGAGACATCGAGGGAATACCTGGTGCTCCCCGGTACCACGGAGGATCAGGGCGTCCTCTGGTATATGTCCACGGTCCTCCTGACGTCGCTAGGGTTCTTCATGTGGCCGCATCTATTCGGCCCCATCTTCACGGCGAGGGACGATGGTATCTTCCGCAGGAACGCCGTGGCGCTGCCCCTGTACCAGCTCGGCATCCTCTTCGTATTCTTCGTCGGGTTCGCCGCGCTGCTCCTCATACCCAACCTCCAGAACCCCGACATGGCGTTGCTCGAGGTGGTGAAACGGACGTACCCGAACTGGTTCCTGGGCTTCGT
>JBPCLT010000011.1:0-6977 GCA_051003015.1 Rubrobacteraceae bacterium | reverse complement strand
TGCACCGAGGATCAGGTCCAGGAAGAGTTCGCCCGCGCTCTGGAGATAGTCCGCGAGGTCCTCGATACATATGGTTTCGCGGATTACCGGGTGCAGCTCTCCATGCGCGACCCGGACGACACCAAGTACATCACCGACGACCAGAAGTGGAGCCGGGCCGAGAAGGAGCTGCGTGACGCCCTCGACCGGGCCGGCATCGCCTATGACGAAGAGGCCGGGGAGGCCGCGTTTTACGGGCCGAAGGCGGACTTCATGGCGAAGGACGTTCTCGGCCGGGAGTGGCAACTCAGTACGATCCAGGTCGACTTCATCCAGCCGGCGCGGCTCGGGTGCGAGTACGTAGCGGAGGATGGGCGGATGCACACGCCGGTGCTGTTGCATCGGGCCGTCACGGGTTCGACGGAGAGGTTCATGGGCGTCCTGATCGAACACTACGCCGGCGCCTTCCCGCTGTGGCTCTCGCCGATGCAGGCCGTCGTCATCCCGGTCGCCGACCGGCATCTGGACTACGCACGCGAGGTGCGGACTGAGCTAGCCGGAGGTGGTCTGCGTGTCGAGGTGGATGATTCGCCCAGTAGCATGCAGAAGAAGATCCGGGAGAACGCCCGGCAGAAGATCCCGTATCTCCTTATCGTCGGCGACAACGAGGCCGGCGAGGGCGCCGTCAACGTCCGGCGCCGAGGAGACAAAAAGCAAGAGGCCATGAAGACCGTGGAGTTCGCGCGGCGCGCCCGGTCGGAGGCCGAGGAGAAGGTCGTATAGCGGGACCGGTGGAGGCGCGGTATAATGGACATCGTAGTGGGGATCCGCGACCGTTCCGGCGCATCGAAGAAGAATTCGCGGAAAGATCAACGGTCCCGAAACAGGTATTTCGAGAGGAGTGATGCACAGTAGCCGCTGAAGAAGAGCCGAGGATCAACGGACAGATCCGGGCCCGCTCGGTGCGTTTGATCTCGGCGAGTGGGGAGCAGTTGGGAGTCAAGCACATCCGAGAGGCGATGGATTACGCCGAGAGGATGGACCTCGACCTCGTGGAGGTCGCACCCAACTCCGACCCGCCGGTCGTCCGCACGATGGACTACGGCAAGTTCAAGTACCAGAAGGAACAGGACCGAAAGGCTGCCCGCAAGAAGCAGGTCAACGTGAACGTGCGGGAGATCAAGTTCCGCATCAAGATCGGCGACCACGACTTCCAGACCAAGAAGGGCCACGTCGAGCGTTTCCTGCGCGGGGGCGACAAGGTGAAGGTCACCATCATGTTCCGGGGCCGCGAGGTTCAGCACCCAGAGCTTGGGGAGAAGATCCTGCGCCGCCTCTCCGGAGACCTCGAAGACCTCGGCCGCGTCGAGAGCCAGCCGAACCTCGATGGCCGCAACATGGTCATGGTGATGGCCCCGAAGAAGGAGTCCAAAGAAGCCGCGGCGAAGCGCGAGGAGAGCGCGGCCCGCAGCTAACGTAACAGTTTGATACACTGTCCGCCGCCGTCTGAGCGGCGAGGGACTGTCTGGTGCGATCCGGAAGGTCCCAGAGGCGAAACGGTTTCGACTCCCGTGCCGCGAGCCTCGTGTGTTGTTAAGAAGAGAAAACGTGGAGGAAAACGTGCCGAAGATGAAGAGCCACCAGGGCGCCGCCGGGCGCTTCTCGGTGAACAAAAAGGGCAAGGTTCGCCGCCGCCGCGCGGGCCACAACCACATGCTGGAGAAGAAGTCGCAGCAGCGCAAGCGCCGGCTGAACACCGAGACGTTCGCCAGTTCTCAGGACGAGAAGCGCCTGAAGCGTCTGCTGGGGGTGAGATAGCATGGCCCGCACCGCGCGCAGTCTCCACGCCCGCAAGAAGCGGCGCAAGATACTCAAGCAGGCGAAAGGGTATCGAGGGACCAAGAACAGTTCGTACAAGAGGGCCAAGGAGCAGGTCTGGAAGAGCGGTGTCTACGCTTATGAGGGGCGCAAGCAGCGCAAGCGGGACTTCCGGTCGTTGTGGATCCAACGCATCAACGCCGGTGCCCGCGAACATGGCCTCTCCTACTCGCAACTCATCCACGGTCTGAAACTCGCCGAGATTGACCTGGACCGCAAGATCCTCGCCGACCTCGCCGCTACGGAACCCGACGCCTTCGGCGCGATAGTCGCCCAGGCCAAGAACGCCCTGAACGGCGACCCCGTCCAGCGGCGCATCGAGGTCGAGCGCAAGCCGGAGGAGCCGCGCCAGCAAGAGCCCGCTCCTGTAGCTGCGGCGGAGGAGCCGGCTGAAGAGCCGGAAACCTCTGAGACGGAGCCCGCTGCGGAGGCTGAGACTTCCGAGGCGCAGCCGGCTGCCGGGCTTGACGCGACGGATGCCGCTGAGCGCAAGGCCGGGGAATTGGATGTAGACCTTGCTTCCGTCGAGGGCACGGGCTCGGAGGGCCGCATAACCGTCGGGGACGTGGAAGAGGCCGCCCAGGAAGAGGGCGTGTCGGACGCCACCGACGCAGCCGAGCGCAAGGCCGAAGAGCTTGGCGTTGACCTTTCCGAGGTCGAGGGGAGTGGTTCCCACGGTCGGATCACGGTCGGCGACGTCGAGAAAGCCTCCGGGGACAAGAGCTAGCCAGGAGCGGGCCGACGCTCTCCCCGAAGCGGGCCGCGCAGTTCGCCCGGAAGAAACACCGGGAAACGGAGCGTCTGTTCCTGGCCGAGGGGGAGGACTTGGTCTCGGAGTCTCCCGATCCGCCGCGCCGCCTCTTCACCGACCTGGACGATGTGCGAAAGGTCTCGACCCTCACTACCCCGACGGGGCCGGTGGGGGTCTTCCCTTTCCTGGACGTGGAGACCAACGAGCTTCTGCGGAGCAGCGACCGGATCGTCGCGCTCCACGGCGTTCAGGACCCCGGCAACGTCGGGACCATTATCCGCGCCGCCCACGCTTTCGGGGCCGGCGTCGCGCTCTCCCGCCGCAGCGCCGATCTATACAACCCCAAGACCGTGCGGGCCACGATGGGCTCCATCTTCCACGCTCCCATTGCCCGCGAAGTAGATACAGTGGAGTTTCTTTCAGAAGCCTCGAGTTTAGGGTTCACGACCGTCGCGGCGCTGCCGGAGGCGGGAGAGTCGCCGAGATCCCTGCCCGATGGGAGGCTCGTCTTGGTGGTCGGGACTGAGGGTTCCGGGTTGCCGGAGGAAGTGATCTCGGCGTGTGGTGGGGCGGTGACGATACCGTCTCAAGCGGCTTCGCTAAACGTGGCGGTAGCGGCCTCGATCCTGCTCTACGAGGCGTATATGCGTGTGCTACCATAGCGCCTCACATGGCGGTGCTAGAGCGCATAAACGAGCTGGAATCGGAGGCCATGTCCGCTGTCTCGGGCGCTGAGTCCACGGGGGATCTCGAGGGCATTCGTGTTCGCTTCCTGGGCCGGTCGGCGGAGTTGACGGAGATCAAGAAGAGCATCGGGACGCTGCCAGTTGAGGAACGCCGGGAGGTCGGCGGGGCGGCCAACCGCGTCTCGCGCGCCCTGGAGGCCGCCATAGGCGCCCGGAGCGAGGACCTCGCCGGTGGCGAGCGCGAGAGACGGCTTCGGGAAGAGGCGGTGGACGTCACCCTGCCGGGCGTGCCGTATCCGAAGGGTAGCCTCCATCCCTCCATGCGCGTCATAGACGACGTGGTGGACTTCTTCGTGGGCCTGGGATACGGGGTCGCTGAAGGCCCCGAGGTGGAGACCGACTACTACAACTTCACGGCGCTCAACATCCCGCCGGGGCATCCGGCGCGCACCATGCAGGACACGTTCTTCCTGGATAAGGGGTTGGTGTTGAGGACGCACACTTCGCCGGTTCAAATACGGACGATGCTTTCGCAGGAGCCTCCGGTCTACGTGGTGTGTCCTGGGCGGACGTACCGGCGCGACTCCGACCCGACGCACACCCCGATGTTCAACCAGATCGAAGGTCTCGCGGTGGACCGCGGGATCACTCTCTCCCACCTCAAGGGGACCCTGACGGCGATGGTCCGCCACGTCTTCGGAGATCGGGTGCGGCTACGGTTGCGGCCCAGCTACTTCCAGTTCACCGAGCCGAGCGTCGAGCAGGACGTGAGTTGCTTCGTGTGCGACGGGAAGGATCCCAACTGCAAGGTCTGCAAGGGCGCGGGATGGCTCGAGATGGGAGGAGCGGGAATGGTGGACCCGGCGGTCCTCGAAGAGGTTGGCTACAATTCCGAGCGGTACACCGGCTTCGCCTTCGGCTTCGGGCCGGATCGCATGGCGATGGTCAAGTACGGCGTCCCGGACCTCCGGCTCTTCTTCGAGGGCGACCTCCGCTTCCTCCGTCAGTTTTAGTATCTAGAAAGGCATTCGTTTGCGCATTCCGTTGAGCTGGCTCCGAGAGTACGTGGACTTCGATCTCTCAGTGGAAGAACTTGTCGAGGCCATCTCCCTGCACAGCCAGGAGGTGGACGGCGTCCATCGGCTCGGCGTGCTCGACGGCGAGGTCGTCGTGGGCGAAGTCGTCGAGTTCGGACAGCATCCCAACGCCGACAGGCTCTTCGTGGCGAAGGTGGACCTCGGCGGGCGGGAGGTCCAGATCGTGGCTGGAGCGCCGAACCCGTACCCAGGCGCGCGCGTCCCTGTTGTTCTTCCTGGCAGCGTCATGGACGACGGCACGAAGCTGAAAAAAGCGAAGCTGCGCGGCCTTGAATCCAACGGCATGATGATGAGCGAACGCGAGCTCGGCGTCTCGAACGATCACGGCGGCATCCTGCTCCTCGATGAATCTCATGAGGTCGGCCGCCCGGTCGCCGATTATTTCCCTGTTGGCGAGACCGTGCTGGAGCTGGACGTAAACCCGAACCGGCCGGACCTGTGGGGCATGATCGGGGTGGCTCGCGAACTGGCCGCCATCCTGGGCACGGACTTCCGCATCCCTGAAATCTTCTTCGAGACGGGCGGGAAACCAACCGATGAGTTCGGTTTGCGGGTCGAGGCTGAGGATCTATGCCCACGCTACGATCTCCGCCGCGTCTCGAACGTTGCCATCGGCGGACGCGCTCCGCTGGAGATGCGACGCCGCATCTTCGCCGCCGGGATGCGGTCCATAAGCCCGATCGTGGACATCAGCAACTTCACCATGCTGGAGACCGGGCAGCCGAACCACATCTTCGACGCTTCGCTGGTGCGTGGTGGGATTGTCGTTCGGCGCGCCCGCGAAGGCGAGGAGATCACGCTCCTCGACGGGACGAGGAGGAGGCTCGATCCGGAGATGCTCGTCATCGCGGACGAGGAGCGCGGCCTCGTTATCGCGGGCGTCATGGGAGCGGAGGATGCCGAGGTTGGAGAGGAGACGACCGACGTCCTGATCGAAGTCGCCACCTTCGCCGGAGGAAGTATTCTGGAGACATCCGCGAAGCTTGGCCTTCGCACCGATGCTTCCGGACGCAACGAACGCGGCCTCGACCCGAACATGGTCCCCTTCACGATGGACCGCGTGGCCTCACTCCTTGCGAGACACACGGGTGGGGAGGTCGCTCCCGACACCCTCAGCCATTATCCGGAGCCGGTGCGGTCTTGGGAAGTTCCCCTGCGTATCGAACGCGCGGAGTTGCTGCTCGGTATCCCGATCGAGAAAGACGAGGCCGCGGAACGGTTGGAATCTTTGGGTTGCGACATCCGAACGGAAGACGGACGGCTCTCGGCCATGGTGCCGACCTTCCGGCGGGATTTGCGGCGTGAGGTGGACCTGATCGAAGAGGTCGGGCGCCTCAACGGGCTCGACCGCGTGCCGGAGGAACTGCCGAAGACCTCGCTCCCCGGTGGACTTACGCCCGCGCAGCAGAAGGTCCGTACCCTCCGGCGCCTGCTCGCCGACATCGGGCTCTCCGAAGCCATCACCTACCCGTTTGGTCCGGATCGGTGGCGCAAAGACCTCGGCCTGGACGACGGCCACGAGCCCCCGAGGCTTGCCAACCCGTTGAGCGCGCAGGCGAGGGAGATGCGCTCGACCCTGCTGCCGGGTCTGCTGGACGCCGCGGCACGCAACGAGGCTTTCGGCGTGGAGGGCGGCGCCCTCTTCGAGGTTGGGCGTGTCTTCGAGGCGTCTCCGCCGCCGGAGGGATTGCGCGAGGCCGCCATCCACTTTCGCCTCACCGGCGAGGTGGATCGCCTCGGTCCCGACGTGGAACAGGGCGCAGCCTCTCCCATGGGCGTCGAGGAGATATCGAGGGTCGGAGGCGTGCTCGCGGGCACGATACTTCCCGCCGCATGGAACGCTCCGGAGCGGCGCGCCGGTTTGTTCGAGGCGAAGGGGATCGTGGAAAGATTGATACCCGGAGCCTCGTTCGCGCCGGAAGCGAAGCCGTTTCTACACCCCGGACGCTCCGCCGTCGTGTACGTGGGGGACGTGGTGGCCGGGTGGGTCGGCGAGTTGCATCCCGAGACGGCGGAGAGCTTCGATCTCTCGTCCCCGCCGTCCGCTTTCGAGTTGGACCTCGCTTTCTGCGAGCCGGACCCCACTCCGCGCTTTGAGCCCTTCACCAACGTGCCTTCCGTTAGCCGGGATCTGGCCGTGGTCGTTGAGAGCGCGGTGCCTGTGAGCGGCATGCTGGCGACCGTCCACGCGCTCGAGATCCCGGTGCTCGCCGGGGTGCGTGTCTTCGACGTTTATGAGGGAAGTCAGGTTCCCGAAGGCAAGAAGAGCGTCGCGCTCCGCTTCGCTTTGCGGGGTGAAGAGACGCTCACCGACGAGGCCGTGAACGCCGAGTTGGGCCGCATCGCGGAGCGGCTGGAACGGGAATTCGGCGCGGAGGTCAGGGGCGGCTAGCCCCGGCTTCTCTGCCATTCGGATCTCAGGATGCTCATGAGGATCGCGTCGTGGAAGGCGTGGTCGCGTTTGATCGCCTGCCTCATCCGCCCCTCTTCACGGAAGCCGAGCCTCTCGTAAGCCGAGATCGCCATCGCGTTGAACTCGAAGACGCTCAGGCCGATGCGGTGCAGCCCCAGCCTCTCGAAGCCGTA
>JBPCLT010000010.1:0-5350 GCA_051003015.1 Rubrobacteraceae bacterium | reverse complement strand
CAGGTCAGCGATTGTGCTCCACGCCAGCCAAGAGCGCCAAAGTCCAGGGAAGGGCCGCTCTCGAACACCGAGAGCGGCCTTGTTCCTCGTCGCAGCCGCCTTTTTGTCCCCAGTTAGTCTGGATCGTATCTTTGTTTAGACCTTTTCCATACGGGTAAGTGATGCTGCGTTGGCTTTCTGGAGGAGGGTTTATAGCGGGTCGTTTACGAGTGGTATACGGGGACAGTGGACAAAGCAGGGAAAAGGAGGAGCATGTTTCTACGGATAGACAAGTTGCAGATCGAGCTTCCGAGGCCGGAGAGCGCGGACCCGGACGCGGCGGCGGCTGTTCAGGACCTCATGGGCGGCAAGTTCGGCGAGATGTCCACCCTGATGAACTACACCTACCAGTCGTTCAACTTCAGGGGGAAGAGCAAGATCCGCCCCTACTACGACCTCGTCGCCAACATCGCCGCCGAGGAGATGGGCCACATCGAGCTCGTCGCCAACACCATCAACCTCCTCCTCGACAAGACCATCCAGGACTTCGACGGCTCGGGCGGTCCTCTCGGCGCGGGGCTCGGCGGAGCGTATCCCGACCACTTCATAAACACAGGGCTCGGGACGATGGCCGCGGGAGCGGGCGGCGGCAAGTGGAGCGGCGACTACGTCTTCTCCACAGGCAACCTCAAGCTCGATCTGCTGCACAACTTCTTCCTCGAGTCGGGGGCGAGGATGGGTAAGATCCGGGTCTACGAGATGACCGACAACCCGGTCGCCCGCCAGATGATCGGATACCTCATCTGCCGTGGCGGGGTGCATCAGGAAGCCTACGCGAAGGCGCTCGGCGACCTCTCCGGCGTGGACGTGACCAAGTTGCTCCCGATCCCTGACATCCAGAGCAAAAACTTCCCGGACGCCAGGAAATTCATGGATCAGGGCTTCCACCGCTTCCTGTACCGCTTCAGCCCGGACGACTACACTCAGATGGGCGAGATCTGGAACGGCATGCAGGTTGACACCGGCGAGCCGCGCGAGGTCGTGGACAGCATCCCCGAAGGCGGCCCGGTGCCCGACCTCTCGGAGGTCCCGGAGATGTTCGCCCCGGGCATAGACCCCCACGACATCGAGGAGCTTGGCAAGAGACTCTAGCGAAGACGGCTACGCTCGTCGGAAGAAGTCGAGGTCGGGCCGGCGCGGGATGACTTCCCGCGCTGGTCTTTCTTCGCCCGGAGCCTCCGGGATTCATCCGGTCCCGGACGGAAAGCGTATCTATATACCATGTAGGCGAACGTGCCAGGGTTATGCGAGGAGAAGGCCAGACGATATGAGCGATGGTCTCAAAAAGGCCGGGTTGCGTGTCACGCCGCAGCGGCGGGCCGTGTGGTCCGCCTTCGGGGACGAGGAGAACGGACACCTCACCGCCGACGAGGTCTTCGATCGGGCGCGGCGCGGTCTGCCCGAGCTGTCGCGGGCGACGGTGTACAACGCGCTGGCCGTGTTCGTGGATGCCGGGCTACTGCGGGCGGTGGAGAGCCGGGGCGCGGTACTCTACGATCCCAACACCGACCCATCTCACCACCACTTCCGTTGCCGGAGTTGCGGCCGGCTCTACGACATCCACGTCGAGGGGGCTGAAGATTTGCAAGTCTCTGGCGCCAGCGAGTTCGTCGTCGAGTGCCGGGAAGTACGCCTCGGCGGCCTCTGTCCCTCGTGTTCCACTGCCGGAGAGAAGAGGGAACCGTGATCCTGGACCCCGACAACCTCGACCCGCGAGACTGTTACAAGCTCCTCATAGGTTCGGTCGTCCCGCGTCCCATCGCATGGACCTCGACCGTGAGCCACGAGAGCCGGCGCAACCTCGCGCCCTTCAGCTTCTTCACCGTCGCCTCCCGCAACCCGCCGACCCTGTGTATCTCCATCGGGCCGCGCACCGAAGGAGACCGCCCCACAAAGGACACCCTCGACAACATCCGCGACACGGGCGAGCTCGTCATCAACGTCGTCTCGCTCCCGCTCGCCAACGCCATGCACGAGTCCTCCAAAGTCCACCCTCCCAAAGTGGACGAGTTCGAGGCTGCGGGCCTCACGCCTGCTCCGTGCGAGGCTGTGGCCGCCCCGAGGGTCGAAGAGGCGCTCGTCAGCATGGAGTGCCGCCTCGACCGGGTGCTGCCGATAGGCGAAGACCACCTCGTGCTCGCGCGCATGGTCCGCTTCCACGTCCGCGACGACCTCTACCAGAACGGCCGCATAGACACCTCCGCCCTCCAGCCGCTCGGTCGCCTCGCCGGAAATTACACCAAAGTCGAGACCATCTTCGACTTGCCGATGTAGGAGCGGGCGAGTAGCTCTCCAGGCTGTCGGGTAAGTTGACCCTGCACGAAACACTAGAGATTTGGAGGGAACGATGGCGGAAGACAAGAGCGTCAAGAAAGTAAGCTCGAATACCTCGCCGAAGGGCGAGATGGGACAGAAGTATCTGGCGGATGGGAAGTCCGTTTCGATGCGGCTGTGGGACGGGGAGGAGCCGGGCGAGTCCAAGCCGGAGGAGAGGCGTGACTACGAAACGGTGGGGTTTGTGGTCTCGGGCCGGGCCGAGCTTCACCTGGAAGGGCAGATGGTCCTGCTCGAGCCCGGCGATTCCTGGCTCGTCCCGAAGGGCGCGTCGCACACGTACAAGATCCTGGACTCCTTCACCGCCGTCGAGGCGACGAGCCCTCCCGCCGAGGTCCACGGCCGCGACGATTCGTAGACCGGGACAACCAGGCCAGAGACATCCACATCCAGGATCACGCTTCTCCGCTCCATCGGTAGCGGCTGTATATAGCTCCCTTTCTAAATTCAGCACAATAGACTGGTCAGTCTATCTTTATCGTCCAGGGTCCGTTTGCCTGCACCGCCAGTAGGTGGATGCCGTCTTCTGGCACCTGCACGGCTTTGGATCCCTCGAATGGGCCTATCTCGTTGACTAATCCCATCATGGTCACCGAGGTGCCGTTTTCGTCTAGCAAGTCCACGATAAAGTTCGCGTCTCCTGAGTGGGTCATCTCGAATCTGTGCAATCCACCAGAAAGTTCAAAGAGCTTCGTAGCCTCCTGGCTGGTGCCGCTGAAGCTAGTGGTCTTTGGCGCGCTGGAAGCACGAGGCTGTTTTACCTTTATGCGCCATGATCCGCTGCCTTGGACGTCTAACAGATGCTGACCGCCTTGTGTTACCTGTACCGGAGTGGAGCCCTGGAAAGCCCCTATGACGTTGGAGACACCCATTGGCGCGATGGAGTTACCCTGCTCGTCGAGGAGATCCACGATGAAGTTGGCGTTGCCCTGATGTCTCATATCTATGACAGTAAGCCCGCGTTCTAGCTGAAATGGCTCAGTCGCTTCCAGACCAGACCCGGAGAGGGTTACGGTCTCCGGTGCCTCGACGGGCTCCGGTTCTGGCTCGGGCGTAGGCTCCGGTTCGGGCGTGGGTTCCGGTTCGGGCGTGGGCTCCGGTTCGGGCGTGGGCTCCGGTGTAGCTGATGGTGTAGCCGAGGCTTCAGGCGTGGACGTCGGAGTGGGCGTCTGTTGTTGAGCTCCGCCCCCCTGACGATTGTCGGCTTGCTGGTCGCCGTCTCCTCCGCCTCCGATCACCGCCAGGCAGCCGACGAAGATGAAGAGCAGGACGAACAGGCTCAGGCATCCGCCGAGGCCGATGCCCACCCAGCGCCATGGTGAGCGTCTCTGGGCATTCGCTGGTGGAGGCGGTACGTCTACGCCAGGTGTCTTCTATTCTACGATCCGGGTCTTGCGGTGGCGGTCCTTGTGGTGGCTGCTCGGTCATGCTTCCCCCTCTATTTTCCCTCGTCGTGCCATTGTCGGCACTGTTCCTAGAGCACTTTAGCCTAGCGTCTGGCTGCGTCTCGCGCTACCCTACCCGGCGACGTTTGTGGAGGGACAGGTGTGGCCTTACCGGGTCGAGTTCGTGGACGGCGGCTTCGAGCCCGGCGTCCTCAACGTCCACCACGGGCCGTTCCTGAACGTAGCCGGGGTAATTGGGGAGGTGCGAGATCCCGGAGAGGGGAGAGCCGCTTTCCGTGACCTCCAGTACTTCTACGGGAGCTATGCGATCAGCCCCCGGTTGTTCCGTCCGACGCGGCTCCAGTTCTGAGCCGAGGAGTCGGGAGGGGGGTACAGCCGTCACGCTGCAACTGGACTGCCTGGTGCGGCGGCCGTTCGTGCGGCTGTGGGATCTGGCGCAGGGGATCTTCTGGTCCAGGTTCCCCGCTGGATGGACTCTGCCCTGAGAAACTCTAGCGAACCTGCGGCGTAATGCAGTGTGTCAGGGGTATGATCCCCCGGCCGTTCCCAAACATTGGAGGCAAACCGTGGACATATTCCGCATCATCATCGCTATACTGCTGCCGCCGCTCGGCGTGTTCTTGCAGGTGGGCATCGGGAAGCACTTCTGGATCAACATCCTGCTAACGATCCTTGGTTTCTGGATCGCCGGTATCGTCCATGCCATCTGGGTGATCGCCAAGTACTAGCGGCTCCGTCTACCCTGCCGTACCGGCCACCCGCAGCACGGCCTTGCCGCGCCCGTGCCCGGAGTCGAGACGCTCGTGTACCTTGCCGACCTCGCCCAACGCCAACACCTCGTCCACCAGCGGGTTGACCTGTCCGCGTTCGATCAGCAAGGTCATGGCGTCGAGCCGCGCACGCTCCCGATGCATCAGCACGCCGTGAAGCGTCTGGTTCTTCTGGTACATCGGTGTAAGGTCGCCTTGAGTCCCGAGGATGGTGGCGAGATGACCGAATGGCCTGGTCGCCGCGATGCTGTTAACGATGGTGTCGCCGCCCACGCAATCGAAGACCGCGTCCACGCCCGCGCCGGCGGTGTCTTCCATCGAGACCTCCACGAAGTCCTGGCTGCGGTAGTCAATCGCCACGTCGGCGCCGAGTTGCTTCAGCGTCTCCTGGTTGTCCGGGCCCGCGGTCGCGAGAACCCTTGCTCCGGCGGCATGGGCGATCTGGATGGCGAAGGAGCCCACGCCGCCGGCTCCGCCGTGGATCAGGACGCTCTCCCCGACTCTTAAGTCGAGCCGCCCGACGAGTACTTCATGTGCCGTGCCCCCGGCGAGCGGGATGGACGCCGCCTCTTCGTGGGAGAGTGAGGCCGGTTTCTTCGCCACCAGGTAAACGGGGGCGAGATGGTACTCAGCGTATCCGCCGTTGGAACCGGGACCGAAGACCTCTGGCGTGTAGTACACCTCGTCGCCGGGGGAGAACTCCGAGACCCCAGGCCCGGCCTCCTCGACGACGCCCGATACGTCGGCGCCCAGGACGACCGGAGCCTCAAGCCCCATCGCGGTCCCCGCAGCCCGGAACTT
>JBPCLT010000009.1:0-15657 GCA_051003015.1 Rubrobacteraceae bacterium | reverse complement strand
GTGTACACAAAGGCATCCCGCTCGGCCCACAGCACATCGAGCACCTCCAGACCTGGGACATGGACGGATGCGCCGAGCACTTCCCCGACATCAACTTCGTCATCTTCCATGTCGGCATGCCGTTCCTGGACGAGGTGCTCTACCAACTCATCCGCTGGCCCAACCTGTACGCCTCTATCGCCGCGACGATCAACCTCATAGACCGGGCTCCCATGCAGTTCGCCGAGATCCTCGGCAAGCTCCTGTTCTGGGCCAGCGAAGACAAGATCGTCTGGGGCTCCGAGACACCGGTCTTTACCCCGCAATGGGCGATAGAGAAGTTCATGGACTTCGAGGTCCCCGAGATGATGCACACAGGCTACGGCGTCCCTCCGTTCACCGAGGAGGCGAAGCGCAAGATCCTGGGCGACAACCTCCTGCGCCTGCACGGCATGGAGCAACCCGCGATAACGTCAGGCTAATACGGAATCCGGGAGTCGGGAAACGATATATCTCGACTCCCAGGGTTATCAACCGGTTGCGGCGCGGATGGAGGATCGTGGCGTCTAGGGCAGAGCGGATAGCTTCGCAACGAGCGCCGGGTCGCGCATCGTCGCTTCCCCGACGAGCACCGCATCAGCCCCGGCGTCCCGTAATCTTCGGGCATCATCGGGAGAGGTGACGCCGCTCTCGGCGACGAGGACGGTCCCGGCAAGCCGGGGGGCCAGCTTCTCGAAGGTACCGAGGTCCACGGTGAAGTCGCGGAGGTCGCGGTTGTTGATGCCGATAACCGTCGCGCCGGACTCCAGCGCAAGCTCCGCTTCCCGCTCGTCGTGGATCTCCACGAGCGGCGTGAGGCCGACTTCGAAGGAGAGGGAGACGTAGCGGGCGAGAGAATCGGCGTCGAAGAGGGCGGCTATGAGCAGCACGGCGTCTGCGCGGGCCGCAGCCTCGAGGACCTGTGCTTCGTCCACGGTGAAGTCCTTGCGGATGACGGGGAGCGCGGTGGCCTCGCGGGCGGCGTCGAGGTCTTCGAGGGAGCCCTTGAAGCGGTCTGGCTCGGTTAGAATAGAGAGGCAGTTCGCTCCCTCTCGCTCGTAACTGGCGGCCCAGGGACCAGGGTCTATCTCCCGGATGAAGCCGGCGGAGGGCGAGGCGCGTTTTATCTCGGAGATCACGGACAGCCCCGGAGCTGCGAGCGCGCCCGCGAAGTCCCGCTTCTCGAAGAGCATGGCCTGTTCGTACAGGTCTTCGAGGTTGGTGCTCTCTTTGAGTTCCTCTGCGCGGCGGAGGGCAGAGGCGGCTAGTTCTCCGAGGACGGTTGGGGGTGTACTCATTATCCTCCCGAGAGGCGGCGGGTGGTCCTGACAAAGTCTTCGAGGGCCTGGCGGGCGGCGCCGGTGTCCACGGCCTCCTCGGCGAGACGGACGCCGGATTCCAGGCTCTCCGCTTTGCCTGAGACGTAGATGGCGGCGCCGGCGTTGGCGAGGGTCACTTCGCGGGCGGCGCCCCGCTGCTCGCCGGAGAGCACGCCGCGCAGGACGCGGGCGTTCAGGTGGGCGTCGCCGCCGAGGAGGCCGTCGGGGGCGTGGCAGGAGAGGCCGAGGGTTCCCGGTGAGATCTCGTACTCTTCGATTTCTCCATCCCTGACTTCGGCTACGATGGTCTTGTCCGTCACCGTGATCTCATCCATCCCATCCGTCCCATGCACGACGAGCGCCCTCTCCGCGCCTAGAGACGCGAGCGCCTCGGCGACGGGCCGCACGTAGTCAGGGCCGAAGACCCCGACGACTTGCCGCTTCGCGCCGGCGGGGTTCGTCAAGGGACCGAGGAGGTTGAAGATGGTGCGGAACGGCAGCTCGGCGCGCACCGGGGCGACGTGGCGCATCGCGGGGTGGTGGGTGCGGGCGAACATGAACCCGATGCCGGTCTCGGCGATGCACAGAGAGACTTCCTTCGGTCCAAGTTCTATCTCCGCGCCGAGGGCCTCGAGCACGTCGGCGGAGCCAGCCTGGCTCGTGGCGGCCCGGTTGCCATGCTTGGCGATAACGGCCCCCGCGCCCCGCGCCACGAACGCCGCCGCCGTCGAGACGTTTATGGTGCCCTTCGCGTCGCCGCCCGTGCCACACGTATCCACCACGTCCGGCGGAGCCTCGACCTTTTCGGCGAAGCGGCGCATCGCGCGGGCGAAACCCACTATCTCCGGCACCGATTCACCCCGGAGCCGCATGCCCGTCAGGAGAGCCGCCGTCGCCGCAGCTGGGACCGTGCCCTCCATGATGGTCTCCAGGGCGCGTTCGGCTTCGCCTTCGGAGAGGGTTTCACCGGCGGCTACCTTGCGGAGAGAGTCCCGGATCATCGGTCCAAAAAGTTCTTTAGGATGTCGTGTCCGTTCCTCGTCAGGACGCTCTCGGGGTGGAACTGCACGCCCTCGACCGGCAAGGTCTTATGCCGGACGCCCATGATCGTGCCGTCCCCCGTTTTAGATGTGACCATCAGGCACTCCGGCAATGAATTAGGTTCGATCACGAGCGAATGATACCGGGTTGCCTCGAAGCCCTGGTCGAGGCCGGCGTAGACGCCCTCGCCGTCGTGGATGATCTTCGCCGTCTTGCCGTGGACGGGCTCGCCGCGCACCACCTCGGCCCCGAACGCCTGTCCTATCGCCTGATGCCCGAGGCAGACGCCGAGTACGGGGACTCGTTCTGAGGACTTCCGGATAAGGTCCACCGAGATACCGGCTTCATTAGGCGTGCATGGCCCCGGCGAGACGACTATCCTGTCGGGGTGGAGCGCAAGGACCTCATCCGCCGAGACCTCGTCGTTGCGGCGGACGATGACCGAGGCCCCGAGCTCCCCCAGGTACTGGACGAGGTTGTACGTAAAGGAGTCGTAGTTGTCTAAAACGAGAACCCGCATAACGCGCAAGATTCTAGCCGATAACCGCCCCCCGAACAGGAGGGAGACCCGATGACCCTGCTCCTGACCGAGTCCGACGTGGAGAACTTGCTTGACATGCCCTCAGCCCTAGAAGCCGTGGAGGCCGTGCTGCGCCAGCACGCCGAAGGCAAAGCATCTAACCACGCCCGCCGCCGCGTGTCCCTGCCGGGGAGCGGCCTGAACGTCATGTTCGCGGGCGCCCCAGAGTTCGGTGCCCTCGGCCTCAAGGCGTATACCATCGCCCGTGGCGGCGCCCGTTTTTACACCATGCTCTTCGACGCTGAAGGCGGGGAGCTCCTCGCCATCCTCCAGTCCGACCGCCTCGGCCAGCTCCGCACCGGCGCCGCGACCGGCGTCGCGACGAAATATCTGGCCCGCGCGGACGCCACGACCCTCGGCCTCTACGGCACGGGCTGGCAGGCGGAGAGCCAGCTCGAGGCCGTAGCCGCCGTCAGGGACCTGGATCGGGTCGTCGTCCATAGCCGCTCGGAGGAGAACCGCAAGGCATTCGCCGATAAGATGGGCGAGCGCCTCGGCATGGAGATAGAGACCACCCACGCCCCCGAAGAACCCGCCGCCCAGGACATCGTCGTCACCATGACCTCCTCGCGCGAGCCGGTGCTGTACGGGGAGTGGCTGCGGCCGGGAACGCACGTCAACGCCGCAGGGAGCAACTCCCTGCTCAAGAGCGAGATCGACCGCGACGTAGTGAAGCGTGCGAGCTTCGTCAGCGTGGACTCGTGGGAGGAGATCGGGCTTGAAGCCGGAGACCTGATGCAGTCCCTCGAGACCGGCGCCATCCTCCCCGAAGCCATCCACGAGGTCGGCCAGGTAATAGCAGGCCACATGCAAGGCCGCCGCGGCCCCGAGGACATAACCCTCTTCGCCAGCCAGGGCCTGGCCCTCGAAGATATGGCCGTGGCCCGCGTCGTCTACGACCGGGCGGTCGAGCGAGACTTGGGAAGAGAGATAGAGTTTTGATAGAGCTTTCAGCCGTCAGCGGTCAGCCAAAACCGTGGCCGGCAGACCTGGAGAAGACAACCGGGTCCCGGTGGATCCAAACCGCCCTCGAGAACACGACGCGAGTACCCTGCGGTCTCGCCACGCGGATCGAGAGCTGACCGCTGAAAGCTGATAGCTGACCAGCGCGACCGAAGGGAGCAACCTTTGACCGAACACTTCGAGAGGGCGCCAGCGACCGGCGGCGAGTACCAACCAATCGGCGCGGCGGAGCTGGCAGACCACGACGACCGCACGCTGCGGCTGAGGTCCGGCGATGCCACGGTCGAGGTCACGGCGCTCGCGCCTGATCTGTTCCGGGTGGGGATGTTCCCGGCCGGACGCTCCCCCCGCTACGACTCCGATGCGATAGCGAAGGACGAGTGGGATGCCGTTCCGGTCGAGATGCGTGAGGAGGACGGAGCCGTCACGTTTTCTACCGGCGCCTTCACCGCCCACGTTTCCCTCGATCCTTTGCGGGTTTCGTTCGTGGACGGCGAGGGGCGGGAGTTCTGCGTGGACGATCCGGATCTCGGGATGGGACCGATCGTGACGCCGGGGGCAAACGTATTTACACAACCGCTCGGGAGCCCTGTCAAACTGTACAAGCGGCGCGAGCCCGGAGAGAGGTACTTCGGGTGTGGCGAACGCACGAGCGGACTGGAGAAGACCGGCTCGTCCCAGATTTTCTGGAACGTGGACCCGCCGAGCGGCCACACCGCCTCGTTCAACAACCTCTACTCTTCTATCCCGTTTAGCCTTTCCCTCATCGAGGGCAAAGCCCACGGGCTCTTCTTCGATAATACGCACCGCGTCGAGTTCGACCTGGCGAAAGACGACCCGGACCTGGCATATCGCGGGGCCGAGGGTGGCGATGTCGTGTACTACGTTTTCTGTGGCCCGGCGCCGAGAGAGGTACTGGACCGATACACGCAGTTGACGGGACGCACGCCGATGCCGCCGTTGTGGTCGCTTGGGAACCAGCAGTGCCGCTGGAGTTACGAGACCGGGGAAGAGGTGCGCGAGGTCGCGCGGGGGTTCAGGGAGCGGGACATCCCGTGCGATGTGATCTACCTGGACATAGACTACATGGACGGATTCCGGGTCTTCACCTGGAACGACGACGCCTTCCCCAACCCCGAGAAACTCATCTCTGGCCTCCGCGAAGACGGCTTCCGCGTCGTCACCATCGTTGACCCCGGCGTGAAGGCCGACGAAGACTATTACGTGTACAGGGAAGGACGCGACAGGGATCTCTTCTGCAAGACGAACACGGGCGAGGAGTTCCGCAACGCGGTCTGGCCCGGCGTCTGCGCCTTCCCTGACTTCACCAACCCGGAGACCCGCGAGTGGTGGGGCGAGAAGCAACGAATCTTGACGGACGCGGGCATCTCGGGCGTGTGGTGCGACATGAACGAGCCTTCGCTCTTCGTCCCCAAGCAGTCCACGATGCCCTCGGACGTGGTGCATCCGGGCGGCGGAGAGGCGAAACTCCACGGTCAGATCCACAACACGTACGGCTCCCTGATGGCCCGCTCCGCCCGCGAAGGACTTTTGAAACTGAAGCCGGATGAGCGGCCGTTCGTGATCACACGCTCGGGATACGCCGGGCTCCAGCGACACGCAATGCAGTGGACGGGAGATAACTCCTCGTGGTGGGAGCACCTCTGGATGAGCATGCCCCAACTCCAGAACCTCGGCATCTCGGGCGTCGCCTGGGCCGGGGTGGACATCGGAGGGTTCTTCGGCGACTGCAACGGCGAACTGCTCGCCCGCTTCACCGAGTTCGGGGTCTTCCAGCCGTTCTGCCGCAACCACTCCGCAAAAGGCACGGCCCACCAGGAACCGTGGGCGTTCGGCGAGCCGTGGGAGTCTGTGTGCCGCAAGATGATAAAGCTCAGGCAACGCCTCCTCCCCTACCTCTATACGCTCTTCGAGGAATGCCACCGCACCGGCGCGCCGATATTGCGTCCTCTCCTCTTCGAGTACCCGGAGGACGAGACCACCTACACTGCCGATGACGAGTTCCTGTTCGGTCCCGCCATGCTCGTCGCCCCCATCACCCGCCCCGGCATCGAACACCGCCACGTCTACCTGCCGCGAGGGACCTGGTTCCACCTGTGGACCGGAGAAAGGTTCGACGGCCCGGCCCACGTCCTCGCCCACGCCCCGCTCGGTGAGCCCGCCGTCTACCATCGGGCAAACGCCGCCGTCCAGATGGGGCCGGAGATGAACCACGTCGGCGAACGCCCCGCCGACCCGCTGACGCTGCTCGCGTACCCGGCCGAAGGCTACGGCGAGTCCACGTTCTACGAGGACGCGGATGATGGCTTCGGTTACGAGAACGGTGAGTTCGCCCGCCGCGCCGTCTCGTGCGAGGAGTCAGGCGGCCTCGTCACGGTTCGCATCGGGGAGCGGGAGGGCTCCTTCGTTCCGGAGCGGCGGGAGATCCGGCTGGAGCTTCGGGGCTTCGTATCCGTTCCGGGATCTGCCTCGGTGAACGGCGAGGCCGTTGAGCCGCATTACGACGAAGACGGCGGCGCCGTGGCCGTTATCCTTGAGGAGGCCGGAGATCCCGTAACAATCGAGGTTCGGCGCTAGGGTCAGGCGTTGCGCTCGACCAGGGATCCGAGTCCCGGATCGGTGAAGTCCGCCGCCGTCGTGAAGGCCCCCGCCGCGAGGAGCTTCTCCGGCTTTTGGGTGGAGGCGATGCCGACGGTCGGGATGCCTGCCCCGACGGCTGAGGCGATGCCGGAGGTCGAGTCCTCGAAGGCGACGGCTTCACCGGGCTCGATGTTCAGCTTCTGCAGGGCGGCGCGGTAGGGCGCGGGGTCTGGCTTCACCGCGCCCACGTCGTCGGAGAGCACGATGGCATCGAAGTAGTCATCGAGTTTCAGGGCGAGCAGAATGGCCCCTGTGTTCTCCTTCGGGGCGTTGGTGACGAGGACGATAGCGAACCCGAGTTTACGGCCCAGTTTCAGGAAATCCAGGAGCCCTGGCAGCGGCTCTAGTTCGACGGTTCGTTTTCGGAAGGCGGACTCTTTGGCCTCGAAGACCTCGCGTCCTTCCTTATCCGATAGGTTGGGCAGGAGATCTTTGACGATCTCGGAGTTGGCCCGGCCGCTGATCCTCTCTCGGTAGAATTCCTCGTCCACCTCGATGCCGTGGGGACGTAAAACGTCAACCCACGTTGGCAGGTGCAGGGAGTCGGTCTCGGCGAGCGTCCCGTCGAGGTCGAACATGAGGGCGCGGCACGTGGAGCCTGGGGACATCTCCGTTCAGGACCAGCCGAGCAGGTTGTA
This sequence comes from Rubrobacteraceae bacterium, assembly GCA_051003015.1. GTDB lineage: Bacteria > Actinomycetota > Rubrobacteria > Rubrobacterales > Rubrobacteraceae > JACDGB01. The sequence goes on along the minus strand of JBPCLT010000009.1, from coordinate 8,437 downwards.
TAGTGCGGGGTCCGCGAAGTCGCCCACCACGAGCGTGACCCCGGCCTCAAGCAACTCTTCAGGCGAGTGTCCCGAAGCGATTCCCACCACCGGGATGCCAGCCTCGACGGCCGCCCGTGTCCCGGTCGGAGAATCCTCGAAGGCGACGGTCTCTCCGGGCGATATGCCCAGGCTCTTCAGGGCTTCTTCGTAAGGCATGGCCGAGGGCTTGTCCTCCTCGACGTGTGTGGGATAGAAGATGGGATCGAAGGCTCCGGCCAGCCCCAGCGGCTGCAATACTTCATTGGCGTCCTCCTCCGGGGAGTTGGTGACGAGGGCGAGCGGCATCCCCCGCCGATGTGCTTCCCCCAGCAGGCCCCGCAACCCAGGGAGCGGTCCTATCTCGCTGGCCCGCTGCCGGGCGCGGAGTTCCTCTATCCGCAGCAGCTTTTGGATCTCTTCTTCGGAGAGGCCGGGCAGCAACTCCCTCACGCACTCCTCGTCGTCCCGGCCGCTGAGCTTCTCCTCGTAGAGTTCGCGGGTCACCTCGATGCCGTGGGGACGAAGGACCTCGATCCAGGTCGGGAAATGCACGGCGTCAGTGTTGCACAGGGTTCCATCAAGGTCGAAGAGCAAGGCTTTAAGCATGAGGCCGCAGATTATACTCCGCTACCAGCCTGTCCACATGGCCCGTTCACGGCCCCTGGTAGAGGAACATGTTGAGGGCGCGGGTGACGATCAGGAGCGCGCCGACGTACAGCAGGATCCAGTACCGCCCCCGCTCCCGGCCCCGGCGCAGTGGGCTCGTCTTCCATTCGGCCATGCCGAAGAGCAACGCGGGCACGCACAACCCCCAAACCCAGGTGAGGACGAAATACCTCGAATAGTCCCCCGGCGCCGGCTCGAATACCGCCCACGCGAAAGCTCCCGTCACGAACGCCGCCAGAGAGACCGAGACGATGAACAGCACCTTGTTCGAGAGACTGCGCCGGCCCCACGCAAGCCACCCTCGGAAGACCCCGGCCCGGCTGTTCGCGGTCTTCTCCATGCACCGGATGTTAGCAGGCCGCGTGCGTGGGTCCGGTAAAAATCTTCGCACGAAGAGCTTTCAGCTCTCAGCCGTCAGCGATCAGCAAGACGAGAGCTAAACTTGCAATTCAACCAAGGCAACACGCCAGCGGGCTCCATAAGCATTGCCGATCAGTATGCCGGACGCCTGAAACCTTCCCCATCACTCGTGGTTAAAGCCAGGTTGGCACGGGAAGATCTCAATTCCAGGTCTCGGGGTAAACAAGCAGACGATCTACGTCTACTACCCGAGTAAGGAGAAGTTGCTCGCCAATGTGCTGCGGCGTCTGATCGAGGACAGGCCCCGGGACCGCGGTTCGCAGAGTCGGACGGCACGCCTCTCCGGAACTTGGAGGAGGTCCGGCGTGCGCTCTACTCGGAGTAGCGCTAGGGAGCGTCACACCAGGGCAGGGTAAGAAGAATCGACCTACTCCGCCCGGTGCCTAACCCGCCCTTCGGTCGCGGCGTCTACGTTCGCGATCCGTCGAATTTCCACTCGCCGTCTTGACAACCCTGTCGGCCTGGATTACCATAGTACCGTACAGTTCGGTTCTGAAGGATGAGAATGAGAAGTTCGGCTCAAGAAAAGGCAACGATTCGGGAAGAGGCGAAGCGGGACCAGATCCGCGCGGCGGCTCAGGGGCTGTTCCTCGAGCGCGGGTTCGGGGGCGCGAGCACCGACGCTATCGCGAAGGGGGCAGGGGTCTCCAAGGAGACGCTCTACAGGTACTTCCCGAGCAAGGAGGGCCTCCTCGCCGACGTCCTCCGCCACCTCATAGCGCACGTCTCCCGCGACGGGTCGGCGGCGGGGATCGGCGGGGCAATCATCGAGGATCGAGGCGATCTGCGCGAGGCCCTCCTGGGCCTCGCGGGCAGGTTTATCGACGACCTCATGCGACCGGAGTACCTGGCGCTCGTGCGCGTGATAATCACCGAGACCCCCCGCCTGCCCCAACTGGGACACCTCTTCCGGTCCACCGTGCCCGAGAATGCCCTCAGGAGCGTCGGGGATCTCCTGAGGAGGGCGCGAGACAAGGGACTTACCCGCTCTGCCGACCCGGAGGCGGCGGCGCGCCTGTTCGTCGGGCCCCTGCTGACTTACGTCTTGCTCGACGGCCTCCTCGAGGGCCAAGGCCCCCCCAAGAAACCTCCGTCCGACCGCATCGAGGCCGTGGTGGACCTCTACATGCAGGCTATCGCCAGAGCGTAGACCGACCATGAACAACCGCAAACAGACGACAACGTTCTTAATAGTACCGAACTGTACGGTTCTAAGAACTAGTCTGGATCTTTGGCGGAGGACGGAGGCGGTAAGCAGAGAAGTCGAAAGAAAGGAGCACATGGTGACGATCGCTCAGAGCGCTTACGTGCACGCCGGAAGAACGGGGGCCACCCCGTGACGACCGAAAGGAACAAGGCCGTCGTCCGCCGGCTATTCGAGGAGGTGATCAACCCGGGCAAGCTGGAGCGGGCCGAGGAGCTGATCCGCGCCGACTTCGTCGAGCACGGTGGCGCGCCCGGCCAAGCACCCGGTCTGGAGGGCTTCAAGCAGGTCAACACGATGCTCCGCGTCGCGTTCCCCGATCTCCGCCTCACCGTTGAGGAGATGGTGGCCGAGGGGGACAGGGTCTCGGTTCGCTTCACGGCGCGCGGCACCCACCGGGGCGAGTTCTGGGGCGTCCCGCCGACCGGCAACCCGGTGGCGTGGGAGGTCATCAGCATCGTCCGCGTCGCGGGCGGCAAGATAGCGGAGCGCTGGTCCCAGTCGGACGTGGCGAGCCTAAGACAACAACTGGACGATGGCTAACCAGACGGTGGACGGTGCCAAAGCGCGGGCGCCTACCGATCTCGACGAAGGGGGTCGATCTTGATGACGAAGTCGACGACAGAGAACTTGACGGTGGTGAACGAAGACGCCCGGTTCCCACGGGTGAGTTTGGTGGAGCCTGCGTCTTCTGGGTACCTTCACCTCGCCGCGGAGGTGGACAAGAGGCCGCCGTTCTTGCCGAGCAGCCGAAAGAAGCGGGAGCTGATCGCGAAGTGCAAGCGGTGGTGCCGGCAGCTCGAAGCCGACCCGAGCGTAGTAAGCGCCGTGGTGTTCGACGCCCTCGTGATCCTTCCCGGCAGGGGAGAGTTCATAGAGAAACGACCGGGCGAGGTCCACGTCGCCCGCTTCGATCTGGCGATCCTGGTCGAAACCACGAGCCCGGAGGCCGCGGACGCCCTCAGGGCGTCGTCCGTCTACGCGGAGATGGAGCGCTCCGTCTGCGAAGCGGCAGCCTTCACGCACCGCATCGCGGCCACGAACGCCAAGCGCATCGGTCCGGTGGATCACGAGAGGCAGGGGGTCTTCCTCTTTAATTACTTCTTCGCCGACGACACCGCCCAGAACCTCGCGGTCTGGGAGTACACGGCGGGCTGGTTTCAGAAGGAGACGGGCCTGGACAACTCGACGGTGCTGCTCCCCCGCGACGGCGAGTCCTCCGGCTACAACATCGTCAACCACTGCAGGTGGGACCGCCTGCGAGACGTGGTGCCGTCGCTGATCTTCAAGGGGTCGTTCCGTGCCTACGTGCTCGCCAACTTCGCGGCGAACCGGACGGCGGCGATGCCCATCCTGTACCGGATGGCATGAGGGCGGCGTTGTCCGCGCGGGGCGGGGGCGAGACTGGGAGGGCGGTCGACCCATTTACGGATGCGACAGCGGCCGACGATCGTCCGTCGGTGACGCGGAAAGGGGTGAAGGTATGAGCAGCAACGAACGCATCGCGCGCATGGAGGCTCCGGAGATTCCTCCCTCCCGCTCGGCACACCACGAGGACGATGCAGAGGTGGTCGTGGTCGGGGCAGGACCGGCCGGGCTGACGGCCGCGGCAATGCTCGCCGGGTACGGGATACGGACGGCCGTCCTCGACCGCGCCGCCGGTCCCGCGCCGCATTCCCGCGCGGCCGTCGTACACGCGAGGACGCTCGAGACCCTGGAGCCGATCGGTATCGTGGACGAGGTAGTGCGTAGGGGTGTCGTGGTACCCCACTTCGGCATTCGCGACCGCGACAGGCGCCTGCTCGCCGTGCCCTTCGGCAAGCTGCCCACCGCGCACCCCTACACGCTGATGCTGCCGCAAAACGAGACCGAGCGCCTCCTGAGAGGAGCACTGCGCCACCAGGGCGAGGAGATCCTCTGGGAACACGAGGTGACGGGAGTACGGCAAGACGCAACCGGTGTCGATCTTTCGGTCCGATCTCCACAGGGAGACAAGCAGGTGCGGGCTCGGTTCGTCGTCGGTTGCGACGGCGCGCACAGTTCGATCCGGGAAGCGGTCGGTATTCCGTTCGAGGGTGAGGCTTACCCGCAGTCGTTCGTGCTCGCCGACGTGCGCATGAGGTGGCACCTAGCGGACGACGAGGTGCAACTCTTCTTCTCCCCCGCAGGACTGGTGGTGGTGGCGCCGTTACCCGGTGGCCTCCACCGCATCGTCGCCACGGTCGACGATGCGCCCCCGAGCCATCCCTCTCCGATGTCCAGGCGCTGCTCGATGCCCGTGGACCACGCGCGCCCCGGCCATACGTCGAGGATGTCGTCTGGTCGTCCCGTTTCCGCGTCCAGCACAAAGTTGCCGCCAGGTTCCGCCAGAAGACGGTCTTTCTGTGCGGCGATGCGGCGCACGTCCACAGCCCGGCGGGCGGTCAGGGCATGAACACGGGCATCCAGGATGCGGCCAACCTCGCGTGGAAGCTTGCCTTGGTGCTCCGCAGAGAAGCTCCGGGTTCGCTGCTCGACAGCTACGAGCACGAGCGCAGGCCGGTCGCTCGGGACGTCGTCTCCACCACGGATCGTCTCACCCGGTTGGCCACCATGCGCTCCCCCGTTGCCCGCCGCCTCAGAAACGTCATCCTCGCGGGCGCCGGTCTATTCGAGCGGGTACCGAGACGGCTCGCCACCAACCTGGCGGAGCTAGACATAACCTACCCCGATGGCTGGGCCGTGGAAGGCTCCACCGCCATCGGGCGATGGGTCCCAAAGGATCGCAGCATGGCCGGGATGGAGCCCGCCTTCCGACTCGTCGTGCCCGCGGGCGATGAAGGACAGGCCACCTCGGAAGCCGCGAAGTTGCCCGGTCTGCCCATACGGGTCGTCCCGGAGACGGGCTTGGCGCAGACAAAGCTCGTGCGTCCGGACGGCTACATAGCCGGCTGCGGCGCTCCGGGCGAGTCCGCGCGGCTGCTCGGCCTTCTCTCGCGGGCGCTACAAGCGTAGGTCCCTGGGGCCGTGACCGGGTGTGCGTGGAGAAGAGTGTGACGTCCACGCGGTTTCTTCCTCCCATCGGTCGCTCGTCCTCGCGGCATTCTAACGCCGGGCGCGGGTTAGAATGCCCGGCGTGCGCCGATTACTCGTCCTCGCCTGCGCGATAGTCCTCGTGGATACGATCTTCCACGGCGCGCTCGTGCCGCTCGTCCCGCGCCTGAGCGCGGAGTTCGGTCTCTCCAAGCCGGCCGTCGGTGTCCTGACCGGGGCGTTCGGGGCGGGCGTGCTCGCCGGCTCCATACCGGGCGGCTACCTGACGTTCCGGATTGGAGTGAAGCCAACGGTCCTCTTGGGACTCGGGATCTTCTCGCTCACCAGCCTGGCTTTCGGGTTCGCGGAGAGCCCGGCGGCGCTCGTCGCGGCGCGCTTCGGGGAGGGTTTCGGGAGCGCGCTCTCGTGGGTGGCTGCTTTTACCTGGGTCGTGAACCGCGCCTCCGGGGAGCGGCGGGGAGAGATGATCGGGATTCTACTCTCCGCCGCCGTGGTCGGCGCCCTGCTCGGCCCCGTGTTGGGGAGTGCGGCCGCCGCCTTCGGCATCCCCATCACCTTCAGCGCAATGGCCGCTCTCGGGGCCGTCATCCTGGTCTGGGCCGCCGCCGAGGACGCTCCCGAGGTGGACCGGAGACGCCCCTTCTTGCCGATGCTTCGTGCGGTTGCGCGGCCGAAATTCGCGGGTGGGTTGTGGCTCATATCTCTCTCGCCGCTCGTCTTCGGGGCGCTGACGGTGCTCGTGCCGCTGGAGCTTGATGGTCTCGGCTGGGGCGCGGCGGCTATCGGGGCGGTGTTTCTGGCGGGCGCGGCGTTCGAGGCGGTGGCGCAACCCCTGATCGGACGCTGGACCGACCGCGCCGGGTGGAGGGTCCCCGTCCGGGCCGGCCTGCTCGGCTCGGTGGCTGCCCTGCTCGTCTTTCCGTGGGCCGACAATCCCCTGCTGCTCGCGCCGCTGGTCGTTTTCGGGGCCGTGGCCTTCAACGTCTCCGTGACTCCGGGAACGGCGCTCTTCAGCCGGGGAGCGGAAGGAGTTGGCGTGGACCAGGCCGTGGTATTCGGCGCGACGAACCTCACCTGGGCGTCGGGCTCGGCCCTCGGGCCTGTCCTTGCCGGACTGCTCGCGGATCTCGGCGGGGACGCGCTCTCGTACCTTTCCCTCGCCGCCGTTTGCTCGGCTACGCTGGCCGCCATAGTCCTCCGGCGGCCGGCCATCGGCAAGAAGCCCTGATCCCCGTCCCTTGCCCTGAGGCGGCGAGGGTGCAAATATACGCTGCAGCGTCGTGCGTGGAACCGGGAAAGAAAGCCGGACGGTAGGGTCGTCCGCGAGATCGAAAGGCGGGATGGCATGGATGTAAAGGCTGCTGTAGCGTTCGAGGCAGGGAAGCCTTTGAGTATCGAGACCGTGCAACTCGAAGGACCGGGGGACAGCGAGGTCCTGGTGGAGGTGAAATCAACCGGGATCTGCCACACGGACGAATTCACCCTCTCCGGGGCCGACCCGGAAGGTCTGTTCCCCGCGATCATGGGCCACGAAGGCGCCGGTATCGTCGCCGAGGTGGGCAAGGACGTGAAGAGCGTAGCGCCGGGCGACCACGTCATCCCGCTTTACACCCCCGAATGCCGCGAGTGCAAGTCCTGCCTGAGCCGGAAAACGAACCTCTGTACCGCGATTCGCTCCACCCAGGGAAAGGGCCTGATGCCAGACGGTACGAGCCGCTTCTCCTTGAATGGCGATCCTTTGTATCATTACATGGGTACATCAACCTTCGCCAGCCACACCGTATTGCCTGAGATAGCGGTGGCGAAGATCCGGGAAGACGCCCCGTTCGAGAAAGTCTGCTACATCGGGTGCGGCGTGACCACGGGGATCGGGGCGGTCATCTACACTGCAGGGGTCGAGCCTGGGGCCAACGTCGTGGTCTTCGGGCTAGGTGGGATCGGCCTGAACGTGGTGCAGGGGGCGCGTATGGCCGGGGCGGACAAGATAGTCGGGGTAGACCTGAACCCGGCCAAGAAGGAACTCGCCGAGCGGTTCGGGATGACACACTTCGTCAACCCGAACGAGGTCGAGGGCGACCTCGTGCCTTATCTCGTTGACATCACGGACGGCGGGGCGGACTACAGTTTCGAGTGCATCGGGAACGTGAACGTGATGCGCCAGGCGCTCGAATGCACGCACCGCGGATGGGGTGTCTCGGTCATTATCGGGGTCGCGGGTTCGGGGCAGGAGATCTCCACCCGGCCGTTCCAGCTCGTCACCGGCCGCGTGTGGAAAGGCACCGCGTTCGGTGGCGCGAGAGGCAGGACGGACGTGCCCAGGATCGTGGACTGGTACATGGAGGGCAAGATCGAGATAGATCCACTCATCACCCACACCATGCCGCTCGAAGACATCAACAACGCCTTCGACCTGATGCACAGCGGCGAGTCCATCCGCAGCGTGGTGAATTTTTAGCGGTCGGCTATCAGCCGTCAACTTCTCCGCTACGATACGGATAACCGCCCGCAAACATCATAGAAAGGGACCATGACGAACCTGACCAACCTGGGCGAGCACGGCTGCTTCGGCAGTACCGTCTCGTTTCACGAGCATCACTCGGAATCTTGCAACGCGAATATGCGCTTTGCGGTCTATGCGCCGCCTCAAGCAGAGGATGGTCCGGTGCCGGTTCTCTATTACCTGGCCGGCCTGACTTCGACGGAGGAGACGTTCGTGACGAAAGGCGGAGCGCAGCGGTACGCGGCGAAGCATGGGCTCATGCTCGTCGCCCCGGACACAAGCCCTCGCGGGCTCGGCCTCCCCGGCGAGGACGACGACTACGATTTCGGCTCCGGCGCGGGATTCTATATCGACGCGACCGCCGAGCCGTGGTCACGTAACTACCGGATGTACAGCTACGTCACCCGCGAGTTGCCCGCGCTCGTGGAGGAGCATTTCGCGGCCCAGCCCGATGTCCGAGGCATCTTCGGGCACTCGATGGGCGGGCACGGCGCGCTCACCATCGCCCTCAAGAACCCTGACCTGTTCGCGAGCGTCTCGGCCTTCGCCCCCATCGCCGCCCCGATGCGCGTCCCGTGGGGCGAGAAGGCGTT
>JBPCLT010000008.1:0-30553 GCA_051003015.1 Rubrobacteraceae bacterium | reverse complement strand
AGAGGTCGCCGCGGCCATTGCCGCGCTCGAGAAAGCCCCGGTTCGGAACACCGTAATCTCCCCGACACCCAGCGTCTACGGCGGCTTGACACCGCCGAGGAGCGCCAGTTCCATCCACTTCCAGTGACAGTCCACGTCGGAGAAGCCGATGCTGCGCAGCCACCCGAGCTGTGTCTCCACATCGAGCAGCCGGTTGGATGGGTCCTCCCAGTCCGGCCCGTATCCGAGGGCCACGAGGAACCGCGCGTGCAGACGCGGCGTAGGCGAGGAGACGTGTTCCAGGTTGAAGGAAGACGCCGCCGGGATCTAGCAGCGCGAAGACCTCCTCGTACAGGGCGTGCTTGCGCTCGTCCGGCAGGTGGTGGATCGCGAACGAAGAGACCACCGCGTCGAACGTCCCCATCTCTGGAAGCCGGTCGTTCAGGTCATGCTCGATGACCTGCATCGTCTCGTCGTCCCGGAAGCGTTCGCGGGCCTTCTCCAGCATGGCGGGCGAGAAGTCCAGGGCGACGCCATTGCCTCCGGGACGGGCAAGCCCGACGAGCCCCAGCAGAGGGCCGTCGCCGCAGCCGAGGTCGAGAACGCGATGGACGGTTTCGGGGAGCTGTTCGAGGAGCGCGGCCTCGCCTTCCGTACGGTGCGGGATGGAGTCAGCCCGCGAGAGGTACGCGAGCGCGTGCTCCACGGTGGTCCACTCGCTCAAAGACTCTATGCTTTGCGGTGCTCGGTCTTGACGGTGTGGGTGCCGTCCGGGAGCGTCCCGAGGACGTAGTCCCCGAAGAGGATGGGGTCCGCCTGCCGAAGACACAGGAAGAGTCGCAGGGCAAGGTTCCGGATCTCGCTTTCAGCGTGCGCGTCGGCCCGCATCTCGACTATGTGCCTGAGAGCCCGCACGTTCCCCGTGAAGACCATCGGCGCCTCGGTCTCGTTGGGCAGGAGCGAACGCGCAGTCTGCTGCACCTTCTTCCTCGCGTCGGTCTTGTAGTCAGCGGAGAGCATGGCGCTCCCACCCTCCTGCCGCTCCAGCAGCCGCTCCGCCATCGCTTCGTACTCCGCAGCGGCGCGGTCGGCGCGCTCCTCGAAAGTCCTGTGCAGTTCCGCATCTTCTCCATACTCAGGCCGCTCCACAAACCGCAGCACAGCTCCAGAAACATAGCGTTGACTTATCTGGGAAAAACCAGCTCCGGCCCTGTGCCGCACCAGCTCGTGGGTAACGCTGCGGCTGATGCCGTAGAGCAGGAAGCTGAAGCTCGCGTGTTCGAGGACCGAGCCGTGCCCCGCCGACGTGAGCCGCTCGATATAGGCGGCGGCGTTCTCGTTGGTGGTGCGTCTCGCGCCGAAGCTCGCGTAACAGAGTTGACCCGCCGTCTTGCAGAGCTGTGAGGAATCCGGGAGCGGCGTGGGGTCGTTGACGTATTCAGGGAAACCCAGTTCCGGGTCGAAACCTTCGAGGAACCCGGACAGACCGGCGACGTTGGTCCGGGGCCGGGCCAGCATGACTACGCCCGGCGAGCGGAGGTACGGCGTCCCGGCTTCCGTGTGACTAACAGGAGAGTGGATCGCGGGGAAGCCGTCCGCCACGATCCCTCCCATCTCCCCGAACAGTTCAGCGATGCGCTCGGCATTTCGCTCGGTCGTCTCCAAAGGGCTCCCTTCTCTGGCCGGCCTCACCGGAAGGTTAGCCGATTTGTCCGATCCGTACACGCCCCGAAGATACGCTCCGCGAAAGTCTTGCCGTAACCGCGCTTCCCTAAACGGCCTCGGAGAGCGCGCGGCTCAGGGTGCTGGCGTAGCGGCCGGTGCGGATGGTCCTTAGGGCTTTGATCTCGACCTGCCGCGCCCGTTCTTGGGAGATTCCCAGGACCTCGGAGACCTCGCGCAGCGTGCGGGTCGTGCCGCCGTCGAGCCCGTGACGCATCTGGATGACCTTCGCCTCGCGCTCTGGAAGGGACCTCACCGCCTCGAAGAGCGTGCCCTCCCACTGCCCGACCTCGACGCGGAAGTAGTCCTCGCCGGAACGCTCGTCCGGCAGCAAATCACCCATCTCGGAACCGTCCTCGTCGTTTCCGCCCATCCGGGAATTGATGCTGGATATGGGCTGGCTGACCTCGTGCAGACGCCTGACCTCGGCGATCTTCGCGCCGAGCCGCTCGGCGGTCTCCTCCTCGGTGGGCTCGCGCCCGAGCTGGATGCTGAGTGCGTTCTCCGCCCGGCGCATGCGGAAGAGGGAGTCAACGACGTGGGCGGGGAGGCGGACGCTGCGGGCGTGATCCGCGACGGCGCGGGTCACGGACTGCCGGATCCACCACGTCGCGTACGTGGAGAAGCGGTTACCCATCTCAGGGTCGAACTTCTCGACCGCCCGGATGAGGCCCGCGTTACCGTCCTGAATGAGGTCCTCGAACGGCACCCCGCGCCCCCGGTACTTCTTGGCTATGGAGATGACGAGCCGCAGGTTGCACTCGATGAGGCGTCTGCGCGCCCTGGCATCTCCTTGCCTGGCCCGCCGGCTGAGGGTGCGCTCTTCGTCCCGCTCGAGCAGCCGTCCTTCCCGGACCTGTCCCAGATACTGCGTGAGGGTGTCTCTTGCGCCTTCCATCCCGTTCCCCTTCCTTTCCGGTATTCTCTCTACGCCGCCGACGGGCCGTGGTCCGCGCCGTTACCAACTCGAGGTCCGCCGTGCGTCACGAACCTTTCGAGCACCCGCTCGTCGAGGCTGGAGGTGATCCACCAGTTCCTCCCGCACGAGCAGTCGAACGCGAGCCGCCTGCGGTCTCCCGAGTCCGCCAGCGCCGCCGTCTTGAACGACCGCAGGCAACACGCGGGAAGCGACCGGACGTATACTTCCCGCTCCATCTCGCCCGCCGGAGCGAGTGTCGTGTCAGCCCGCAGCGCGCCCTTCTTCTTCACGCAGCCCCCCTCCGCTCCCGGGAACCGTCCATGAACGCATCCTCCTCGGAGAATGCGGGCTCTGGCGCCTGCCAAGCCGCCCCGCACGAAGGACACTCGAAAGCGTCCTCCACGCCACGGGCGCTCCTCTGGCAGCAGGACGGAAGGTCCGGCTCGTGGAGCGTCTCTTCGCCGAGGGCGGCGATCCAGACCCGCACTACGCCGCCTTCCCGGAGAGACGCCCGATCCACTCGCTCGCCTCCTCGCGGGTGAGTTCGCTGACCGGCTTGCCGACCATGTCCTCGAACCTGGAGATCCCATCCTCCACCATGTCGGAGATGAGCGCCTCCAGGTAGTTGAGCTGCTTCCTCGTCGCCGGCAACTCGCCCCGGCTCTCCTCCCGAGGAGCGTCCTCCCGCTGCTCGCTCTGGACCTGCGGAGCCGCCACCTCGCTCTCGCCACCGTCCTCGCCAAGCTCCTCGAAGGCCGTGACGCCGACGTTGATGGCGTCCCTGAGCGCCCGAGCCTTCGCCCGCGTCTCCGCCATGCGGATGATGTGCGGCGCGATTGCGCGGTTCACGTTCGACGGGCTCGCGTCCCCGATGCCGCTGAACTTCCCGTCCTCAGTCCTCACGACGGCCCGCGCAATGGCGACCTCGCCATTCTCCTGACCAGGTACCTGCAAAAGCTCCGTCTCGATGCTCCTCAAGCCCCTCTCATGCGCCTCCTCCAAAAGGCCCGCGTACAACACGAACCGCTTGCCCTGGCGCTCGATCATGTACTCTTCTCGCATCCCTATACCTCCTTCTCCAACACGTTACCGCTATCTTCACTGATACTAGTGAGAATGTGAATAAAAATAGACATCAGGCGATCCTCTCGTAGGTATACTGGCGTCCGCCGGGAGATGCGGTCTCTACTTTGCGATGGATCAGACCTAGCTTCGCAAGCCTGGTCGCCCGGTTGTTGCAGGCGGTGTGGTTGAGGCCGAGCTTCTTAGCCAGGTCCGCGTTGGTGATGGAGCCCGCGTCCATGATGGCGCGCAGAGTGTCGGCCAGATGCTCCGGGATACTGCCCACGATGGCCGGTTCTCCGCCCACCTCGTCCACCCGCGTCATGGCGAGAGACCGCTGCCTGAGTGAAGCCTCCACGTTCTCTAGCATGTCCCGGTCCTCCTCGACCAGCACCAGGTACCGCTCTCCGTACTCTCCGCCGGCGACCCGCGATACCAACACCCCGAGCGACTCGTCCGCGAACGAGTAGTCCATCAACTCGACGCCCCGCGTGTCCACGTGAAGCACGCCACCCTTCGGCAACGCCTCCAGCCGCTCCGCCAAAGCCTCCCGCACCGCGCGGCCAGCCCGGCGCGTCACCATCAGCTTCCCGCCGAAATCGCCCCCGGCAACCTCGAAGACCTCAGGCGTCTCAGCCACGGAACCTATTCTCACTGTCTTCAGTGAAATCATATGTGAGGATTGTACCCGCTGGTGGAGTGGAATTCAATGGCATATGGGACCGTATTTTGCCTTCATCAAGAAGATTTTTCTTGCGGGACGGCTTCCAGCTTGCGAGGCAGGGAGACGCGGACGAAGGTTCCGGGGAAATCCGGGACGGCGCGGCTGTTCTTGCGGTCATGGTAGGCGGTGACGCGGCCTGCGCCGGAGCGCAATGAGAGAGAGCCTCCGGCGCGGCCGGAGATCTGGGCCACGAGGGCGAGGCCACCGCCGCGTCCGAGTTCGCCGGTGCCGGAGACGCCCATCATGAGGGCGCAGCGGATGGCGTCGTTGTCCGTGGTGGTGTGCTCGGCGTACTTCCCGTTGCGCGAGAGCGTCTCTCGGATGCCGACACCGCCGTCGGCGATGGCTACGAGGACCTCTTCGCCGCGCCTTCTTGCGCCGCTGACGATGTGGTTGTACGCTTGAACGGCGGCGAACGCGCCGAAGCCGTCTTCCGAAGCGCCGTGCTCGGCGGCGTTCGCGCAGATCTCCGAGAGGGTGGAGCAGATCGCCACGCGCTCCCTCAGACGGTATCCCCGGTTCTCCAGGATCTCCGAGATGCGCGTCACGACGCCGGGTATCTCCTCTTCGGTCTGGAACTTCACCAGCTCCTGGAGCGTGCCGGGATTGTGCCGCTGTCGCTCCTCCAGGGAGGCGACGTCCGCGTTCGTTCGCACCCTATCGCCAAAGAGCCGGAAGAAGTTCATCCGCTCAAGATACGCCGGCACGTCGCGCCCCGCGAGCGCCACGCTCACCTCTTCGCTGCGTGGGATCAAGAACTCCAGCAGCGCCGCCAGCCCGCAGATGCCCGCAGGCTCCACGAACTCCACCGAACGCAGGTCTAACGCCACCGGCTCTCCCGCCACCCGCGCGGCGGCGGCGAATGCCGGGTCGAGGGTACCCAAAGTGAGCACCCCACTCATCGCCCCCCGGCTCCGCGCATCGAACTGTAATTGCGTCTTCACCGTCTACATTATAAGCAGTGAAGGCGCACGAAGCCGGATGAAGCCCGGTCAATGGAGCCTAGTTCTATGAGTGTCGGCGAATGTTATCGGCGAGGGCCTCGGACACGGAGTCGAGATCCTGGCTCTCGGAGATGGTGAGCCCGGCGTAGGACTCATCCGTGCCCATTTGTTCGCTCAGGAAAGAACCCAGGCCGCGGGCGCGGCGGTCCATCTGGAGCACGACGTCCACGGAGCCCGCCGAGGGGAACATGACCATCTCGATCTCGTCGAAGCTGCCCCGGAACTCGCCGCTCCGGGCGACGAACTCGAATTCCTGGGCAAACGGGAGATTGCGGCGCAGGCGGTGGGGCAAATCCTCGTTATCCGCTTCGCGCAGTATGAATCCAAGCCGCTCGAAGGCGTCGAGGATATTCTGCTGAGTGGAGGTTGGCCTGACGGTGATGGCGTCTGAGTCCGACGGGTCCATCGCCATCTTCACGTCGAGGGACGTGCGGACCCAGACGGAAGAGCGGCCCAGGGTGAGCGGGGTATCGTAAGGGAGCGCGAATGAGAAGGGAAGCTCGTCGCGATTCCTCGCCTTTACGACCGTGTGTCCCGCGACCTGGATGCGTTCGATGGTGCCCGTCTCGGTAACCGTGTCGTCGCCCGATTCGCGCTTGTAGTGCGTCTGGACCTCGAGGCGGATGCCGTCTATCTCGGTGTCCGAATCGCCGCCCAGGACCTCGACCACGCCACGCACCTCATCCCCAGGCGCCAGGTCGCTCTGGTCCAGGCGCGTCTCCACCTTGGCCGCCCCAAGACCGATGCTCGACAACAACCGGCGAAACCCCATGACCGTCCTCCTCAGGGATCTGGATCACTACACCGTCAGTATAGTGCCCCACGGTTTCCCGGTCACCATGCCGGGATATCTGATCACGTACTCCGCAACGATATCTCGGGGAACGCCCCTGTCCAGACGGCGCGCACCTGTACTCTAACCGTCTCTCCTCTTCTGGTAGAAGAGTTCAGTGTAGCGGCGGTTGTCGTAGCGGCTGACGATGGCGCCGTCTCCCACTCGCTCGAAGCCGTTCTTCTCGAAGACCCGCTGCATCCGGTCGTTATGGGCGAGCGTGGAGCCGCGCAGAACTTCGAGGTCCAGCACTTCGAAAGCGTAGTCCGCGAGGAGCCTCACGGCTTCGCTCGCGTAGCCGCGTCCCCTCAGATGCTCAGGCCCGATCTTTATGCCTAGTTCGCATCCTCCTTTGCGGAAGTCGTAGAGGGTCGCCATGCCGATGGGCTCTCCGGCTCCATCCTCCCCGGCCTCGATGACGAACGTCTTCACGCTGGGATCTTTCCACCGGGCCAGGTAGTCGCGGCGAGCAGCGGAGAGCGAGATAGAGATGGGCGCCCGCCCGTTCCAGGCGGCCAACTCCGGGTCACGATCCCAGGCGTAAGCGGCCTCCGCGTCCGGCTCGCGCGGCGGACGCAGGGTCACGGACTCCCCGCAAATAGTCTCCAGATCTTCGGCGTGGATCTCGTGGTCTCCTTTCGGACGCCTACAATACTACACGCCGCATGAGCCTGCCCGAGTGTTCCACCGCGCTACCGGCGCGGAGTCTGTTCTGGTTAAATGATTGCGACCCGACACCCAGGAGAAGCGTTTGAGTGGGACCGTAGGGGAGTTCTTCGGGGGCTCCGGGAGGAGGATTCGGGACGGCGTCTGGGGGGACGTCCCCATTGACCGGGCGGCGCGAAAGCTGCTCGATACCAGCGCCTTCGCGCGCCTCAAGCGGATGGGGCAAATCGGCTTCGCCGAGCACGCCTTTCCCGAAGCCCGGCACACCCGGTTCGACCATTCCGTCGGCGTCTACCACCTGACGCGGATGACGTTGAAGAGGATCATGGACTCAGGCGCTTACCTAGAGAACCGTGACGTGCAGGGCGCCCTGGCCGCGGCCCTGCTGCACGACGCGGCGCGCTACCCTTACGCGCAGACGATCGAGAGCATAGCTCTGCCCGCCATGACCTCCACCCAGGAGTTGAGCCGGCGCCTGATCGAAGAGTCGGAGATAGCCGATGTGCTGGCCGGAGAATGGGGCCTCGAACCTCACAACGTATTCCGGCTCGTCGCCCGTAACCCCGGCGGCGAACCGCACGGCCTGACGCCCACGGAGCATCTCGCGAGGGACATAATCTTCGGCTCGCTAGACGTAAACGCCCTCGACTGTCTCATCCGGGACGCCAGGGACGCGAAGGTCCCCTACGGCATGGTGGACGCGGAGGCTCTGATCCGGACCCTCAAAATAGTCGGGCACGAGAACCGGGCCATCCTGGCCGTGGACGAAGAGGGCGCCGGCTACCTCCAGGCCCTGGTCTTCGGCCGCTACCTGATGCACTACAACGTCTACGGGCATCCCGCGCTGCGCATCCCGGCCATGATGTTCCTGCGGGCCGTCCAAGACGCCGTGCAGTCAGGCACCCTGAGCCCCGAGATGCTGGCCCTCCAGGACGACGCGGGGGCCTTCGCCATGGTCCAGGATTCCGCCGAACCCGAGAGCTCCACGGCCACTCTTACCAGACGCCTCGCCGACCTGCGCCCGTACCACCGCGCCCTGGAGTTCGACCAGCGCCACCCGAGCTACGCTTCGCTCATCCGACTCCGGGAAGACGCCTCCTGGCGCCGCCGGGTCGAGGAAGCGTGGGGCCACTACCTCACCCGCTACCGCAAAGGCGACGCCGGCCCCTTCGACATACTCATAGACCTGCCCCGCAAAGAGGACTTCTCAATGGACCTGCGTCTCATCCGTCCAGCGTCCCTCCCCTGGGAACGCGGCCTCACGGGCTGGCAGGGGCTCTCGGGGATGACCGAAGAAGACATGACCCGCTACCACGCCTGCCTCCGGCGGATCCGCATCGTCACCGCGAGCGGCGACCTCGCAACCTCCGTGCGACGCCACGCCGAAGAACTTTTCACCATCGCCGAAGAAGTGGGTTAGAAAGACCGCCGGTGAGGTCCGGGCAAAGAAAAAGGGCCGGTATTCACAGAAGGGTGAGACCCTTTTCCGGCCCTTAGCGGCCCCGTGATAGGTACCGCTAGAAGTTATGATCATTATAAGGACGGCCTTTCCTCTGTGCAAGCCCCCGTTAACAAAACTTAATTCGACCGCGCATCTGCCAGCACCGATGCTATAATTTTCGACTATGGGCCGCTAGCTCAATTGGCAGAGCAAGAGACTCTTAATCTCTAGGTTCCAGGTTCGAGTCCTGGGCGGCTCACCCTATGTTGTGAACCCATCTCAAGCGTTCCGGCCAGGGTCCAACCTCCGGCAAAGCGCCAGGGAGAATCTTCGGGCGCGAGTGCGGCTAGGCAACCTTCAACAAAAGAACAAAAAAGACGGAGGAGTGCAGGATCTCCTCCGTCAACATAGGGTGTTTCTGTTTACCGCACGCCGCGTGCGGCGCTTCGCGAGCTTCGGCCGAGTGCTACCTGCGCCGCAAGACCGCGAAGGTCAGGATGCCGGAACCCAAAAGCAGAGCAGCCGCCGGCAGAAGAATCGCCGGACCACCGCTCTCAGGGATGTCGGGGGCCTCCTCGCCCGAGACCATGGTCCCCTCCATCATCGTAGGATCTTCCATCATCGTAGGATCTTCCATCATCATTGTGTCCTGCCCCAGCGCTGCCGGTGCGAGGACCATCATGACCAGAAGAGCGGCCGTGGCCAAAATGATTACTCTCTTCACAGAGTCGCCTCCTTTTTCTGCTCGTTTCCAACGGCCTGCACTCTCTTCTCCAGAGTGAGAAGCTACCCACAGTGTACATATCCGAAACGCAAAAGTCTCCATTATCTTAATGATTTTTAACAAATTCGTCAAAAAAGGCCATGACACGGGACAACCAAGCCACGACGGAGGCGGGGGCAGTAGGATTCGAACCTACGGGCGTGTGACCGCCTCTGGTTTTCAAGACCAGCGCATTCGTCCGCTCTGCCATACCCCCGGGGGAACAATTTTATCCGATGAGAGGCATCGGAGCGGCGCGCGGGGGATCTCCTGCCCTTGCCGGTAGCCAGACCGGGCCACGGCCTCCCTCCTGACCGACCGTCGCACGCGGAAAAAGGGTTGACGCGCGGCGGCTTGAAAGCGTACTCTATTTCTGGCCCGGCGGCCCGCAGAGTGAGAAACCTTTGTGGATTCCCCTCCAAAGCCGCCGGGCTTGTCTGTTTCGGCTCTCTTTTGAGTTTCTTGGGTGCGTGATCAGTGCCCAAAACTCCCGGCGGACGGGCAGATGTCGTTGAGCACGCATGCCGGACAGTCGGGCTTGCGAGCCTTGCAGACTCCACGTCCGTGGAGGATGAGCAGATGCGAGAAGACCGTCCAGTCCTCTCTGGGCACGACCCGCATGAGGTCTCGTTCTACTTTCTCTGGATTCTTCTCGGCGGAGAGGCAGAGCCGGTTCGAGAGACGCCGGACGTGAGTATCCACCACGACGCCTTCGTCCACGGAGTAGGCGTTGCCAAGCACCACGTTGGCCGTCTTTCGCCCGACGCCGGGCAGGGCGACGAGCTCCGGCATAGTGCGGGGCACCTCGCCATCGTGATCCTCCAGAAGAGCGCGGGCCATGCCCTGCAAGGAACGGGTCTTGTTGCGGAAAAATCCGGTCGGCCTGATGTCTTCCTCCAGCTCTTCCGGGTCGGCCTCCGCGTAGTCCCTGGCGGTGCGGTACTTCTCGAAGAGCGCCTCCGTCACCCCGTTGACGCGGACGTCCGTGGTCTGGGCCGAGAGGATGGTCGCCACCAGCAGTTCCAGGGGGTTCGTCCAGCGCAATTCGGTCGTTGCGCCGGGAATTTCCGCCTTCAGGCGGCTCAGTACTTCGGCTATCGGGGCGGCGTTCTGGCTCGTCACGATGGTCAGGCATTATAGCGTGGATTAGACTACCCCTCGTCAGAGACGTGGAGAGAAGGGGGGATCCGTGGCCGACGTTGCCTTCGATTACGGGAGCTTGATGGAGGTCGAGGACGGCCTCACGCAGCGTGACCTCGCGGGCATGGAGTCCCGGCTGCGAGAAGCCGCGGGCGAGCTTCTTGAAAGTTCTTACGGTTTCATGCGGCTGCCGAAGACCGGAGAACATGCTGCGGCCTGCAAGGAGCTTGCGGAGGATATCCGGAACTCCGGCGCCGCTGACTTCATACACGTCGGGATCGGGGGTTCGGCCCTGGGTCCGATGGCGCTGCAACGGGCGCTCAACCATCCTTATTACAATCTACTTCCGGCCGAGACCCGCGGCGGTCCCCGCATCCACTTCGCTGAGAACACGGACCCAAACTCTTTGGGCGCCATTTTGGACGTCGTGGACCCGGCGAAAACCTGGGTCAACGTCGTCACCAAGTCCGGCACGACCGCCGAGACGATGGCGAACTTCCTGGTCATCCGCGGCGCGCTCGGGGAGTATGGGGATCGAGCCGTGTTCACTACGGACCCGGATGAAGGCTACCTGAACCGCATCTCCGCCCGTGAAGGCATTCGGACGCTTTCGATCCCGAAGGATGTGGGCGGACGTTTCTCGGTGCTCTCCCCGGTCGGTCTCCTGCCAGCAGCCGTGGGCGGCCTGGACGTGGACGCGCTCCTGCGCGGGGCCGCCCAATGCGTGGACGAGGTCGAGGCGCGAGGCGCGGAGCACCCGGCGGTCGTGGGGGCCGCGATGCACTACCTGATGGACACCGCGCGGGGGCGCAACGTCCGCGTCATGATGGCCTACGCCGACGCCCTGGAGAGGGTCGCGGCGTGGTTCGTGCAACTCTGGGCGGAGTCACTCGGAAAGGAAGGCAAGGGCTCCACGCCCCACGGCGCCGTCGGCACCACGGATCAACACTCTCAAGTTCAACTCTACATGGAAGGTCCACAAGACAAGGTCATAGAGATCGTCGAGGTCGAGGAGCATCCGCGCGACCTGGAGATACCACGAGCCTACGAGGACCTGGACGGCGTCGGATACCTCGGCGGACACTCGATGGGGGAGTTGTTGAACGTCGAGTGCGACGCGACGCGGCGGGCGCTCACCGAGGCCGGGCGTCCCAACTGCACGATAAGGCTCGGTGCGATAGACGAAGAGAACCTGGGCTACCTCTTCCAGGCCCTCGAAGCGCAGACGGCAATAGCCGGCTCCCTATACGGGGTCAACGCTTTCGATCAGCCGGGAGTGGAGGCGGGGAAGCAGATCACCTACAAGAGGATGGGCCGACCGGGATACTAGGTTTCAGGCTACAGGCTTCAGCAGTCAGGTAAAGGGTCGTAAAAAAGCAACCACCGTTCGGCTTCGCTCCGCAGCAAACCATGATGCCCGAAACCTGACGCCTGAAGCCTATTTCACCACGATTCCGAACACTACGGGAGCAGCCCTGCCATGCAAAGGCCGCCCCTCCACGTCCCTGACGACGCGCCAGAGGGACGGGTTTCGTTCTCGCAACTCGCCGAACGCCCGGTTTCTCTCCACGTCGTCGGCCAGGAGGACGCCGCCGGTTCGCAGACGAGGCCAGAGGGCCTCGAACTCCCGCTGCATGTTGCGATGCGTGTGCAGACTGTCGTGCAGGAAAACATCCACCTTGCCCAGTTCTTCGAGGAGTCGGGGGAGGATACGTTTGCTGGTCCCGCGGTGGAGCGTCCACCGGGCCTTCAGCGTCTCCGGCACGGCCACGCCCCAGGACCTCGCGTAGCCCCGGCGCAAGGGCGGCAGGTCCACGCTGTGGAGCACGCCGCCACCGTTCTCTTCCAGTGCCTGGAGGATGAAGGCCGAACTCACCCCATAAGCCACGCCGGTCTCCACGACGACGGCGGGACGGATAAGACGACAGAGCAAATAACAGCAGCGCGCCAGGACGGAGTCGGCGGGCCACTGCGCGCCGCGGGGGTTCTCGTGGTGGACGCCGCGCAATATCCGGCGCGTAGCCTCTTCCAGGTCATGCAACGCCGGCTCGTCCAGTATCTCCTCCGCGCCACCTCCCCGCGACTCCAGGTCACGCAGCGCGCTCTCCCAACTCACCGCATCGTAGTGCGGTGATGCTCCGAAGAGAGCCTCCAGGCCGAGATCCGCGTACCCTGACGCCAGGTCCCCGAACTCCCGAAATGCTCGGGCCGGAACCCGGCGTCCGCTACTTTCAATTGGCTTCATGCCGCTCACGACGCTCCCTTTTTTTCTGGAGTCCAAATAATAGGCGACGGAAGTGTTTTGGGTAGCGAGAGTCGAAGTTCGCCGTGTATCCCAAATAGGTGATCATCTCCTCGTCCGGTGACAAAATTCGGCGGATAAAGACACTCGGCGGGTATAATGGGTCCTGTACCGGCGCAAGCGGAGGAAGGATTCACGTCATGAAATGGCTCACGGTTTACGGACTCCCCAAACTACCGCTCTTCCTGGCGCGGTGGGCGATGAAGCTCGGGCTGCCGGGGCCGACGTGGTACAAGTGGAAGGCCGCGAGCGCGGGGACCGGGGTTATCCTGGACGAGATGATCCGGGCCGCCGACGACCTGGGCTACGACGGCCAGAAGGTCGGCAAACTAGCCATGACCCGCATCGGCGAGAAGCAGGGCTCGGACCTCCGGGAGCAACTCGGCGTCAAGACCATGAAGGACACCGTGGACGTGGTCATGCTCGCCAACCGCTTCTTCGACATCGAGATCACGCTGACGGAGACGAAGGACGGCGAATACGTCATAAACGCCGACCGCTGCCCGTGGTTCGGCGGGATGGGCCACGACGGCGTACCCGGCTGGGACGTGAAGCCCTGCGCCGCCTTCTCCACCTACGAGAAGGCGATGGTCAACGCCATCAACCCGAACGTGAAGCTCTCGTACACCGAGAAGCGCACCACCGGCGGTCACACCTGCCGCGGCGTCTACCAATACAGGGACGAGGAGCTGGGAGATGGTCCGGTGGAGGGCGTGCAGCCAGAGATGGTCAGCATCGGCCGGAAGCCGAAGGAAAAGATCGAGGCGAAGGCGGAGTAGCCCGGACGCCTCCCGGCTTCTCGTCCGGCGCGGGTCTCAGAAGACGAGCGACGAGAAAACCCGGAGCCAGAACACCGAAGCGACTACCGCCACCAGCCCCAGGCCAAGGTCGACCAGAACCGCGTCTCCGCGCGGCGTCTTCGGATCTCGGGAGGCGCGGCGCAAGACCAGCCCGATGACCGTAAGCAGCAGCGCCGGCCACGCATAGACCATCCAGATGCCCCAGAAACTCACGCGGCCCTCGCCTCCGGCCTGGCCGCGGGCCGGAACTCCGTAACTTCGGCTTCCACGGCCGGCAAGCCGTGGTACCGGGCGACGGAGACGCGGTGATTACCGTCCAGGACGAAGTATGCGTCGCCCAGCTTGTACAGGATCACCGGCGGAAGATCCTTGCCCCGGTGGAACGCCAGATCCACGCGCTTCCACTTCTCCCCCGCGCTCGCGCGAAGGGGCATGAAGCAACGGTCGAAGTCCCAAGGGCGTCCCACGCTCCCGACAACCTTCTCCAGATCGACGACCCGCATCCCCCTGCGCACCCGGTTGTATGCCTGGAGAGACCTCCGGAGATCGTCGAAGGAGGGCGGTGTGCCGCGCGATGCGGGTTCCCTGCGTATACGTGCCACCAGTCGCCGCAACCACGCCCTGCGCCGGGCACGACCGAAGTCCCTGTCGGCCTGTTCGTTGAGGTCCATCAGATTCATCCCTCGGCTCCTCTCTACGGGTTTTGGAGCCAGTCTAGGAGCTGAGGGCCAGAGCTTAATCCACCGAAGGTCGTACCCGGTGGTTTACAGCCGGTTTAAATTAGAGGCTAGCCGAGCAGGCGCAGCTCCCGGGCCCTTGCGACGGCCTGGGAGCGGTTCCTGACGAGGAGCTTGCCGAAGATGTGATGGACGTGCGCCTTGACCGTCCCCAGGGAGAGGTAGAGTTCCCGCGCGATCTCCGCGTTGGACCGGCCGGCGGCGACAAGTTCGAGCACCTCAACCTCGCGCTCGCTCAGGGGTTCGAGACCGGGAGCAGGGCTTCTCCGTGAACTCCCGTTGCCGGAAGGCGGCGCCTCAAGGGCGAAGCGTTCCAGCAGCCTGCCCGCGTAGCCGTCGGGCGTTCCGTGGAACTCGCCGCCGGACTCACCATTGGAGGCGGCGCGGGATTCACCAACGTGCGGATTACGGATCAGGCGCTTCAGCAACGCGGCCATCGGCGGCCCTTCGTCAACGAACAGGCGCACGAAGCCCTCTGGTTCAGCTAACGTGAGCGCGTGCCGAAGGTATCCCAACGCCTCTTCGGCCGCGCCTCGCCGTTCGGAGGCGAGGGCGCGGAGCGCGAGAAGCTCTATCTCATGCGCCGTCCGGCCATCGGTCCTCGCGTCCTCCAGCAGCCGGTCGAGGGAGTCGAGCGCCTCTTCGGTCCTGCCCTCCCCTAGCATCACGCGGACCATCGTAATTCGCTCGAAGTGGCGCGGGTAGCTCAGGTAGTCTTGGGTCGCCCCGTACTCCCGTGCCCAGCGCGCCGCCGACTGCACGTCGCCTTGCGCCAGCCAGAACCGCGCCTGCCACGCCCAGATGAGCGGCCATTTCGGCGTGAGCCTGCCGGCCTCCCGGACGAGAGAGTGCGCCCCTTCGGCGTCTCCACGAGCCATCAGCACGCGGGCGAGGTTGACGTAGCAGTAGACTAATATCTTTGCCTCACCGCTGCGCCTACCATGCTCTATTCCCGTCTCCAAGAGCCGCCGCGCCCCATCTAGCTCTCCGCGCTGGTAGACCAGATCACCCATCCCCGCGTGGATGATGCCGGCGACCGAAGGTACGCCTTCGGGGCGGCTCTCCGCCAGCCGGTTTCCATCCAGCAGCAGGTCTTCTGCCCGCCGGAGACGCCCCCTGGAGATCTCCAGGGATGCCTGGTAATGGAGGGCGAACAAGCATGTACGAAGGTCGTCGGCAGCCCGGCCTGTGGCGGCAGCCCGGGCGAACGCCTCGCTGGCGGAGTCGAAGTCCCCTGTCGAGCAATAAGCATGCCCTAGATCAAGCGCGACATCGCCGCGCAGATGCAGCTCGTTCTCTGGCAGCAGTTCGAGAGCCCGATTGGAGAGCTCCGTCGTAAGCGGCGCGTCCTCCCGCATGGCGGCCATGCGGGCCCGGATGATGCATATCTCACCCAGCATCGTCCGCTCTTCGTCGGAGAGGCCGGCGGTCGAAACCTCGCTATCGAGCTTCAGAGCGGCCTCGGTATCCCGGAGCCGGATCTCGGCGTCTTCCAGCTCTCCCGAGTGGGCGAGCGCCCAGGCGTAGAGCAGGCATAGCTGCGGACGGCGACACACCAGTCCGTCCGGCAACGCGCCCAGCCAGCGGAGAAGCAGCGAGGCGTCCACGTACGTGCGCCGCACGCCGGTCTCCTCCTCGATCAGATCCGCCGCCCGGTCGAAATCCTCCGCCGCCAGAGAGTGTTCGATCGCCCCGGACAGACACCCGTCTTCCTCCTGCCAGAGCCCGGCGCGGCGGTGCAGTTCGGGGATCTCGTCTGGATGTATTCGTTTCAGGCGTTCGCGCAGGAAGGCGGCGAAGAGGTGATGGTAGCGGTAGTAGCGTCCCCCTTCGTCCAGCGGCACCAGGAAGAGGTTGGCGGCCTCCAGCCTTTCGAGCATCTCCAGCCCGCCGGTCGTGTCCGTGAGCGCCTCGCACAGGGGACCGCTCAGGGTCTCGACGACAGAGGTCCTGAGCAGGAACTCCCGAACGTCCTCCGGCTGGCGGGAGAGGACCTCGTCGGCCAAGTACTCAAAGACGTGGCGCGCGCTTCCCGCGAGAGCCTCGACGGGTCCGGCGCCGTCCTCGCCTCCCCGGAGGGCGTGCGCCGCCAACTGGAGACCGACGATCCAACCCTCCGTCCCTTTTTCCAGCGTCGCGACCCTATCCGCGGCGAGGTCCAGACCCATCGTGCGGCCGAGGAATTCCGCCGCCTCTTCGTGGGTGAAGCGCAGGTCCGGGGCGCCAAGCTCGGTGAGCCGTCCCCGGGCGCGCAGCCTCGGAAGCGGCAGCTGAGGATTCGTGCGCCCGGCGACGATCAGGCGCATCGGCGGCGGAGAGTGGTCCAGCAGAAGGGCGAGGGCATCGTGGATGGTCTGCGATCTTATAGAGTGGTAGTCGTCTAGCACGAGGACGAAGTCGCGCGGCACCTCCAGGATCTCGTTGCTGAGCGCGATGAGGACGGGCTCGAGCTCCTCCAGGGACTGGAGGGAGCTCAGGAAGGCGTGCGTAGCTTCCCCGAAGCCTTCGTGGATCGTCCCGATGGCCGCTATCAGGTACGAGAAGAAGCGCACCAGATCGTCATCCCTCTCGTCCAGCGAGACCCAGGCAACCGGAAGCTGGCTACGCCGGCTCCAGTCCGCGAGCAAGGTCGTCTTGCCGAAACCGGCCGGGGCGGAGACGACGGTGAGGTCGCGTCGCGTCCCCTCGTCAAGCCGCTCGTAGAGGCGCGGACGCGGTACAGCGCCGGTATGTCCACGGGGTACGTAGAGCTTGGCCCTGAGTATCTGCCGGTCCATGAGACTCGCATCTCCCATACGGACGATTGTACTCGATGGCACGCGAAATCCCGAAGCACGCCAGGGCAGCGGTTGCCCGGTTTCCGGCGTGCTAGACTCGCTTTTCGAATCCGAAGAACCGCACAGGAGGCGCTATGGAACGCATCGAGATAGACACGGCGCGGGGTAAGGAGCGGGTTCCACTGGGACAATATCTGGTCGGGGATCGGTGGCCGATCCTGACCTACGGCCCGACGCCGAGCTTCGACCCCGCTTCCTGGGACTTCGCGATGGTCGGGCTGGTCGAGAACCCGCTGCGCTTTACCTGGGATGAATGGAACGAGCTTCCGACGGCCGAGGTGAAGGCGGATATGCACTGCGTCACCTCGTGGAGCAAGCTGGATAACGTGTGGTCGGGCGTGCGAGCGTCGCATCTCCTGGAACGAGCGAAGCCCAGGCCAAAGGCGCGGTTCTTCTCGGCGTTCTGCGACGGCGGGTATACGACGAACGTGCCGGTGGAGGAACTGTACGAGGAGGATGCGCTGTTTGCGACGCACCACAACGGGGAGCCGCTGGAGGCGGGGCACGGGGCGCCGATGCGGTTGGTGATCCCACGCCTCTACGCCTGGAAGAGCGCGAAGTGGCTAAGGGGACTGGAGTTTCTGGCGGAAGATAAGCCAGGTTTCTGGGAGGAGAACGGCTACCACAACTACGGAGACCCCTGGCAGGAGCAGCGTTACAGTTTTAGCTTTTAGCCATCAGCTATCAGCCGTCAGCTTTTGGCATGAAAAGGAGAAGCGGGTTCCCGCAAGTCGCCAGGGCTACCAGGATGGGCACACTCTGGCAAAGCCGCTTTGCCCGCGGTTTTTAGCTGGCTGCTGACGGCTGACGGCTGACGGCGGCGCGATAGCCATATCGCGCCAATAGCGGCAAGGTCAGCCCCGTGACGAGATTCCTGTCGCGGGACTTCATCTTTTTGGTCCATTCGTGGTCCTGCCGCAGCGTGACGGCGCCGGTGTCGAAGCGGTTGGGGTTGCCCGAGACGGTGTGGCTGACGCCGAGCTTGACTTCCTGTTCGCCGGTGAGGGGCAATCCCGCGCCGGGCTCGCCAAGCAGGTCGAGTATCCGCTCGAAGCTGTTCTCGGGGCCGGAGACGAAGTCCTCGTAGCGGAGGCGGAGGTGGTCGTCCGGGCCGCGCCAGAGGGCTTCGATGGAGGCATTCCAGGCGTCCCAGAGGACGGCGCTGTCGAGTGCGCTCTTCTGGTGCATGAACTCGCGGTCCTCGCTGTCGGGCTGCTCCTTCTTCTTCAGCCACGAGTAGGCGGCGGCCCTGGGGTCCCGTATCAGGTGCAACACCCGCACGTCTAGCTCAGGAACCATGCCCATCGCGTAGCCGTAAGCCGGTTCTTTGGAGGAATCCACGATGACCCGGCTCCCGGTGACGGACTTTATGGCCTCGTACAGCCGGGCCGAGGCGTCGAGGAACTTGCCCATGCGGCCCTTGAGTTGCTCTCTGCCGCGTCCCGTCAGCATCCGGGGGATGTGGCGGGTGCGGGCACCGGAAGCCTGGAGGCGCATCATCTCGCGGGCGTCCACCCTGTCCATGCCGCCGAAGGCTTCATCGAAGACGCTACGCCATACCGGGCATTCGCGGGAAGGACGGCCGCAGCCGCAGAGGCGGTTTTCGATCAGGGCGTGCTTCCAGATGAAGTTCAGCTCACCCGCGGAGAAGAAGCCCCCGATCTGTCCGAGGCTATTCGAGAGGATCGTGCTCCCGCTCCGTCCGAACCCGGCGACGTACAGGACTTTCGTGGACACGTTATCCACGGCCCCGGCGCAGCAGACGCTGTCCCGCGTCCCGGAACGCGCCGAGGAATTCCCTGTCCGTCTCGGAGAGACCGAACAGCCACAGCAGACCCAGGAAAGCAAGGCCCAGGAACCCGCCCAGCACGAACACCGTCGGAATGGCGCCTCCGGGGATGGTCACGGCCAGTTTCAGGAGGTATGTTGCGCCCGCGGCTATGAGCCCGGCGATCAGGGGTTTTAGCCAGGCGAAGTTGAACGGCCAGTAGCCCAGGCGCCACTTCACGGCCGACATCGTGCCCGTGTTCTCGGTGATGATCGCGGTCGCCATCCCTATGGCCGCGCCAAGCAACCCGAAGCGCGGCACGAGTATAAGGCTCGTGACGACGCCGGTCGCCGCGGCTACGGCAGTCGCGATCATGGTCAGATTCTGGTTCTCGGTCATAGCCAGCATCCGGGGCGCGGGGCCGACGGAGGAGCTGTAGAGTTGGGCGACGGCGACGATTATGAGGGCCGTGACGCCCTCGCCGAAGCCCTCGCCAAACACGGACATGACCTCGGGGGCGAAGACCACGAGCACTAGAAAAAGGACGAAAGCGCCGGTGAAGATCCAACGCGACACGTCCTTGTAGAGCCGCCCCATCTCCTCCGTGTCCTGCCTGGCATGGAGGCCGGAGATTATGGGAGAGAAGATGCCGGAGAAGGCGAAGCGCACCACCGTCAGGAACGTGGCGGTGCGGGCGGCGGCATTGAAGACACCAGCCGGACCCCCGGCGGCGAAGGCGCCCAGGATCAGGATCGCCGACCAGTTGTTGAGGTACTGAGCCCCTTGAGCAATGCTCATCGGCACCGATACCCCAAACAGAGAGCGGGTCTCGAAGATGGCCGGGGTCCCGCGGTCGAAGAGCGGCGGGAAGAGCTTCCTCAGATAGTACAGCCCGGCGAGCCCGGCGAGGAACATGGCCGCGCCGTAGGCGGCTATTACGCCGACCGTGCTGGCCCCGAGCACGTAGCAGACCCCGACAAGCGCCAGGAACATACCGGGACGTATGAGCTGCTGGATATAGGCGGCGTAGGTAACGGTCTTGAAACCCTGCGTGGCCCACGCGGTCATGCTCATGAACACGAAGAACGGCAACACGAACGCGAACGCCCGCAGCACGGTGACCATGAACGGCGCGTCCTTGGGGAGACGCTCCACTATGAGGTTCGCTCCGAAGAACATCACCGCCGAGAGCGCGAGGCTTATCCCAAGCGTGACCAGGAGCACCTGGAGGATCGTGCCTCGCACCCTGGCGTCGTCGCCCTCCTCCCTGTAGTGGGCGACGTAGCGCACCACGCCGTTCTCCATACCGAAGCGGGAGAGGATGTGGACGCCATTCACCACGGCGACGCCCAAGACGAAGAAGCCGTACAACTCTTTTCCGAGCAAACGGGCGAGGATGACCTGGGTGACGAAGGCCAGGACCCGCCCCACCCCCTGCCCGGCGGTGCTGATCCCGGCTCCCCGCGCCACTTTAGCGACATTGGTGTCGTCCTGGTCTTTCCCGTCGCGTCCCAGGACTTCGGGCGCGGCTGCGCCGGGTACCCCGGAGGGCGCGTCACCCGCCGCCTCGGGGGGGCGTGCGGATTTTTCGGGATTCGGACGGGCGGCGCCAGGCTCTCTGCCGGGCGCGGGCTCGCCGCTGCGTGGGTTCTCTTCCGTAGTCACGGCGCTAGATTATAGAGGTTTTGGATCGGGAGGCGAGGATCGGGCAGACGTGCGCTTTTTGCGCCAGAAGGAGAGCAGGCCGTGGACTAGCAGCGAGAGGCCCAGCCACGCCCATCCCGCGCCGAATAGTGCCCACAGGACCGCCCCGGGAGTCCCGAAGTCGTGGAGGAAGGCGACCAGCCCGCACAGACCTCCGACCACGAACGGCAGCAGTCCCCACGTCGGGAGCGCGCCGTCCTTCGGGGCGAAGGCGCCGAAGAGGATGGAACCAAGAGCAAGCAGGATGAGCCCCAGCCGGAAGGAGCGCCAGGCCGGCGCCGTCATGATGTAGACGTTGTCCAGGCGGAGCCAGTACAGGCCCACGTCGCCCAGTACAATCAGCACGAGGCCCGCGGCCGCCGCGAAGAAACCGGCCTTCTGCAGCCAACTCGAGCGCCCCGACTGTCTCAGTTGAAGCCCGATCAGGCCAACCAGGAGCAGTAACGGAGCCGAAGGAAAGAGCTTCCAGAACACGTCTGGCGTCTTGAACTTCAACTCGGAGAGGTGAATGCCAAGCGGAGATAGAGCCCAGAGAATGCCGCCGGGCACGCACAGGAGCCCGGTCCACCTTATGAGGAACGAAATCAGCCCGCGCAATGTCTCTCTCCCGTTTGCGTGTCCCGGCTCAATACTTTGGCAGAGGACCCCCCGCGTCCGCAAGCACGTAATCCTCGAACATCCGCCGCACGACTTCGGGATTGCCTCCGGCTATGTCGTTTTCCATGTCCGGGTCGGATTCCAGATCGAAGAGCTTCGCTTCCGTCCGGTCGTTGCGGGAGAACATCACGTAGCGGTCGTCGCGGGCCCAGACGTAGTCATCGTAGCCGAGCGTGAAATGTGGGCGCGGTTCATCCGGCTCCCCGCCGTCGAGGATCGGGGAGAGGTCCTGGCCGTTCATCGCCTCGGGCTGCTCGATGCCGAGGAGGCCGAGCACCGTGGGCGCGACGTCATGTACGGAGGCGAAGAAGTCGCTGATTCTACCGCCGCCCCTGCCCTCCGGGTGGCGGATGAAGAAGGGGATATCGGTAAGCTCCGGCCAGAGCGCCTTCGACGGCTTGCCTGTGTAGCCGTGCTCGCCGAGGGCGACGCCGTGGTCGGAGAGGACCATGACCAGGGTGTTCTCTGCGAGCCCGAGGCCGTCCACCCGGTCCAGGAAACGTCCCAGCCAGCGATCCGTCATCGTGACCTCTCCGGCGTAGAGGGCGCGCATGCGTTCGAGTTCGCGGGAGGAGATCCAGTCGTCCTCGCTGTAGTTGGGGACGATGGGCTCGGGGCCGTCGTAACCATCGCTGTACATCTTCACGTACTCCTCGGGCGGGTCCCAGGGCTCGTGCGGATCGAAGCAGTCAACCACGAGGAAGAACGGCTGGGGCTCGCGGGCAAGCTCCAGGAACTCACCGGACCTCTCGAAGACCCGCGGGGCGAAATAGTCCTCCTCGCCCTTGCGATGTTTGGTGTTGGCGAGGTACTGGCGGACCTTGTCCTGCATGCTCCGGTCGTTACCCGGGACCACGAAGCGGTCCACCTGCTCCTGCGGAACCGAGAGCACGGAGCGGTAATGGTCGCGCTCCTGGCCCCGGATGAAGTCGAAGACGTCGAAGCCGCGTTGGAAGTTCATCGAAGCCTTGAACTCGTGCTGGGTGTCGGTGATGAGGACGGTGTTGTATCCCTCGGGCTTGAGAACCTCCGTGAGGGTGGTCTGGTCCTCGGGGATGCGCTGCCAGCCGGCCGGGAAGAAGGTCTCGCCTTTCTGCGGCACCCAGTCCCTGAAGGGCCACGTCCTTATCCCAGTGTGGATGGCCCGACGGGCGGGGATGGTCGGGACGGACTCAGGGTAGGCCCGCGTGAAGCGCAGGCTCTCCCCGGCGAGGGCGTCGAGGTTGGGGGTTTGGATCCAACCGTTCCCGTACACCCCGACGTGGTCCTTGCGGAGGCTGTCCAGGATCACCATTATCACGTTCATTCTCGACCCTCCACTAGGAAGATAGGCGCAGCCCGAACCGGCGGCCGATGTGCCCACCAAAGCGAGCCCCGCCGTCCCGGCTCCAGCCACTTTCAGGAATTCCTTGCGCGTCAGCGTGCGCCGCAACCCACTCCTCTTTTGGGAAACTCATCGGTGTCATAGGTAACGCAATATACCTGTATTTAACCGTTTCCGGTCCCTTTGGCAAGGCATGCGCCCCGACACGGCGCACCCTACGCGGCGCCGAAGAAGCGGAGCGTCTTCCGAAAGCCGGCGGAGAGGTCCACCTCGGGCCGCCAGCCGAGCACGCTTCTGGCGAGCGCCGGGTCCACGCTGCTGCGGCTCTGCTCGCCTGGCTTGCCTGGACCGTGCTCCGGAGGAAGGTTCTTGCCTGAAGCCTCCAGCAGCAACTCATACAGGCGGTTCACGTCCGTCTCGATGCCGGTCCCCACGTTGTACGCGCCGGAGGGAGCCTCACTCTCCAGGGCGAGGACGTTTGCCCGTGCCACGTCGCCAACGTACACGTAGTCGCGCGTCTGCTCCCCCGTGCCGTTGATGGTGGATGTCCGTCCATCGCGCAGGTTGCCGCAGAAGATCGCCACGACCCCCGCCTCGCCGTGCGGATCCTGGCGCGGCCCGTACACGTTGGCGTAGCGCAGCGCCACGTAAGGAAGCCCGTGCTGGGTTTCGTAGTAATGCAGATACCGTTCCCCGGCCAGCTTGGAGACTCCATAAGGAGAGACGGGATACTGCGGATGGTCCTCCCGCGCCGGGAACTCCCGCTGCTCACCATAGACCGCCCCGCCGGTTGAGGCGAAGACGACCTTCTGGACTTCGTGTTCGACGCAGCTTTCGAGGAGACGGATCGTACCGAGCACGTTCACGTCCGCATCAAAGTCTGGCTCGCGCACGCTGCGGCGCACATCCATCTGGGCCGCCTGGTGCGCGACCGCCTCGGGACGAAACTCCTCGAAGACCTCGCCGAGTCCGGAGCGGACATCTGCCTCATGGAAGCGAACCCCATCGGGGACGTTCTCCCGCTTGCCGGTCGAGAGGTTGTCCGCAACGGCGACCTCATGGCCGCGCTCCAGGAGATGATCCACGACATGCGACCCGATGAATCCGGCCCCGCCGGTTACGAGGACCCTCATCGCCCGGCGGACGCCTCCACGCGCCCGAATCGCTCCGCGAACCAGCTTATGGTCGCTTCGAGGCCCTCACGCGCCGGGGTGCGAGGCTCCCAGCCCAGAGTCTCCCTGGCGCGGGTTATGTCCGGGCAACGTTGTTTGGGGTCGTCCCGCGGGAGCGGTTTGTATACGACCTCGCTCCTGCTGCCGGAGAGCTCCAGTATCAACTCTGCCACCTCCCTGACCGAATATTCAACCGGGTTGCCGATGTTCACCGGGCGCCATTCCGTGCCGTGCATCAGGCGGAAGACGCCCTCCACCAGGTCGTCCACGTACTGCACGCTGCGGGTCTGGGAACCGTCGCCGTAGACGGTGAGCGGGACGCCGGCGAGGGCCTGGGTGGTGAAGTTCGGGATCATGCGCCCGTCGTCGGGGCGCATCCGGGGGCCGTGGGTGTTGAAGATGCGCACGATGCGGGTGTCCACTTGATGGTGGCGGCGGTAGGCCATCGTGATCGCCTCGGCGTATCGCTTGGCTTCGTCGTAGACGCCACGGATGCCGATGGGGTTGACGTTCCCCCAGTAATCTTCGCGCTGGGGATGCACCAGCGGATCTCCATACACCTCCGAGGTCGAGGCCAGCATGAGCCGCGCGCCCTTCGCCCGGGCGAGGCCCAGGGAGTTGTAGGTGCCTAAAGCCCCGACCTTCAGGATCGGGATCGGGATACGCTCGAAGTCCACGGGGCTCGCGGGGGAGGCGAAGTGGTAGATCTCATCCAAATCTCCGGCGATGCCGATGTGGGTCGTTACGTCGTGGTCCACGTACTCGAAGTCCGCGTCTTTCAGGTGGGAGACGTTCTCCAGGGAGCCGGTGCGGAGGTTATCCATGCAGATGACCCGGTAGTCCTCCGCGAGCAACCGCTCACACAGGTGGCTCCCGATGAACCCGGCCCCACCCGTGACGAGCGCCCGCTTTTTACTCACGCCCGAAGCCCCTGTAGAGCAGGCCGGCGTCGCGGGCCGCGGTTGCGTCCAGGGTGTTGCGGCCGTCCACCAGGAGTCTCGGGGGCTCCATGAGGGAGGCGGCCTCCTTCAGGTCGAGGTCCCTGACCTCCTCCCACTCCGTGACCACGACCGCCGCGTGCGCCCCGGAGAGCGCCTCGTAGAGGTCGAAGACGACCTTCAGGTCGGGGAGACGCCTGGCGGCAGCCTTACCGGCTACGGGGTCGTAGCCCACGACCCGGGCGCCGCGGGAGGAGAGGGCGCGGGCTATCTCCAGGCTCGGGGCCTCCCTGATGTCGTCTGTGTTCGGCTTGAAGGCGAGCCCGAGCAGGGCTATGCGCTTGCCCTTCAGGGTGTGCAGGTCGTGCTGGAGCTTGGAGACCACGCGCCGGCGCTGGCGCTCGTTCACGGAGACTGTGGCGTCCAGCAGCGTGGGCTCGTAGTCATACTCGCGGGCGATGGAGCGGAGGGCGGAGACGTCCTTTGGGAAGCACGAGCCGCCCCAGCCGATGCCGGGGCTCAGGAAGCGGCTACCGATGCGGGCGTCGAGGCCGATGCCGGTAGCCACGCTGGAGACGTCCGCCCCGACAAGCTCGCAGACGTTGGCGATCTCGTTGATGAAGCTGATCTTGGTGGCGAGAAAAGCGTTGGCAGCGTATTTGATCATCTCGGCGCTCGCCAGATCCGTGGTGACGAACGGCATCGCCGCCCTGGGCCTCGTGTCCATCTCCGTCGGGAAAGTCTGCTCGATGATGGGCCTGTAGAGTTCGCGCATCGTATCCAGCGCGTCACGCGCCTCTGAGCCGAGCACGATCCTATCCGGGAACAGCGAGTCGTGGACCGCGCTCCCCTCCCGCAAGAACTCCGGGTTTGAGACCATCCGGTAATCCACGTCCCCCCCACCGGCATCGGCCGCGCCTTCCCGGATGAGCATTGAGACGTAATCGCCGGATCCCACGGGCACGGTGCTCTTGTTG
This sequence comes from Rubrobacteraceae bacterium, assembly GCA_051003015.1. Classification (GTDB taxonomy): domain Bacteria; phylum Actinomycetota; class Rubrobacteria; order Rubrobacterales; family Rubrobacteraceae; genus JACDGB01. The sequence continues at coordinate 5,085 of JBPCLT010000008.1, read as the reverse complement.
ACCACGACGAGCGGGCGTTCCCGGCTGGCGCCGGCCAGCGCGCCGCCGATGCCGCGGGCGACAGCGGCGACGCTCCCGAGGTCCGCCGATCCATCATCACCCTGCGGAGTGTCCACGGCGATGAAGACCACGTCCGAGTCGCGCACGACCTCGGGCAGGCCGGTGGTAAAGGAGAGCCGTCCCCGGCGCGCGCCACGCGAGACCAGCTCTTCCAGACCCGGCTCGAAGATCGGCATCCGGCCCTCCTGAAGCTGCTCGACCAGCGCCTCGTTCTTGTCCACGCACGCGACGCGGTGCCCGACGTGCGCCAGGCAGGCGCCCGTCACGAGCCCCACGTACCCGGACCCCACCACCCCAATGCTAAAACTCTCGGCCAAGACTTCTCCCTGAACGCCTGTCACAATCCGCCCGCGAAGCCTCCGGGCAACCCCGAAAACTTACACTCTCGGTCCCCGACTTACAAGGAAGCGCCGCGTCAGTACGCGCCCTCGCGGCGCAGAACGGCGCCCAGGGTTCGTAGGATGATCTTCACGTCGAAGGAGAGTGACCAGTTCTCTATGTAGAAGAGGTCCAGGCGCACCATCTCTTCGAAGGGCAGGTTGCTCCGGCCGCTGATCTGCCACAGTCCCGTCATCCCCGGAACCGCCGCGAGACGCCGCTTGTGCGGCTCTCCCATCCGCTCGAAGTCCCGCAGCGGCAGGGGACGCGGCCCGACCAGGCTCATATCGCCCTTGAGGACGTTCACGAGCTGCGGCAATTCGTCCAGGCTCCAGCGCCGCAGGAAACGGCCGAACGGGGTAACACGGGGATCGTCCCTTATCTTGAAGGCGGCGCCTTCTGCCTCGTTCAGGATCTCCAACTCAGGCTGGCGCAACACGGCGTCTTCGTGCATTGAGCGGAACATCAGGCAGATGAAGACCTCCTCGTCCGCCCCGGCGCGCTTCTGGCGAAACAGTACAGGCCCTGGGGATGTCGTCCTCACGAGCACCGCCACGGCCAGGAGGAAAGGCGAGAGGAGGGCGAGCGCAAGCACCGAGACCGTCACGTCGAGGGCGCGCTTCATGAGCCGCTGCGTGTTGTCCAGGCGAGGATAACGGACCTCCACGAGCGGCAGTCCGAGGCTCTGGGAGATCGTGGGCCGGCTGCGCATGAGGGCGAGCGCGCCAGGGACGACCCTCATCCGCACCCCCCGGAGCCGCACCGAGCGGAGGAGGTCCAAAAGCTCCTCGTCCGGTAGCCGCTCTCCCCCGACCAGGATGACGCCCCGCGCCCCGGTGCGGTCGAGCGCCGCCCGTAGCTCCGGGAGGTCTACTTTCCCCTCCCCGAGGTCCACTTCGGCCACGCAGGCGTGGGCGCTTGAGGTCTGCTCCATCATCCGGCGCACCCTCATCCTCCCTGCCGCGTCGCCGACGACGACGGTGGGTATGCGCCCGAGTCCCCTGCGGTAGAGAAGCTCCACCGCCTGCTCGTAGAGAATCCGCAGCGCCCCGTCCACGAGGAGAGCAAGGAGAACGGCGAGCAGGACCATGCCGGTAGTCAGGCCGCTCTCTGGGTAGATAGCGCCCCCCACCACGAGCAGGCCAGCCCAGACGAGACCGGCCCCCAGCAGCGCGCCGGGGTTGCGCCTGACCCTGGCGCGGTTGTAGAGGTCATAGGCTGCGAAGATCGAGATCCAGACGGCGAGCAGCACCGGCGCGAGGTACAGAATCCCTCCGGTTCGGCTTTCCGTCAGATACGCCGCACCGGCGAGGCCAGCGAGCATCGCCGCCGCGTCCATCAGCATCAGGATAGCGACGCTCAGAAAGCGTCGCGGCGCACCGGTCGAAAACAGTCTCTTGAGGGTCGCTCTCAAGGCTTGAGGAGTTCCTTTCCGAGCGTAGTATATCGTCGCGGCCGGAACTCGGCTTATCCTGGTGTTATCCGGAAGCCAGGGTCTTCTATCTTCCGCGCTTTCAGCCTTCAGTGGCTGATTCTGTCTCCCTTGGACTTCTGCTTCCGGGTGTGCGACCAGCCGAGCTTGTGGATGCCGCCGTCGCCGCGGAAGTAGTGATGGTAGAGCGTCTGTAGACCCCTGCCGCCGTAGGGCGCACCATCTTTATTGAACCTCGGGTTACGGTAGAAAGCCTGATGCAGGTGAACCCGTCCGACGGCGATGTTGGGGCCGCCCGAGTCGCCGGCGAAGCCGATGACCGTGTTCCGGTCCACCTTGGCGCCGCGCTTGATACCCCGCGCGAGCCCGCTCAGGTGCGACGAGAGGTTAACGTACTTGCCGTTGTTCGCCCTGATGGAGACGAAGATGCCGTAGTCCTCGTGGGTTTTGTTGCGTCCGGCGAATGTCACCGTGCCTCTGCGGAAAGGCGAGAAGACGGCGTCTCCGCGGCCGAGGGGATAGTCCACTGCGAACTTGTCGTTGGTGTAGTACCGCTCCTTGCACCGGCCGTACTTCAGGTTGCCGTGGGTATACTCACCCCAGTAGTTCGGTTTGCCGATAATGGAGTAGCCCGTGCGAATGCCGTCGCCGGAGCGTTTGTTGGCCCTGGGACCATGCTGCGTCTGGAAGAAGAACCTGCTGTTCGCCAGATAGCAGCCCTCGCTGATCCTCTTCTCCGAATACCTCGGTATCCTTCTGGTGGACGCCGTGCCGAATGTCCTATTCGTCTCCTCTTCCGCCGCCGCTTCCGTCACTGCTTCGTGCGCCGACTCCTCCTGCTCGACGAGCGCAGCATCCCCCTCATAGTACGTCGAGGCGTTATCACCATCCGGCAGCCCGAGCGATTCGACCGGCCGGGATGGCGTCTGGAAGCGGAGGTTCGATAGCAGATCCAGGTCCCCGGCATCGAGGCCCTCTTCACCGGGCCGGGTGGCGTACACGTTGATCCGGTACACCCGGTCGTCAACCGGGACGTATACCTCCGTCGAGGGCGTGCTGCCAGGTATCGGGCCGACCGCCACGCCCTGGTGTTTTTCGGCGCCGGCGCTCACGGTCCTCTTCTCAAGCGGCAGGTCCGGGTACTCGGCCAGCCTCTCCCGGACCGCCGCCTCGATCCCGGACGGCTCGAGATCGTAGGCGCGGGCGACGCGCAGCACCGGCGTCCCGCCGTGGTCGTGGGCGGCCGGGCCGGACTCCGGCTCCCATAGGGTGAAGCCGTACGTGTCGTCGAAGGTCCGCTGCTCTCGCGCCACGGTCCAATCGGCGGGATGGGTGACCGAAGCCCCCACCACTTCGCCCTCCGTGCTCTCGACCGGCGCTCCTTCGGCCGCTTGCCTGCAGCGGAGTTCATAAGAGTTGGCCCACCTCATCGGCGAATACGATCCGTCCGGGACAATATCTGCTGATGCTTGAAACGGATCAATCGTTTCGCAAGACGCTGTATCCGAAAGCAACGCCTGCCTGGCCTCGGCGCCTGGACCGGCGGCTGCCATGACAAAGACTAGACCCAGACTCACGAGCATCATGGTTCCGAAACGCAAGAGATCCCCCTCCGCGAGAATTCTTTTTTCAACTATAGAGGATTATCGTTCCGAAACGCAAGATACTTTAGCGTCCGGCGAGAGAATTTCCACACCTTATACATCCGATAGTCTCTGGTCCCCGAACGCTGCTCGAGGACCCGCGCCAGGAAAAGCGGGTTGCCCAGCAGATACCGCCGCCACAGTCTTCCGGGTTTCATGAGAAGCCGCGCCAGCCACTCGAAGCCGTTATCCGTGAGCAGACGCGGTCCCCGCCGCAAATCGCCGGAGACGTAGTCGAAGACGGCCCCGCCGGCGAGGGCGACTCGTGCGTTCAGGTTCCTCCGGTTCTCCATCAGCCAGCGCTCCTGGAGCGGCATCCCGAGGCCAACCAGGAGGATGTCCGGCTCTTGAGCGTTGATCTCCCGTACCACGGCCGCGTTTTCCCGGCTCCCGACGGCGTGGTCGAAGTAGCCATGCCGTACGCCCACGACCTTCAGGCGAGGGTGACGTTCCTCCAGGTTCTTCGCGGCCTTCGCGGCGACGCCGGGCCGAGCGCCGAGGAAGTAGAGTGAAAGCCCCTCGGCTTCGGCGAAGGCGGCCAGCCGCCAGGCCCAGTCGGCGTAGGTGATCCTCTCGGGGATGCGCTCCCCGAGCAGCCGGGCCGCGACCATCACCCCGACGCCGTCGCAGAAAACCACGTCCGCGCGGTTCAGGAAGTCCCGCATCGCCGGATCCCGGTAGCTCAGGTTGAGGCAGTGCGCGTTGGCGTTGAGCACCAGGGAGAGCCCATCTTCGCCGGCGAGACGCAGGACCTCCTCGCGCAACTCGTCAACCGTCACCGGGTCCACGCCGACGCCGAGGATTTCGATCCGCGAGCCTTTCAAAGCCTGCTCGAAAGCGCGGCTTCGATCTCCTGAAACCGCGCGTCCCAGGAGTTCTCGCGAGAGAGCGCGGCCCTGGCCCGCGCCTTCTCGTCCGTCTCGAGTTTACCCAGACTCCGCAGGACTTGGACGAACTCTTCCGCGTCCCGCGCCGGGTACACGTGCCCGCCCAGTTCGATCAGAGCCGGGAGCGGGGCCGCCACGACGGGCTTGCCGGTCGCCAGGCATTCGTAAGTCTTGGCCGGAGAGATGCTCCGGGTGAGCCCGTTGACTTTGTACGGAAGCACGAAGGCGTCCACGCCCGCCAGGGCCTCCGGAAGCTTCGCGTGTGGCACTTCTCCGAGGTGATCCACGCCGGGCGTCTCCAGGAAGCCGCACGGCACGTGGCCCAGCCCGCCCACAAGCCGCACCCGGAATCCCGCCCCCGCGATGGCCCGCAGCGCATCGAAATCCAGACGCCCGTCGTCGAGATGTCCGAAGAAGCCCACGGTTCGTATCTCGCCGGATCGGTCTTCTTGCAGGACGGAGAATCGCTCGTAGTCCACGCCGGGTCCGTTCAGGAAGGCGTCAGGGCGCAGTGGCTTCACCTTTTCGAGCAGCGGCGGCGAGGTGCAGGAGACGAGGTCGGCGCGCCGCAGCAGCTCGCGCTCGGTGATGACGATGTCCCTTGGGACGCCGGGGAATGCCTCGTAGTTTTCCGAGCAATCGTAGAAGAGGAGCCGGGGTTCGAGGACGGAGATCAGGTCAAGCG
>JBPCLT010000007.1:0-7386 GCA_051003015.1 Rubrobacteraceae bacterium | reverse complement strand
GGGCTGAACGGCTCCGAGCTGCCCCTCAAGCACGGCTATCCGGTGCGATTGGTTATACCGGGCCTCTACGGCTACGTCTCGGCCACCAAGTGGCTCACGGAGATAGAGCTCACCAACTGGGACTTCGATGCGTACTGGATCCAACGCACCTGGACCAAAGAAGGGCCGATCAAGACGCAGTCCCGCATTGACACCGTGCAGGGCGGCGACAACCTCTCCGCCGGCACGGTTCCCATCGGCGGCGTCGCCTGGGCCCCGCACCGGGGCATCAGCAAGGTCGAGGTCTCCACCGACAACGGCTCGTCCTGGAACGATGCCCGCCTCGCCGCCCAGCTCGCAGAGGACACCTGGCGTCAATACGTCTACGAATGGGACGCAAAACCCGGCGACTACACCCTCCAGGTACGCGCCACGGATGGCGAAGGACAGACCCAGACGGAGAAGACCGCCCCGCCGCACCCCTCCGGCGCCTCCGGCTACCACACCATCGAGGTTACCGTGCCCTAGAAAGGTCCGAAAATGTCGTCCGAACGTCCCAAATGGCTGTACCGAACTGGGGGTAAACTGTAAGTTCAGGTCGAGGCTTTAGGATGACAAAGGCGTACGTTTCGTAGCAAGAGCGTGGAACTGTAATCAAAGTGTTTCCGGTGCGTAACGGAACCGTAACTTCGTGAGAAGCCGGATGTAACAGGGGGAGAGTATAGTAATGGTTGAACCGGGTCCCGGCCGATGGGACTATTCCCCCTCCAGATCCCATCGGTCGGATCGGTTTTTTCGAGGGATTCCTTCTTCCGCTCACACTCAGATTTCGATGGATGCTCGTGCTGGTTAGAGACCTTCACTCATTGGACCTCTCGCCTGTGGCGCGCGCGGGCTTCAGGAAGAGCTGGCGCCGCGTGTGATGGACACTCCGCCGCTGGACCTCGAAGGCGTCGAGTACGTTGCGGGGGCTGACGTCTCCACGGAGGGGGATCGGGCGTATGCTATGGTCGTGGTGCTTTCGTTTCCGGATCTCTCGGTGGTTGAGGTTCGAGGGTTCGAGGCTCCGCTCGAGTTCCCTTACGTGCCGGGGCTGCTGTCGTTCCGGGAGATACCCTCGGTGGCCGGGGCCTTGAGACAGGTCGCGTCGCCGGTGGACGCGGTGATCTTCGACGCCCAGGGGATCGCCCACCCGCGCCGGATGGGGCTCGCCTCGCACCTCGGGCTCTACCTGGACGTGCCGAGCATCGGGTGCGCCAAGAGCCGGCTCGTCGGAGACTACGAGGAGCCGGGGCGGGAGAAGGGTTCCTCTGCCAACCTCACGCACCGGGGCGAGGTCGTCGGGAAGGTTGTTCGGACCCGCGATGGGGTCTCCCCGGTCTTCGTCTCCGTGGGCAACGGCATAGACCTGAAGAGCGCCGTGGAGTTGGTCCTGGCGTGCTGTACGAAGTACCGGCTGCCGGAGACCACCCGGCAGGCCCACGCCGCCGCCAACCGTCTGCGAAGGGGTGAGGAGCCTGGCGGAACATTGTTTTAGAAGCTCAGAAGCGAGTTCTCCAGTCGAGCATGGCGGTAGCGTATGAGAACGGCAAGTGTTAACTTACGGTTCAACAGTTCGATTCCGCACCAATGGGAAAGTTCAGGAAGGGAGAAGATGTTGGCACGAGTCAGGATCAACGGGACCATGAACCGCCGCCAGTTCTTGAGGTTGAGCGGGGCCGGCTTCGCGGGCGCGGCCTTGCTGGGCGTCGCGGGCTGCGGTGGCGGGGGAACCATCAGCGGCGGCCAGGGTGGTGGTGGAGGCGGTGGTAGCACCAACACCTTCGTCTTCGGGCGCGGGGCCGACTCGGTGTCGCTGGACCCGATCAACACCACCGACGGCGAGTCGCTCAGGGTGACGCGCCAGATCTTCGACGGGCTGCTGGACTTCGCGCCGGAGAGCACCGACCTCATACCGGCGCTGGCTACCGAGATCCCCAAGCCGGAGGACGGTGGACGCTCCTACACGTTCACCTTGCGTGAAGGCGTCAAGTTCCACGACGGCGCCCCCTTCAACGCCGAGGCGGTCAAGTTCAACGTCGACCGTTGGCGCGACAGCAAGAACAAGTACCACAAGGGCGGCGGCGGACAGAGCGAAGACTTCGCGTACTACACAGGACAGTTCGGAGGCTTCGACGACGACTCCATCATAACGAGCGTCGAAGTCGTGGACGAGTACACCGTGCGCTTCGGCCTCAAGGAGCCGCAGGGACCGTTCCTCAAGAACGTGGCGATGAGCCCGTTCGGCATCGCTTCCCCGAAGGCCATAGAGAAAGACGTCGAGGGCTTCTGGCAGAACCCGGTCGGGAGCGGGCCCTTCAAGTTCGTCTCCTGGAACCGGGGCTCCACGGTGGAGCTGGAAGCCTTCAAGGACTGGTGGGGTTCGGACGTGCCCGAGAGCCAGGGCGGGGGCGGTCCAAAGGTCACCAAAGTCACCATCCGCTCCATCCCGGACAACACTTCAAGGGTGGCGGCGCTCACTGGCGGCGAGCTCTCCGCGGCCGACGGCCTCACCCCCGACGATGTTGAGCCCGTGGAGCAGGCGGGGCTCAAGATCGAGTACCGGCCGCCGCTCAACATCGGGTACCTGGCGATGAACAACGAGAAGCCGCCGTTCGACAACCCCGACGTGCGCCGGGCCATCTACCAGGCCATAGACATGGACGCGATCGTGGAGGCCTTCTACGGCAACACCGGACAGATCGCCACCACCTACATGCCGCCGACGGTCCCGTTCTTCAACGAGAGCATCGAACGCTTCCCCTTCGACCCGGAGGCGGCGCAGCAGCTCCTAGCGGACGCGGGCGAGGAGAACCTCCAGACCGAGCTATGGTACATGCCCATACCCCGGCCGTACATGCCGGACGGCAAGGGCATAGCCCAGGCCATGCAGCAGGACCTCAAGAAGGTCGGCGTGAACGCCAAGCTCGTGACCCGCGAGTGGGGGGCCTACCTGCAGGAGACCAGCTCGGGCGCCCACCCGATGTGCCTGCTCGGGTGGACCGGGGACAACGGCGACCCGGACAACTTCCTGAACACGCTACTAAACAGCGCCAGCGCGACCCCCGAAAACGCGCTCAACATCGCCTACTACAAGAACCCGGAGGCCGACAAGCTGCTCAAGAAAGGGCAGTCCACCATAGACGAGGCCGAGCGCGAGCGGGCGTACATGAAAGTCCAGGAGATATTGGTCGAGGATACGCCGTGGGTCCCCATCGTCTACGCCAGGCCGCCCCTCGGTTTCCAGAAGAACGTGAAGGGCTACCAGGCGAGCCCGACCGGCGGCGAGGCGTTCAACACCGTTACCCTCTCGGGCGGCGCGTAGGGGGAGCCGGCCCTGGCCGAGTTTATCGGACGCAGAATATTGCAGATCATCCCGGTGCTGATCGGGGTGTCTATAGTGGTGTTTTTCATGGTGCGGGCCATCCCCGGAGATCCGGCCCAGATCATGCTCGGCCAGCAGGCGACCCAGGAGCAGGTGGCGCAAGTCCGGGAGAACATGGGGCTGGACAAGCCCGTGATCGTGCAGTACGGGCTCTTCCTGGCTGACGCCGTTCGCGGCGACTTTGGCGACTCCATAGTAACCGGACGGCCCGTGACCACCGAGCTCTTCGCGCGGTTCCCGGCCACGCTGGAGTTGACCCTGTTCGCCATGCTCGTCGCGGTATTCGTCGGGGTGCCGGTGGGCGTGATCTCGGCGGTCAAACCGTACTCGTGGCTGGATAAGGTCACCTCTGTACTGGCGCTCACCGGGATCAGCATGCCCATCTTCTGGCTGGCGATGATCCTGATCGTGGTCTTCTTCGTGACCCTCGGTATCTTGCCATTCCCAGGGCGTCTCAGCACGGGATACGCCGTCTCCTCCATAACCGGGCTGGTACTGGTGGACTCGCTCCTGACGTTTAACTTCGCGGCGTTCTGGGACGGACTCTTGCACCTGATCATGCCTGCCATCGCCCTCGGGACCACCGCGATGGCGGTGATAACGCGCATGACGCGCTCCAGCATGCTGGAGGTGATGGGAGAAGACTACGTGCGCACCGCCCGCGCCAAGGGATTAGTGCCGTGGCGCGTCGTCTTCAAGCACGCTTTGCGCAACGCCATGCTCCCGACGGTCACCGTCATCGGGCTCCAAACCGGCCTCCTGATGGGTGGCGCTGTTATAACGGAGACGATCTTCTCGTGGCCTGGGGTTGGCCAGATCGCCTACGAGTCCATATACCGGCGCGACTACGCCATGATCCAGGGCGTAGTCCTCTACGGAGCGTCGCTCTTCGTGCTGGTGAACCTCATCGTGGACCTGCTCTACGCGGTCCTCGACCCGCGGGTGAGGTACTAGGGATGGCGCGCTAGCATGGCCGAGACCCAGGTTCAGCCGGAAGCGGTAGCCCCTTCCGGCGTCGAGATGCGCAGCCGCAGGGAAGACTTCCTGAAGACGTTCTTCTCGAATCGGCTGGCGATCTTCGGGACTGTCGTCATCACCGGCTTCATCCTGATGGCCGTTTTCGCCCCCCTGATAGCGCCCTATGACCCGTTGCAGCAGGACCTCACCGGGAAGTTCGAGGGGCCTTCGGCGGCGCATCTCATGGGCCAGGATGAGCTGGGCCGGGACATCCTCTCGCGCGTGATCTTTGGCGCCAGGGTCTCGCTCACGGCTGGGCTTGCAGCGGTCGTCATCGCGACGACCGCGGGAACCCTCATCGGTGTCGTCGCCGGTTACTTCGGCCGCTGGGTGGACTCCATCCTGATGCGCTTCATGGACGTGTTCCTGGCCTTCCCGAGCATCCTGCTCGCCATCGTGATCGTCAGCATCCTCGGCCCGAGCCTGACGAACGCGATGCTCGCCATCGGGATCGTATTCGTCCCGCAGATAGCGCGGGTGGTTCGCTCGGCGGTGATCTCCGTGCGCGAGCGGGACTACATCGAGGCGGAGCGCGCCCTGGGCGCGGGCAACGCCCAGATCATATTCTCAGGCGTCCTGCCGAACAGCATGGCCCCCCTGATAGTGCAGGCTACCCTCACCCTGGCGACGGCCATCCTGGACGTGGCGGCGCTCTCGTTCCTGGGCCTGGGGGCGCAGGCGCCCACCCCGGAGTGGGGCGCGATGCTCACCGACGCCTTCCGCGCCGGGTACGGCGTGTTCGTTCAGGGCCAGCACGCCATAGTGTTCCCAGGCATCGCCATCGCCCTCTCCGTGATCTCCGTTAACTTCATCGGCGACGGCCTCCGCGACGCCCTCGACCCCCGCAGCCGCCGCTGAATGCGCCGACCGGCATAGCGCGAGCCCGAGCAATTATTAACATTTGTTTTTGTATTGCAGCGCGAGGGCTGTATCATATCGGGACGTGAAACCTAGAGCTTTCGGGTCGTGGACCTGCACGGAAAATAATACTGTGTATTACAGATCCAGGGCGCAGCGGCGTCTTGGCCGCAAGTTGCTGGTGCTCGCCGGGCTGGTCCTGGTCCTGGGCTCCATCGGTCTGGTGGTCGCCGACGTGCGGACGGCCGGGGACGAGGCCGCCTCCGTCGTTGGCCCCAAAGACGAGACCATGAAGCTCACGGTTCCCAAGATGAAGCGGGTGAAGAACATCCCCGTCTACGACGCCCCCGCGACCAACGAGGCGGCCCTCCGCGATGGGACGCTCCACGTCGAAGGGACGGGCTTCCCGTGGCAGAAGGAGGCCAACGTCTATATCGCCGGCCACCGTCTCGGCTACCCACGCACGGACAGCTTCCTCGTCTTCTACGATCTGAACAAGCTCAAAAACGGGGACAGGGTACTCCTCACGGACGCCGACGGCCGCAAGTACATCTACCGGGTTTTCGACAGGTCCGTGGTCCCCCCTGACGCGAAGAAGGTCACGGAGCCGGTCGCCGGCAAGAACGTCGTCACCCTGCAGACCTGCACGCTCCCCAACTACACCGAACGCCTCCTGATCCAGGCCGAGCTCGAACGGGTCAAGAACAAACCTGTCAAGAACAAGTCCGTTCAGGCCAGCGCCGCCGAAGCCGGCTGACGCTAACTACAGCGGCCTTCGAGCCCGCAGCGAGTACATCAGTGGCAGGTCCGGCGTACCTTCCGGTAGACGGTAGGTATCGAAGCCGGACTTCTCCAGGATCGGCCAGCGCGGGAAGAGCGTGTAGTTGTGCTCGTTCAGCAACTCGACCGTGAGGCCGGCCCCGATCACCGCGTTCACCACGTCGCTTAAAGTGTGGTTCCACTCGAAGGTGCGGTTGTGGACCGTCTCCGCCTCGAAGTCCGCGTAGGTGCCCGGCTCGTCCCACACGGTCGGCTCCTCCCGGTGGAAGTAGCCGTGCTCCACCGTCAGGTCGTCGTCTCCGAATACGTCCGTGAACGGGTGGAATTCGGCGAGGTACAGGAAGCCTCCGGGCCGCAGCAGTTCGGCGACTACCCCGGCCCAGCGCCGGATGTCGGGGAGCCAGATCAGGGCTCCAAGCCCCGTGTACACGACATCAAAGCCGCGCCTGCCCAGGTCGTTCACGGCCTCGTACACGTCCGACTGCACGAAGGTGGCGTCGAGCCCCATCTCCCCGGCCAGCTTCCGGGCGGCTTCGACGGCAGGGGCCGAGAAATCCAGACCCGCGACGCAGGCGCCGCGGCGGGCCCAGCTCAACGTGTCCACGCCGAAGTGGCACTGGAGGTGGACCAGGTCCTTCCCGGCCACGTCGCCGACCTCTTCGATCTCGAATGGCCGCAGGCGCTCCGCCCCCGCCTTGAAATCGTCCACGTCGTAGAACTCGCCGGAGACGTGGATCGGGACTCGCTCGTCCCAGTTCTCCCGGTTCGTCTCTCGCCACTGCTCACGCCAATCGCTCATGTTTCCTCCTTGAAGTGCCGGACGGAGACCTCCTGATAATGGCCGCATGCCTCGCAGGTGAAAGGACGTACTTTTCGCGAGCCATAAGCCGGGACGATGGTCGTCTTGTTCCAGTCGTACACGTGCCCGCAGTTCGAGCACTTCTGCCGGAACGTCACCACCGTTCCTCGGTTATTCACGACCTTCCCGCCCGTCATCTCTACCGCCACGTCAAGCCTCCCGCCGCCGAAACAACCACCGAAGATTCACACCCGGATTCTACAAAATCGAGTGTTCTCGGCTACCTGGCGCGAGGGCTACAGGAAAGCTACGCCCAGTTTGACGCTGCTCTCCGGGTGGCGGTCCACGAACTTCTCATATCCCTGGGGAGATTCCGCGAAGGGCACGACCGGGTCCACTATGCGCTCGCAGTCTATGCGGCCCGAGGCGAGCATGTCCCAGCAACTCCGTACGATGCGTTCTCTGTCCCAGCGGGGGTGGTCCCGGTTCGGCTCGCTGCTGGCGCGGGAGAATACGATGCTGGCGCCGT
>JBPCLT010000006.1:0-21221 GCA_051003015.1 Rubrobacteraceae bacterium | reverse complement strand
AGATCCCGCCGAGCTTCCCCGTCGGACGAACCGGCTCGTAAAGAAGATCACCGGCGACCTCGAAACGTTCCGGTTCAACACGTCCATCGCCGCGCTCATGGAGCACACGAACTACTTGCAGGCGATCCGTGGCAAGGCCGGAGAAGACGAGTGGGCGGAGGCCCTCCGGAGCTTCGTGCTCGTGCTCGCGCCCTTCGCGCCGCACCACGCCGAGGAGATGTGGGCCACGATGGGGGAGGGCTCCGTCCACGAGCAGTCGTGGCCCGGCTGGGACGAGTCTCTCATCAAGGCCGAGGAGATCACGCTGATCGTACAGGTCAACGGCAAGCTGCGCGACCGCATCGAAGCCCCTGCGGACATCTCGGAAGAAGCCGCGAAGGAACTCGCCCTCGCCAGCGAGAAAGTGAAGGCCCACATGGACGGCAAGGAGATCCGCAAGGCCATCTACGTGCCGGGCCGGCTGGTGAACCTGGTGGTAGGTTAGCGCGAAGCTGGGCGAGGAGTTGTCTGGCTAGTCGTCGCCGAAGCTGAAGCCGCCTCCACCGCCCGAGCCGTGGGAGTGGGGTGGCACGGCCGCGCCTTCGGATGGTTGTATGAGGACCCAGCCGGAACCCTCGAACGCCACCTGGAAGGTCTCGCCGCTGCCCTTACCGAGGAAGGTCTTGAAGGAGACGTCGCTCTTGACGCTGGTGCGGACGCCGCCGCTCCAGGCTATGGCGGATTCGGGGTCGGCGAAGGTGGGGGTGCCTGTATCCAGCAGTACGGGTTCTCCATCTGAGGTGACGGCGACCTTGCCGGTGCCTTGCAGCACGACGTTGAAGAGGCCACCGGCGAGCCGTCCCGCTCCTTCCACGCGCCGGATGTCCCATTCTATGCCGGGCTCGAAGGCGAGGATGTTGTCGCCGTTGACGGTCATGTGGTCGTTGTCGAGGTCCAGGATCATGATCTTGCGCTTGTCCTGGGCCAGGAAGAGTTCACCGGTCCCCGTGGCCGTCATGAGCTGGACGCCCTCGCCGGTCATGGCCTTCTTGAAGAAGCGTCCGAGCCCGCCGCCCTTGTGCTCGAAGCGCACGCCCCCCTGGTAGGCGACCATCGAGCCGAGCTTGGCCTGGATCTGGTCCCCGCTCAGGCTGACCTTGAGCATGGCCGAGTTCTGCAACGTGAACCGCCCCGCCGGCGTAACTTCCCGGAACTGCTCCAGGTTCGTCTCGCTCATCGCGCTACCTTCCTTTCTGGCTGTGAGAAACGATGCTACCTGAATACGAAACTCCGGTCCACGGGTTTCCTAAAACATCCTGCCGCCGGGCGGCACCGCGTGGTCGGGGGATATGAGGACTACTTCTCCGTCCTCGTCAGGCACCCCGAGGACGAGAACTTCGCTCCTGAAACCCGCGATCCTCTTCGGCGGAAAGTTGACGACGGCTACTACCTGTTTGCCGATCAAAGTCTCCGGCTCGTAGTGGGCGGTGAGCTGCGCGCTGGTCCTCCGAGTCCCGATCTCGCCTCCGAAGTCCACCAGGAGCTTGATCGCGGGCTTCCTCGCCTCAGGGAACGGCTCCGCCTCCACCACCTTTCCAACCCGCACATCCACCTTCTCGAAGTCTTCCCAGCTTATCTCCGCCAAACCGAGTTCCTTTCCATGAGACACCGCGTTCAGGTTACCCGGCAGGAAGGTGTCGCGCGACCACTGGACAGGGCGTATGATGCGATTGTATCCAGCGGATCGGTGTGATGGGGAAGCCGGGGTTGGTAGTTTGTCTGGGACGTGTATCTCCTGGGAAGGGAGTCTGGGGTGAGTGAGCACGAGCGGCGGAGCACGCAGGGGGTCGAGTACGAGGACGTAGGGTCCGAGTACATGGAGCAGCGCCAGCTCCAGGAGGGCGCGGCGGGATGGGTGCTGCTGGCGGGGCTCGGTGTGGCTTACGTCATCTCGGGGGACTTCGCGGGATGGAACTTCGGGTTGGCGGAGGGCGGATGGGGAGGGTTGCTCATCGCGACGCTCCTGATGGGGACCATGTACGCGACGATGATCTTCGCGCTCGCCGAGTTGTCTTCTACTATCCCCACGGCTGGTGGAGGATACGGGTTCGCTCGGCGGGCGATGGGGCCGTGGGGCGGGTTCCTCACGGGGACTGCCATCCTGATCGAATACGCCATCGCCCCTGCGGCTATCGCCGTGTTCATCGGGGGATACGTGGAGTCGCTGATCGGGATCGGGGGATGGATCGTTTATCTCCTTTTCTATGCGGTCTTCATCGGGATACACCTGTATGGCGTTGGCGAAGCGCTCAAGCTGATGTTCGCTATCACGGCGGTTGCGGTCGTTGCGCTGGTCGCTTTCGTGGTAGGCATGATCCCCTTGTTCGACCCTGCCAACCTCTTCGATATAGAGCCGACCAACGCGGTGGGGGCGAGCGCGTTCCTGCCGTTCGGGTTGGTGGGCATCTGGGCCACGCTTCCGTATGGGATCTGGTTCTTCCTCGCCATCGAGGGCGTACCGCTCGCCGCCGAGGAGACCCGCGACCCGTCCAGAGACATGCCCAAAGGTCTCATAGCCGGCATGATGGCGCTCCTCGTCTTCGCGGCGCTCATCCTGGTCTTCGGCCCCGGAGGCGCGGGATCGGCGGCCATCCAGGACTCGGATAACCCGCTGCCGCTCGCGGTCGAGACGGCATACGGCGGGTCCAACTTCCTCGGATCGTTCATCAACGTGGTGGGGCTGGCCGGTCTGATCGCCTCGTTCTTCTCCATCATCTTCGCCTACTCGCGCCAGATGTTCGCCCTATCGCGGGCCGGCTATCTCCCGAAGGTGCTTTCTTTGACCGGCAGCCGCAGGACGCCGTGGGTAGCCCTGATCGTGCCTGGCGTAGTCGGCTTCGTAATGGCGCTCACGGGCGACGGCGCGACCCTCATCAACATCGCCGTCTTCGGCGCCACGATAAGCTACGCCCTGATGATGCTCTCGCACATCATCCTCCGCCGGAACGAACCGGACCTGGAACGTCCCTACCGCACGCCGGGCGGAACTCTGACCTCGGGCGTGGCGCTCGTCCTGGCGGTGCTCGCGGTCGTGGCGACCTTCATCGTGGACGTGCAAGCGGCGCTCATCATGGTCGGGGTATACGCGCTGTTCCTCCTGTACTTCGGTCTGTACAGCCGCCATCACCTCGTCGCCCAGGCCCCTGAGGAAGAGTTCGCCACCATAGAGAGGGCCGAGTCCGAACTGGCCGGAAGCTAGAGGGGAGAGAGATGGATACCGCAAGAGCCGAAGGCCGCCTGGACCTCGAGACGCTCCGCGGGGCGGTCGAGGCCGGGAAGATAGACACCGTCCTCATCGCCATGACGGATATGCAGGGGAGGCTGCAAGGCAAACGCCTTACCGCAACGCACTTCCTGGATGAGGTCGTCGAGCACGACGCCGAGGGCTGCAACTACCTGCTCGCCGTGGACGTGGAGATGAACACCGTCGGCGGCTACGCGATGTCCTCGTGGGAGCGGGGCTACGGCGACTTCGTCTTCAAGCCGGACATGGAGACGTTGCGGCTCGTGCCCTGGCAAGAGGGGACGGCGATGGTCACCTGCGACCTCGTTTGGGAGGATGGCTCTCCGGTCGTAGCCTCGCCGAGGCAGGTCCTCAAGCGCCAGCTAGAACGCCTCGCCGAACACGGCCTCGAAGCCTTCGTCGGGACGGAGCTCGAGTTCCTCGTGTTCCGCGACTCCTACGAGGAGGCGTGGCGCAAAGGATACCGGGACCTGGACCCGGCTAACTACTACAACGTGGACTACTCGCTGCTCGGGACGGCCCGCGTCGAGCCGCTGTTGAGGCGTATCCGCAACTCGATGGCGGGGGCCGGGCTCGCGGTCGAGGATGCGAAGGGCGAGTGCAACTTCGGGCAACATGAGATCAACTTCAAATTCGATAGGGCGCTCGCCACCGCCGACGGACACTCCATCTACAAGAACGGCGCCAAAGAGATAGCCGCCCAGGAAGGCTGCGCCATCTCCTTCATGCCAAAGTTCGACGCCCGCGAAGGCAACTCCTGCCACATCCACCTGAGCCTGCGCGGCGAGGACGGCTCTCCGGTCTTCGCGGACGATGATAGCCACGGTTTCTCCCGGATTTTCGAGCATTTCCTGGCCGGGCAAGTTGCTTGCCTGCGGGAGTTCACGCTCCTCTTCGCACCGAACGTCAACTCGTACAAACGCTACGCGAAGGGCTCCTTCGCCCCGACGGCGGTCGCCTGGGGCCGGGACAACCGCACCTGTAGCTTGCGCGTCGTCGGCCACGGCCCGTCTTTGCGCGTCGAGAACCGCCTCGCCGGGGGGGACGTGAACCCGTACCTGGGGATAGCCGCCATGATCTCCGCCGGCCTGCACGGCATAGAGAACGAGCTTCCACTGGAGGACGAGCTGGCAGGCAATGCCTACGACTCGGACAAACCCAACGTGCCGACCAACCTGCGCGAGGCGCGGGAGCTGTTCGCCGGGAGCGAGGCGGCCCGCGAGGCTTTCGGAACCGAGGTCGTCGAGCACTACCTGAACGCGGCGCGGGTCGAGATCGAGGCGTTCGAGGCCGCCGTCACCGACTGGGAGCGTTACCGGACCTTCGAGCGCCTGTGAACTAGCCTGAGAGACCCCGGAGAGTTGTGCTTGATTTCACAGAGAAGGTCTGTTATCATCCTGGTATATACCAGAACGGCATGGGTTGGTGGAGAGGATGGGGGAACGTAGGCAGGAGGGCAGTGCTTTCCTTAACGACAATGGTGGTGCTTCTGGGGCATGGGTTTTCTTGAGCCGCGGATCCAAGAGGTCCCAAGCTCTCCCCACGGATAGGAGCACTTCCTCGGGGGAAGGAGATAAAGTGCATTCTACGGAGGACCTTACTAGCTCCTCGTTCACGATTACCATAGAAGGCCAGAACGCTGCGCTTACGGACGTGTTCCCTGGATTCGACGAGTCTGATCGGCTCGGGGTTGTCGTACGCCAACCGTGTGGAGGGCTTGGAGCAAGCACGCTCATTCTGGCGACCGTGACCGCATTCTACGATATCCAGCGGGCGCGCTCTGACGACTTCTTCATTTACCCCGACTACTTTCTTTTCCATGTCGGGCGGAGGCTCGGGGATCACAACATGCTTGATGTCTGGCCGGAGCACAAAGAGGTCGTGGCAGCAGACGACCCTGAGGAGGTTCTCCGGGCGATCAATGACCGGGCCATCACCCGTCTGCTGGTTGAAGACGTAGAGTCCGGTACCCCGGCCTTTGAACGCGAAACCCTCGCCAGCACCAATATCCTTACTGCTCTCGCGTATTCGTCACGAGGCCAGGTAAGGGATGCCGACGTGAGCGTGGCCGGCAATGCGGCCACCGAATCGTACGTCTCGGCCGCGCTCGACCAATCGCGGGAGATGGATTCCAGGGTAAGAGCCGGTATTCGAACGAGCCGCGAAAACCTGTTTGAGAACGGAATGCCAGTCGAGACTTATCGAAGGGTTGGTGTTAGTGAAGTCCTCAACAAGCTCGTCTGAAGTTGGTTCGATCCGGATCTATCCAGGGCGCGTCACCTCACTCAGGAGATACTCGCGGGATGTCTTCTAGCGAGCTTGTACAGGGCTCTCCGGCCTACCGGAGCGTGGCGCGTTCGCTCGCGGAGCGCATCCGGTCGGGGAAGATGCCCCCTGGTAGCAGGGTTCCCTCGGAGCGCGAGCTTGCGGTGGAGTATGGGATCTCGCGCATGACCGCCCGGGCGTCCGTGAATCTTCTGGGGCAGCGGGGGCTCATCGAGCGAAGGGGCAGGTCCGGGACCTTCGTCGCGGCCCCGAAGATCGAGCTGGATCTCTCTTCGGTGGCCGGCTTGAGCGCCCGTCTGTTGCGGCAGGGGATCACGCCGGGCGCCCGGGTCATGGAAGCGCGGGAGACGAGCGCCGGAGAGCTGGATACCGCCGTGGCTGGAGCTTTGGGGGTTGCCGATGACGAGCCGGTGTACGGGGTGGTCCGCACGCGCACCGGCGATGGCGAGCCCCTGGCCCTGGAGGAGTCTTATTTTCCCGCTTTCTGTTGCCCGGGTTTGCTCGACAATGAGCTGACCGGATCGATCTACGAGCTGCTGCGGGATCGGTACGGGCTCGAGCCGGCGCACCTGCATCAGGAGGTCGAGCTGACACAACTCGATTCGGCCGCCGCGGCGAAGCTCGGCGCCCGTCCCGACGTGCCGGTGTTGCGGGTCACCCGAACCGCGTGGGACACCGATGGAAAGCCCATCGAGTTCGCCAGGGACCTGTATCGGGGCGACCGCCTGCTGTTCATCTCCGAAACGGAGCAGGTGGAAGAGAAACGGAGAGAAACACGAAAGGTATGAGGGAAAGGACGCTAGACACAATAGCGACAGTGGGGTGATAAGAGTGGTTTTGGGAACATCGGACCCGGCTCTGGAGAGGATCGTGAACGCGATGCCGGGGTGGAAGAGCGCGGGCGGCGTGAGAGCCGAGTACATCTCCGGCGGGATCACCAACCGCAACTTCTGCGTGCGCGTGGACGGCAGTCCATTCTTCGTCCGTCTGGCCGGAGAGGAGACCGAAGCCCTCGGGATAGACCGCGACAACGAGCGCCGCACGGTCGAGGTTGCTGCGACGGCGGGGATGGGCCCCGGTGTGGTGGCGTATCTGCCGGATCACGGCTGCCTCGTTACCGAGTGGATCGAGGGCACGCCCGTGCCGCCCGAGGATCTGCGACAGCGCGACACGCTCGCGCGCCTGGTACGCTCGCTGAAAGCTTTCCACGACTGCGGCTCCGAGATTCCGGGAGCTTTCTCCCCGTTCAGGGTGGTCGAGGAGTACAGAGAGTACGCCGGTAGCCGGGGGGCGGAGATCCCCGAGGGTTACTGGTGGCTACTGGAGCGGGCCGGGGAGATAGAAGAGGCGTTTCGAGAATCCCCCTCGCCGCCGTGCCCGTGTCACAACGACCTCCTGAACTCCAACTTCCTGCTGCACGACGGCCGGGTGATGATCGTGGACTACGAGTACGCCGGGATGGGCGACGTGTTCTTCGACCTCGGCAACCTCTCCGTGAACAACGAGTTCGACGAGAAAGCGGATCTCGCCCTTCTCGAGGCGTACTTCGGCGAGGCTACCCCCGCCCGCGTCGCGCGGCTCAAGCTCATGCGTCTCATGTCGGACTTCCGCGAGGCGATGTGGGGGGTGATGCAGCAGGTTCTGTCTTCGTTGGACTTCGACTACGTGGACTACGCCAACAAGCATTTCGACCGCTGCCGCGAGCACGCGGAGGATGACCGCTACAGGGCCTGGCTCCGCGACGCCGCCGGGGCGGTGTAATGGTGAGTCGGTGATGTCCGCGGGAAAGCAAGGGAAGGCGATCTCATGGCAATAATTGGGGATATCGTTGTCTACGTCATAATGGCTTTCGTCGTCGCCGGCGCCGTCGCGGCCATCCGCGACGACGAGCACGGTATGGGGAAGGAGTTCAAGGAGGGCCTGCATGCCATCGGGCCGATCTTCATCCCGGTGGCCGGCATCATGGCTTCCATACCCTATCTTTCGAAGTTCATCGAGGCCGTTGTCGGTCCAATCTTCGGCCTGGTGGGGGCGAGTCCGTCGATGGCCGCGACGACCATCATAGCGGTGGACATGGGCGGTTACCAGCTAGCGGAGGCCACGGCCAACAACACGGCGAACTGGATCATGGCGGCCATAGTCGGCTACATGGCCGGAGCGACCATAGTCTTCAGCATACCCGTCGGGCTGGCCATGCTCGACCAGCGCGACCACAAGTACATGGCGCTCGGGATCATGTCCGGCATCCTCACCGTGCCGCTGGGCGTCCTGATCACCACCAGCATCCTGTCGATCACGGACGCGCGGGTGCGGAACGAGGTCTCCACCACCGCTGATTCGACCTACGCGCTCACCGATCTCGGCTTCGGCACGATATTCGCCAACCTGATTCCCTTGATCATAATCGTGGTGGCCATAGCATTGGGGTTGTACTTCTACGCCAACACGATGATCAAGGGTTTCATGTGGTTCGGCAAGGCGATGGACACCGGCATCAAGCTGGTGCTGGCCTTCTCCATCGTGGAGTACTTCACCGGCTTCTTCTCCACCGTTTTCGGGAGCTGGGGGTTCGACCCGATCATTGCCGACGCCCAGGATCAGTTCCGCGCCCTGGAGATCGCCGGCTACATCGGCATCACGCTCGCGGGAGCCTTCCCGATGGTCTACGTGATCCGGACGTACCTCGCCAAGCCCCTGGGCGCGATAGGACAGAGGTTCGGTATCAGCGCCGAGGGGAGCGCCGGAGTCCTGGCCGCGGCCGCCAACATCCTGGCTTTGTATCATTTGATCAAAACAATACCACCGAAGGACAAGGTCCTCTGCATAGCCTTCGCGGTCTGTTCCGCGTTCCTGCTGGGTGACCATCTGGCCTTCACCGCCAACTTCCAGCCCAACATGATCCTGCCTCTCATGCTCGGCAAGCTCGGCGCGGGACTCATCGCCATAGCGCTGGCCTACTGGATCGCCGTTCCCACGGCCCTGGAACTGGAGAGGCGCGACCGCGAAGAGGGCGTCATAGGCGAGAGCGAATACCTGACCGTCGAGGGGCTTGGGGCCGGAGAACAGGAGAACGTCGAGGAGTTGAGCACCGGTGGACGCCAGGAGTGATGAGACCGGGCGAGAACCGACGAAGGGTACGGGATACGGCCGGGAGGTATGACGGGTGAAGGATGAAGCACGGGTCGTGATCATCGGCGGCGGGGTGGGGGGGACGAGCATCGCCTACCATCTGACCAAGATGGGCTGGCGGGACGTGGTGCTCCTCGAAAAAAGTGAGCTCACCCACGGTACCACCTTCCACTCGGCGGGCCTGGTCGGCCAACTCAGGCCCACGGAGACCCTCACCAGGATGAACATGCACAGCGTCGAGTTGTACCGGCGCCTGAAGGACGAGACGGGCGTGGACCCTGGCTGGAGAGAGGTAGGCAGCCTCAGGCTGGCCTCCTCCCAGGATCGCATGGAGGAGCTCACCCGCCTCGCTGGCCGGGCGAAGACCTTCGGGCTGCCCCTGGAGATCATCAGCACCGAAGAAGCGCTGGAGCTCTTCCCGCTTTTCAACCCGGAAGGCGTGCTGGGAGCCGCCTACGACCCCACCGACGGATACATAGATCCGAGCGCTCTCACCCACGCCCTGGCCGAAGGAGCTCGCTCAAACGGAGCGGAGATCCAGACCAACGTGCGGGTGACCGGGATCACGGTGAAAGACGGACGCGTGAAGGAGGTCGTCACGAACCGCGGATCCATCCGAACGGAGGTGGTGGTGAACGCTGCGGGCATCTGGGCGCCCGAGATCGGCAGGCTCGCCGGGGTGAACGTGCCCCTCATCCCGTTCCAGCACCAGTACGTACACGTCAGGCCCAAAGAACCAGTCTCGCCCGACTTACCCACCATGCGGGACCCGGATGACCTGGTCTATTTCCGCCCGCACGAGGGCGACGTAATAACCGGGGGCTACGGCCGGCGCCCCGCTCCCTTCGCGCTCGACGGTGTCCCCACGGACTTTAGCCACAAGCTACTCGAACCGGACTGGGAGAGGTTCGCTCCGCTCTTCGAGATCTCGCGCAACCGGGTATCCGTCATCGAAGAGGGCGAGGTAGTCGAGCTCACCAACGGGCCCGAGTCCTTCACGCCCGATGGAGAGTTCATCCTGGGAGAGGCACACGTGCGGGGATTCTTCGTGGCGGCGGGGTTCAACGCCCACGGGATCGCTGGCGCCGGCGGGATGGGCAGGATCCTGGCCGAGTGGATAGTCGAGGGCCAGCCGGGCGTGGATGTCTGGCAGATGGACATCCGCCGCTTCGGGGAACACTACCGCAGCCAAAAGTACACCCTCGCCCGCTCCACCGAGTCCCTCGCCACCTACTACGATATCCACTTCCCGAACGAGGAACAGGAGAGCGCCCGTGGACTCCGTCTCTCTCCTGCCTACGAGAGGATGCGGGAGTTCGGGGCCGAGTTCGGGGAGAAAGCCGGCTGGGAGCGGCCGAACTACTTCCGATCCAACGAGGACGACGCCTACGAAAACCTCCGTCCGCGGGGTTGGGCCGGTCGGCTCTGGTCCACGGCCATCCCCGCGGAGCACGCCGCAACCCGGGAACGGGCGGGGCTATTCGACCAGACCTCCTTCGCGAAGATCGAGGTCTCGGGTTCCGGCGCCTGCGCGCTCATGCAACGGCTCTGCGACAACAACGTGAACAGAGCGCCCGGTACTGTGACCTACACGCAGATGCTCAATTCCCGTGGCGGCATCGAGTGCGACTTTACCGTGACGCGTCTTGAGGAGGACCGGTTCCGCATCGTCACGGGAACGGCCTTCGGGGTCCATGACATGGATTGGATCCGGCGCCACCTGCCGGACGACGGCTCCGTCCGGGTCAGGGACGTAACGTCGAGCCTCGCCTGCATCGGGCTCCAGGGACCGCGGGCGCGGGACATCCTCTCGTCGGTCTGCCAGGACGATCTCTCGAACGAGGCCTTCCCGTACATGCGGGCGCGGGAGATCACCGTCCAGGACGTACCATGCCTGGCGCTGCGCGTCACGTACGTGGGCGAGTTGGGCTGGGAACTGTACCCTCCCATGGAGTTCGGCGCCCGCCTGTGGGATGCGCTCTTCGAGGCCGGACGGCCCCACGGCCTCGTGCCGGCGGGCTACCGGGCCATCGAATCCATGCGGCTGGAGGGGGGATTCCTCGCGTGGGCCGCGGACATCACGCCGGAGACGAACCCCTACGAGGCGGGCCTCGGTTTCGCCGTCAAGCTCGACAAACCCGTGCCGTTCGTCGGCAAAGAGGCACTGGAGAAGGTGAAGGCGCAAGGCGCGCAACGCCGTCTGAGTTGCCTGGTGCTCACCGATACGGGCACGGTGGCCCTCGGCAACGAGCCCGTCAGGTCGGGCGAAGAGGTAGTCTCCCGCGTGACCTCCGGCGGGCACGGTTACTCGGTCGGCAAGAGCATCGCGTATGCTTACCTGCCGGTGGAACTCGCCGAAGCGGGGACGGAGTTGTCGGTGGAGGTGTTCGGCGAGGAGATACCGGCCGAGGTGTCCTCCATGCCGCTCTGGGACCCCAGGCACGAGCGGGTCAAGGGGTAGAGGCGTGATCCAGCATCCTAACCTCTCGGACGGCGAGACGCTTCTCTCCACCGTCCGCCACGGCCTGACGGAACTGAACCGGGACAAACGGGTGGGCGGACGGGTAGACGCTCCCCTCATAGAGGAGGGTCGCCGGCAGGCTCGGGAAGCCCGAGAGGCATTCGACGGCACACCTTTCGACGTGGTCGTCTCCTCTCCTCTATCGCGGGCGCTGGAGACCGCCGAGATCGTGGCCGGAATCAACCGCGAGGACATCACGATAGATGAAGGATGCACCGAACGCTCTTTCGGTGAGATGGAGGGGCTTGCCGCCGCCCGGGTGCGGGAGCGGCTACCGCAGGTTCGCTACGTGCGGGTCGGGGACATCGACTACTCGCTCAACCCGCCGGGAGGCGAGACCTTCGAGCAGTTGCACGAGCGGGCCCAGCGATTTCTGGAGCACATCCTGGAGCTGCATGGCGGCAAGAAGATCCTGCTCTTCGCGCACGAAAACTTTCTCCAGCAGTTGCATGGTGCGATCCGGGGTCTCGGACCCATGGAGTCGCTGGAGCAGGGTATCCTGAACTGCGAGCTGAACCGGTTCCGTCTCGGGGCCGACGGTTCCCTCATATCGCATAACAGGGTGGAGTTGTGCTCCTCGGCCAGGGAGCACCCGTCCTTCTGATGCATATACAGGAGACAGCCGTGGGCGATGCCCTGGAGGACATAACCCGGAGGTTCGCCGCCGGGTTCCCGCCGACGGCGCCGTCTTTGAGGACGGTCGGCAGGGAGGCCGAGTTTCCGCTGGTTAGGCCCGACGGGCGCGCCGCGGACGTCTCACGGCTGTGGCCGCTCTTGCTGGAAGAGGGCGGTTGCAGCCCCGTCTACGATCAGGGGATCGACGGCTCCGAGTTCCTGATCGGGGTGGAGGGGGACGCCTGGTCCTGCGTCGTGGAGGTCGGGGGATCCACCGTCGAGCTCTCGGTCGGCCCGAGGCCGACGCTCCACGACCTCGCCCGGGACATGGAGGAGGCCCTACAATGGCTGAAGAAAGCTGTCCGCGAGGCCGGATACCATCTGCTCGGTTTCGGCATCCAGCCCAGGACCCCTGCTTCTCCGAAACTGCTCACCCCGAAACGGCGCTACGCTGCCCTTCTGGAGGCGATCGGACCCCAGTGGCTGAAGTTCTGCGTGACCGCCGGAGACCAGTTGCAGGTGGATATGGGCCAAGGTGACCTCGTGCGGCACATGAACCTCATAAACGCCGTCTCCGGGATTATCGTCGCCTTTACCGCCAACTCTTCGGTGTACGGGGGGCGACCGGGCAGATTCGCCTCCGGGCGGGAGGGGCTCACGGACAACATGGTGGGCGAGCCACACCGTCACGGCTCGTCTCCCCGCCCGTATGGCAACCTGGAAGAGTACGTAAGGTTCCTCGCCGGGCTGCGGTGCCTCTGCCTTCCGGACGGTAGAGGAGGATACCGGGTCGTCGGTACGTCGTTTGCCGACCACCTGAGACAGGAGCCTTCGATGCGCGAGCCCGAGGCGGCGCACGAGGCGTTCCTGTTCCACGAGCACTACATCTGGCCCAGCGCCCGGCCGCGAGCCAGGATCGGTACGCTGGAGGTTCGTCCCGCGTGCCAGCAGCCGCCCGGCTCGACGTGGGTGCCCTCGGCCCTGGGCCTGGGCCTGATAGAAGCTGCGGAAGAGGTAGAGACCTTTCTGGAGACCACCCTGGGAACCAGCTACTGGGCTGATCTCCTCAATTATCGGCGGCGCGCCGTGCGTGACGGACTGGCTTCGCCGGAGCCGGTTCCGCATTTCCTCGAAACGTTACTGGATCTGGCCGGCAACGGTCTCCGGCGGCGCGGTAAGGGCGAGGAAGCTTTTCTCGAACCGGCGCGAGATCTCCTCGAGCGCCACTCGGAACCGGCAGCGAGAGCTCGCAGCGTATTCCGGCAGGGGGGATCCGCAGCGGTGGTGCGGGAGTTTTCGTTATCCTGAGCATCCATTCTGCCCGTGATTCGCCGCTCTCCCGTGGATCGGCTACCCTGATAGCAGAAGAGGAGGGCATCGTGTGACAAAGTCCATAACGAACGCGAAGTTGGGTATTTTTGGAGATGCGCCTGTGCCCGGATCGGAGCGCCCATGAAGCCGAACATCGGCATAACCGCCGCGACCGAGCGGGTGAGCTACGGCGTATGGGAGGAGATGCCGGCGATTATCAGCCCGGCGAGCTACGTGCGGGCCGTGCAACGCGCCGGTGGCCGGGCGATTCTTCTGTCCCCGGACCCGGAGGACGCGAAGAACCCGGACGTTGTCCTGGACCTCCTTGACGCCCTGATCGTCACCGGCGGAGCCGGAGATCTCGACCCGGCCCTCTACGGGCAGGAGCCGCACCCGGAGACCGGGCCCGTGCAGGAGGAGCGCGACGCCTACGAGCTCGCGCTGGTCCGCGCCGCCGTCGAGCGCCGGATGCCGATCCTCGGCATCTGCCGCGGGATGCAGATCATAAACGTCGCCTACGGCGGCGGCATCGAGCAGCATCTGCCGGACGTGCTAGGCCATGAACGGCACCGCCACACCGCCGGCGTCTTCGCCGACCACGAAGTCGGACTGAAGCCGGACTCCCTCGCCGCCCGCTCCGCGGGCTCCAAGAGGACGCTCGCTAGGTCGCATCACCACCAGGGGGTGCGGGAAATCGGCGACGGCCTCTCCGTCACCGGCCGAACCGATGACGGCGCGGTCGAGGCTATAGAAGACCCGTCCTGCCCGTTCGTCCTCGGCGTCCTCTGGCACCCCGAAGAAGACGAAAAGAGCCGTATCATCAAAGCCCTGGTATCGGAGGTTTCCTGAATTGCTCGAAGTCTTGAACCCAGCCACCGGAGAGGTGGTGGAGAGGATCGAACAAGCCACCGCCCGAGACGCCGACGCCGCCATCGCCCGTGCGAAAGAAGCGTTCCCGAAGTGGCGGGCTGTCGAGCCCGCTGACCGCTCGCGCCTGCTGCGCCGCCTCGCCGACATACTCGACGCCGAGAAGGAGAACCTAGCGCAACTGGAGTCGAGGAACACCGGCAAGCCCATCGGGGATTCGCGGGGCGAGATGGGGATGGTCGCGGAGACCTTCCACTACTACGCTGGGATGCCGGAGCGGTTGCTCGGCGACACCATCCCCGTCTCCGGAGGCGTGGACGTGACCTTCCGCGAGCCGCTGGGCGTGGTCGGCCTGATCGTACCGTGGAACTTCCCGCTCACCATCGCGAGCTGGAAGATGGCCCCGGCCCTCGCCGCCGGCAACACCGTCGTCCTCAAGCCCGCCGAACTGACGCCGCTTACCGCGCTGGAGTTCGAGCGCATCGCTCGGGAGGCCGGCATTCCGGAGGGCGTCGTGAACGTCGTCGTCGGGCCGGGGAGCGAGGTCGGGCGGCGGCTCGTCGAGCACCCCGACGTGGCGAAGGTCGCCTTCACCGGCTCGACGGCGGTGGGGCGTGAGATCATGGCCAGCGCCGCCGGAACCATAAAGCGCGTCACCCTGGAGCTCGGCGGCAAGTCCGCCAACGTGGTCTTCGCCGACGCCTACCTGGAGAAAGCGGCTGCCTCCGCGCCCGTCGCTGTCTTCGGCAACGCGGGCCAGGACTGCTGCGCCCGCTCGCGCATCCTTGTCCAGCGGAGCGTCTTCGATGACTTCCTCTCGCTCATGCAGCCCGCGGTCAAGGGCCTCCGGGTTGGGAACCCGTTCGATGAGGCGACGGAGATGGGACCGCTCATATCAGCCGATCACCGCGAAAAGGTGGCCGCCTACGTACCGGAGGATGCGCCGGTGGCGTTCCGGGGCCAGACCCCCGAAGGTCCGGGCTTCTGGTACCCGCCCACGGTCCTCGCTCCGGTCAGCAACGACGATGAGGCGGCCAGAGAGGAGATCTTCGGCCCCGTCGTTGCGGTGATCCCATTCGAGGACGAGGAAGACGCCATACGTCTCGCCAACGACACGGTCTATGGTTTATCAGGGTCGATCTGGACGGAGAACGGCGCGAAGGCGCTGCGCGTGGCGCGGCGCATCGAAACCGGTGTCATCTCCATAAACTCCAACACCTCCGTCCGCGTCGCTACCCCCTTTGGCGGGATGAAGCAGTCCGGCGTCGGGCGCGAGCTGGGGCCTCACGCCCTCGACCACTACACCGAGATCAAGAACGTCTACATCTCCACGGAGGACTGACATGCCCGGACGCCTCGAAGGGAAAGTCGCGGTCATAACCGGCGCCGCGGGCGGCATCGGCCGCGAAACCGCGAAACGCTTCGCCGAAGAAGGCGCGAAGGTCTGCGTCGCCGACCTCGCCGACGAGCCGGGCAGGGAAATAGCAACGGAGATAGACGGCCTCTACGTCCACGCGGACGTTACCGACCCCGATGACGTACAGCGCATGTACCGGGAGGCTGCGGAGGCGTTCGGCGGCACAGACGTTCTCTTCAACAACGCTGGCATCTCTCCGCCGGACGACGATTCCATCCTGGAGACGGAGATGGAAGCCTGGGATCGGGTGCAGAACGTGAACCTCAAGAGCGTCTACCTGTGCTGCAAATACGGCATTCCGCATCTGCTGGAGCGTGGGGGAGGTTCGGTCATAAACACAGCGTCGTTCGTCGCGGTGATGGGGGCGGCCACCAGCCAGGTTTCGTACACGGCATCCAAAGGTGGCGTGCTCGCCATGAGCCGCGAGCTCGGCGTGCAGTTTGCGCGGCAGGGAATCCGCGTCAACGCTCTGTGTCCGGGTCCCGTGAACACGCCTCTTCTTCAAGAACTCTTCGCCAAAGACCCCGAGAAGGCGGCTCGCAGGCTCGTGCATCTGCCGATGGGCCGGTTCGCGGAGGCCGTCGAGATCGCCAACGCCGCCCTCTTCCTGGCTTCGGACGAATCCTCATACGTCAACGCCTCCACCTTCCTGGTTGACGGAGGACTCTCTGGAGCATACGTTACGCCTGAATAGGAGGTCGAAATGCTGGATCACGAACCACGCAACCGCGGGCTCTCCGGGAGCGTATTGGACGCCATCGGGGACACGCCGCTACTGGAGATAGAAGGCGTCTACTGCAAGCTCGAATACATGAACCCGTCCGGCTCGGTCAAGGCCCGCATAGCGAAGTACATGGTCGAGCGGGCCGAGCAAGAAGAATTCCTCCATCCCGGCGGCACCATAGTGGAGGCCACGAGCGGCAACACGGGAAACGCTCTCTCGATGGTCGCCGCCGTGAAAGGATACAAGATGCTCGTGGTGATGCCGGAGGGACTATCCGGCGAACGGGTCGCCATCAGCCGCGCCTTCGGGGCCGAAGTCTTGCAGGTCGGGCACTTCCATGTGGACGAGGCGCTGGCGAAAGCGAAGGAGCTTGGGGAGCAGCCCGGTTATTTCTGTCCTTCGCAGTTCGAGAACGAGTGGAACGTGGAGGAGAATCGCACCTGGCTGGGGCCGGAGATCCTGGCCCAGCTCCCCGAGGGCACCGTCCCGGATGCGCTGGTAATGGGGATCGGGACCGGGGGTACGCTCGTCGGGGTCGGTCAGGCATTCCGGGAGGTCAACCCGGATGTGAGGCTCTTTGCGATGGAGCCGGATGAGTCGTGTACGATCCTGTGCGGCGAGGTGGGGGAGCACCTGATCGAAGGTATAGCCGACGGCTTCGTCCCCGGCATCTTCAGCCGCCACGAGAAGCTCGTAGACGACACCCTGAGCGTCGAGTCCGAAGAAGCCGTAGAAACCATGCGCCACCTGGCGAAACGCCACGGCCTCTTCGTCGGACCTAGCAGCGGGGCCAACCTCATAGCCGCCAGGAAGGTCCGCGAATCCTACCCGGAGTTGAAGAATGTCGTCACGCTTTTCTGCGACGAGGGCGAGAAGTACATAAGCGAGCACTTCGCCCAGAAAGAGGAGGTACGGGTTACCTCCGAGAACTACACCTGAGCCGAAAGAGACACGCCGTTGCGCCAGACGAGGGTCGGCAGCCTTGAGAGGACGGCGCTCGTGGCGAAGATCCGCGCGACGAACGCGAGCAGCGTCAGGTTCGCAAAGGCCCCCGTCGCTCTTGCTCGTGTAGATCCCTTGACGGAATAGAATGTTTCCGGGCTTCGGCGAACAGCTCTCCCTAAAAAGGCGGCCGGCGCATGTGGGGCGACGTCTCTGTTCTCAGGTATTCTAGCTCTTCCGGCGTGGAGGTACGCCCCAATATCTCGTTGCGGTGCGGGTGACGCCCGAAGCGGGCTATAATATCGTGGGCTCCACGGGCCTGCCCGATCCCGAACTCGGACTCCGCGCGCAGGTGGGGAGGGGCGTCGGCCGCTTCCTCCTCGGCGTGGCGGACGCTCCTATCCTGGAGTGCGGGGTCCTCGGAGTGGACGAGGGGCATCCAGACGAACATCCGCTCCGCGGGCGTCAGGTCGCGGTCCATGCCGGCGTCTATGGCTTCCACGGCGAGTTCCGTGGCCTTCCGGTCCTGGGCGTATGCCAGCGGCGAACCCCGATATACGTTGCGGGAGAACTGGTCCAGGACGACGATCAGGGCCAGCCTTCCCCGCGGCGTATCCGCCCAGTAGTCCAGCTCTCCCCGCAGGGCCTGCTCCAGCACATGGCCGAAGCGTTCGGAGATCTCTCTATCTACCTCCGGCCCACCCCCGAACCACCATCCCATCCTGCGCCCGAATGTCTCGCGGTCAGCCTGCCAGATGTCGCCTTCCGGGAACCAGAAAGACAGCACCTCCTCGGGGTTGCCTGCTCCCTCGGATTTCCCCGGCTGCTCCGTTGCCATGGCGTCCTCCCTCTCCGCTCTTTTTGCGCAATTCGCCCGGGCCGCCGACGGCGTACTCGGGTACCGCCGCGTCCAGCGCCGTCAGCGTCCACCTCTTGAGGATCGCCGGTACGCTTTCCGGCCCGAGGCCGTCCCTATCCCGGATCATCGAGACCGTTCTTCCGGAGAACCCACCGACGGGCCACGGCGTGCGAACAACCTCGCGACGAGCGCACCGCTGCGGGCCGACAAGCCTTTGCGGGTATCCTTGACCGGGCCGGCCGGCGGCCGTACCGGGCCCTCCGTCATGATGCGGTAATAGGCCTCCCAGTAGCTGCTGTCCCCGTACATCATCCTCTAGCTCCTCCGGTCGGTGGGCTACGCCTCTTCGGCGTCCGTCGTGCTTCCCATGGTGCTCTTCGCGCTCCCACTCTCCCAGCGACAACCCAAACAAGTACTCAAACAATTGTCGAAAAGACGGCGTGCTACAATTCCATCAAGCGGCGAGGGGCGGGAGGCAAGCAGAGTGGGCGTCGGGCTCACCTTTGGGGACATACTTAGGGTCCACCGCGACGCGGCCAACCTTACCCAGGAGGAACTGGCCGAACGAACAGGCCTTACCCCGCAGGCCATCAGCCTGCTCGAACGCGGGGAGCGCCGGCGTCCCCACAAGTACACCGTGCGGAAACTGGCGGAGGTCCTGGGGCTCGCGGGGGAGGACCTCGCGCGCTTCGAGGCGTCGGCGCGCCGCTCCTCAAGCCGTCGCGCAAAGCGAGTGACGGAGCCGCCCGGCACTCTGCCCGCTCCGCCCACGCCCCTGATCGGGCGCGAAAGGGAGGTGGAGAGGATCACGGGCCTCCTGCTGCGCGAGGACGTGCGCCTGCTGACCCTGACCGGTCCCGGCGGCGTCGGCAAGACCAGGCTGGCTGTCGCGGTGGCGGGGCACTCGCGCGGGGCGTTAGCCGACGGGGTCGCCTTCGTGCCCCTCGCTCCCCTGCGGGACGCCGCTCTGTTTCCTTCGGTCCTCGCCCAGACGCTTGGGATCAAGGAGGTGGCGGGTGAACCGCCACAGCAGACCTTAGAGCGGCATCTGCGGGACAGGCGGATGCTGCTGGTTCTCGACAACTTCGAGCATCTACTGGCGGCCGCTCCCATGGTAGCCGCCCTCGTTGGGGCGTGCCCGCAGCTGACGGTGCTGGTGACGAGCCGGGCGCCGCTACGCCTCGGTGGTGAGCATCAGTTCTCGGTACCTCCGTTGCCTCTTCCCGAGGCGGAGGACCTGGCATCGAGAGACGTCCTGGAGCACGACTCTCCGGCCGTGGAGCTCTTCTGCCAGCGCGCTCAGGCCCTAACGCCCGCCTTCGAGCTAACCGCCACGAACGCCATCACCGTGGCACGGATCTGCCAGAAGCTGGACGGGCTGCCACTGGCGATTGAGCTGGCCGCCGCAAGGGTCAAACTGTTCCCACCGAAGGCGCTGCTCGACCGGTTGGATCGCCGGTTGCAGCTCCTCGGGGGAGGAGCACGCGACCTGCCAGAGAGACAGCAGACGCTGCGCGACACGGTAGCCTGGAGCTACGATCTCCTTGATCCCGCCGGGCAGGCTTTGTTCCGTCGGCTTGCCGTCTTCGCCGGCGGCTGCAGCCTGGAAGCTGTGGAGGATGTCTGCGCTTCCGAGGAAGAGGAGCGGGGGGAGAACAGCGTCTTGGAGACACTGGCATCGCTGGTGGACAACAGCCTGCTGGTATCGCTATCCGAATCCTCCATGCGCCAAGAAGTGGACGAGCAACCGCGCTTTACGATGCTCGAGACGATCCGAGAGTACGCTCTGGAACGCCTGATATCGAGTGGCGAGGTGGAAGAGGCGCAACGGAAGCACGCACGGCACTACGTAGAACTGGCGCAGGCCGGGAAGCCCGAAGCCCCCACGCAGTGGGGCGGGGTTTCGAAATTCGCGAGGCTAGAAAGAGAGCACGACAACCTGCGAGCAGCGCTGGGCTGGGCCTTACAAAATCTGGAGGCGGAGACGGGAGCGCGGTTAGCGCTGGCGGTGTGGTGGTTCTGGATCGAGAGTGGCTACCTGAGCGATGGACGCCGGTGGATCGAGGCGCTCCTGGCGCTGGACCGAGCGGGAGGCCCACTAGAGGAATCTCCACCCGCGCTGCCCGCACGCACGAAAGCGTACCTGATCCAGGTATCAGGTATCCTGGCCATGGCGCAAGGAGAGCACGATCGCGCGGTGGCGTTGCACGAAGAGGGCTTGGGCGTATTTCGGGATCTTGGACACAACAAAGGCGTGAGTGCTTCGCTGCGCGAGCTTGGGTTTGTGGCCTACGAACAGGGGGACTATGATCGCGCGGTGCGCCTGCACGAGCAGTCCCTCGTCCTGGCCCGCGAGTTTGGCACCACGTTCGACGTGGCTTGGAGCCTCCGAGCCCTGGCGGACGCGGTGCGCGGGCAGGGGGATCTCGGGCTGGCGAGAACGCTGCTGGAAGAGGGCCTGGCATTGTCTCGTGGCAAGGAGCACGCGTGGGGCATCGCGCGCACACTCGTCAGCCTCGGGAGCGTGGCGTGCGAAGCAGGCGAATATGCGCGGGCGTCGAGGTTGTACGAAGAGAGCCTGGAGCTGGGAGGACAGCGGATGGGCCTCAGCCATCCCATCCTGCTCTGCCTGGAGGGACTGGCCCGGGTAGCGGCCGCGCAAGGGAGGATGGAACGGGCAGCGCGGCTCTGTGGGGCAGCCGCCGCGCTGCGCGAGGATAAGGGTTGGCCGCTCCCACCGGCCAAGCGAGGCGAGATCGACCGTACAGTGGCTGCGGCACGCGAGGCACTCGGGGAAGAGGCGTTTGCGGCAGCGTGGGCAAAGGGACACGCGCTGCATCTCGATGAGGCCATCACGGAGACCCTGAGCGACGACGAATAATGAGCAGCGCCGTAGGAGCGACCGCGCGAGCGCCATCTCATGAGTAGCCTGGAGAAGTACATGGCCGACCAGTTCATGGAGGGCAATACTTTTGCCTGAGCCGGAGACATCCGGGATGGCCTATGCTAACTTTACCTTGCCCGAAGAAGGGCGCGGGAGAGAGTCGGCGGGGAGTGGGGAAGCTTCCGTGCCGGCCGCCGAAGGTGAAAGGGTTGCGAGAGCACCCCGAATCTCTCAGGCAGAAGGATCGCGCACCGGAGGGCGTCCTGGAGAGTCTGGTCGCGGACCAGCGCCGACGGGGTAACACTCTCAGGTTTGGGACAGGACGAAAAATACAACGTCCACCCGACAAGGGGGTATAGCCGCGTGGCGCGATTCACACCGCA
>JBPCLT010000005.1:0-10213 GCA_051003015.1 Rubrobacteraceae bacterium | reverse complement strand
TCCTGTACCTCGGCCTCAAGCGCCTCGGCGAGCATCCTACGCGCTCCGGCTCGGGCGATCTCGTCGAGGTCCAGGGTGAGCTCTTCGCGGCTCTCCTCGTTCTGATGTAGTCTGTGCATAGCGGTGTATCCTTCCCACCGGCGTTGGCGCGCCGGCTCTTTCGATTGCCTTCTTGGGAAGGTACACCGCGTGCCTTACGAATTCTCCAATCCACATCTTTTGAGCATATCTCGCTGGTCGCCCCTTGCGTCGGTGCGAGGCTGTCCTTTATTGCTTCGTTTTCTCCCGGCGCTTGCGCAGATCGCGGTAGGCCTCCAGGCGCTTCTGAACGTCTTCGATCTCCTCGTCTGAGAGGTGAAGCCTCCCGTAGGTGTACGCCCACTGGAACTCGACGTCTTCCTCCTCGTCGAGATCGAACGCGTCGCGCAGCATGCCGGGTATGTAGCCGGGGACGCTCGGTTCCCTGAGCCACCGGGAGATCTCTTGCTGCTTGATGCCAGTGTGCCCTTTCTCCTCCAGGAGGCGGGCAAGCCCCTTCTGATCCAGCCCCCGGTCCTCCATGAACCCGGCCACCATCCTGCCGAAGTACGTTAATCTGGCCTCGTCCGACATCCCATTCCCCTCTCTGCACTCCGAAGCAAGTGAAAGATAGCAGAGCGCACGTCTCTAGTAAGGACGCCACGCGAGCAACCTATCTTATGCGGAAGGCGGCGTCCTAGGAACACCGCCTTCCGCCCGGAGCGAACCGCAGGAAGGATGCGAGGGTGCCGCACAACCTCTGGTAGGGGCGATCGCGCATGCCTCGGACCCACCTTAGCGCTCAAGACGCCGTCCGATAGCTGCGTCAAAGACCGTCGGCAACCAAGCAGGCCCCAAGACGGAGTCGGAGGCCCCTTCGCTTTCAACGCCCGAAGCCCAGCCCCTGAGACGGCGAAACCATCTCGGATGAGGCGCTTGGGAGCCCGGTGGCCCTCCGAGGGGTGAAGGGCCACCGGGCAAAGCGACCGAAGGAGGGGCGAGAGAAATGACGTGGCGTGAAGCACATGCTTCCCAACGTGTGGCCCGAAGGGTTCTTCGTTCTGCTGCCTCAACGGATCTCGGAGATGCCTGCCTGGCTCTCCGGCGTTGGCGGAAGACAACCGTCAAGGAGCTCGCGTGTGTCCGGGAGCGGCTGCGCCGGGAGCGGGAGGTTACGGCGTGAGGCGCCCACCGACGGAGAGGCAGGCGGCGCTGGCGGCCAGGCAGCTCCATTTCCACCGTGCAAGGCTCGGCTGGGTCCGGAACCGGATGCGGGACAACGAGGCCCTGCTCCTCCTGTACCTGGCATGCCTGGAGACCGAAGCGACGGTCCTGCCCGGCGGCTACCGGATCGCGGGCGGGAGCGCGTTGGACTCGCAAAGCGTGGCGGTCGAGATGCTGGCCCCCGGGAACCCCTACGAGCAGCTCGAACTCCGCGTGGGAGGAGGCGAGAACGCCCGGGAGACGCCCCCGAGACGACCTCGTCCTACTGCCGCAAGTGGCGAAGAGCCGGGCGAGAGAACCCTGCGCAGAACCGCGCGGATGCAAGAGTCGCCCGCCTATGCGGAGAGGGAGTGCGCCCGCTGTTCCGGCGGCGCCATCCACGTCGGTGGACCGAATGAGGTGAGGACCGGCCCGTGCCCCGACTGCCGCGGAACCGGCAAGGTTCTCTGCTTCCTCTATCCCAAGCCAAAAGGACGTCGCGGACCGTGGCCGCCGGATGGGATCGCCGCAGAAAGGCGGCGCGGTAAGGACGCGCCGTGACGCTGCATGAAGGAACCATCGAGAAAGGACCATCATGAAGGACGAACGGAAGGCAATCGAGCGCGGGGAGAAACGTGACCGGAAGGTGCGCGAAGCCGTCGAGCTCCTCGATGCCGGTGTCGAGAAGATACTGGACGGCGACGAGTTCAAGCGCTACCTCGCCTTCGCGGCTAGGTTCCACAGATACTCGGCGAGCAACTCTTTGCTTATCCTGGTCCAGAGGCCGGACGCGACGCGGGTGGCGGGGTACAGGAGGTGGCGTGAGCTCGGACGACAGGTGAGGCGCGGCGAAGAGGGGCTCGGGATCCTGGCTCCCGTCTTCCGCACCATCGAGGACGAGGAGAGCGGCGAGAAGGAGCGCGTGCTCTGCTCCTTCAAGGTCGTCAAGGTGTTCGACGTTTCCCAGACCGACCCCATACCCGGCGCCGAGCCGTTGCCGGAGAAGCCGCGGCCGGAGGCGTTGCATGGCTCCTCCTCGGTCTCACGCACGCTCTCTGACTCGTTGCGCCGGATGTGCGAGGCGCAGGGCCTCACGGTGCGCGAGAGCGGCGAAGATCTCGACGCCCTTTATCCGGGCGCCAACGGCCTCTACTCGCACGAAAAGAAGCTGGTCCTTCTCCGAGACACCCTCGGCGAAGACCAGAAGGCCAAGAGCCTGACCCACGAGGTGGCCCACCACCTGCTCCACAGAAACGCTGCGGTCTCGGAGGCGGAACGGCCCACCTTGGAAGCGGAGGCCGAGGGGACAGCATACGCGGTGCTCTCCTACTTCGGCGTAGATGCCTCCGGGTACTCGTTCGCCTACGTGGCCCACTGGACAGAGCGGAAGGAAGTGGTGAAGGCCGTGCTCTCGAAGGTTCAGAAGGCCGCCCACGAGATCATCGAGTGCGTGGAAGATAGTCGGCCGCGGACGGAGGAGGCACTCGATCGCGGAGCGGCGTAGGAATCCCTCGGAGGTGGGGCCCACGGGGCCCACCCGTATAATGGAAGAGGAGGTGTACGGTCGTGAAAGTTGCCGAAAAATACGAGGTCCTCGAGTCGGCGGTGGTCGGGATGGAACCCGTCGTGGACGGGTTCGCCGGGGTTCTATTCGAACTTGTCTTCGATGGCGACCGCTACGTGCTCACCGAGACGGCAGTGGGGTCTGGCAACCGCCTCTTGAGATTCTCCACGGGATCAGAAGAGGCTGCCCGGGCTCTGTTCAAGGGCGAACTGGAGACGGGGAGCCGCCTCGCGGCGTGAGGTGGACAGACAAGGACACAAACCCCGTGACATGGGGGTGCCGCGAGGCTGGCGGTAAGGCCCGGAAGCCTCCCCAAGCGGCCGGCGCTCGGCCCGAACCTGCCCCAAACGGGGCGATGTGACCTTCTTGCGCTCCCACGAGCTCGCGGTGAGGGGGAAAGATGGGCCGGCGCGCTGCTCGCGCGCCGGCCCTCAAGCGTCGTCTTCCTCAGTGAGGCGGGAGATCAAGCTTGGCAGGAGCCCCTGCAACTCGAGGATCTCGAGAGGGTTCCAGTAGTCGCGCCAGGACAAGATCTCGCCGCCGGAGACCCTCAGCACCCAGAGGTACCGCACCGTAAAAGGGAGCCCGGTGGTCGTTACTTCGCCGTGGGCGTCGTACTCGGCGACGATCACTTCCGGGTCTGCCGCGTCGTGGATCGCTACCGGCCGGAACTCTCGGAAGTCCAGGGGCACGTCTGAAAGTGTCGAGGCGAAGTAGGCCCGGATCCGCTCGCGCCCCTCGATCCGGCGGGGCGCGCCTGGCGGGGCGAACGGCAGCTCGTGAACGCCGTCCTCCGAGTACAGGTCGGCGAGGCCGTCGAGGTCCTTGTCACGGAGTAGTGGCAGCATCCGGTCCAACGCCTCGCGCGGTCCCCCGCCCGCCGTCCCGCCCGAACCGTTCACGAAAACCACCCCCAGCTCGCCGACGTGCATCATGAGGAGTATAACAGTATAACTGACTGTCATCAACACTTTTAGTTTTTCTTGCTGCTAAACTCCGAGCATGGCCCGTCGTTATCCGTCGTCGCTGCTTGGCCGCCCGAGCTTTCTGCTCGGCAAGCTCCACGCGCGCTCCCTTGAGCTGGAAGCCCGTGAGCTCGGGCCGCTGGGCATCGACGTCAAACAGCACGCCGTGCTATGCGTGCTGGCCGGCGAAGGGCCGATGACGCAGCGGGAACTGGGCCAGCGGCTCGGCATAGACCGCACCACTATCGTCGCCGTCGTCGACGGCCTGGACGGGAAAGACTTCATCGAACGGCGCCGCAGCCCCGCGGATCGACGCGCCTACCTGCTCACCATGACACCCTCCGGGGAGCACGCCCAACAGCGCGGACAACTCCTCGTAGACGCGGCCAGGCGTACGCTGCTAGACGCGCTGGACGAATCGGAACGACGCGCACTCACGAGGTTGCTCGCCCGGGCGCTGGAAGGTCCCTAATACCGCCGGCTTCCCGCAAGATGCTTTCGGGAACAACCACTGCAATGCTGCGCCCGACCGCGTTCCTGGAGGCCGCCTCACGCCCGGGGTTCGCCCCAAAGAGTGCGCGATGGTGTGAGACAACACGGCCGCCGACATCGCGGGGGCCGCGGAGTGCGGCGTGCGGGCGGTGTGGAAGCGCGACGAAGGGCCTTGGCCCACAGGCCGGAGAGGGGCACGCTCTCGGCGACCGTGGAGCGCTTGGCGCAGTTGCCGGTCGTGTTCAGCGAGAACCTATCCTAGACCACCGCGACGGAAAAACGCACGGGCTACGATGCCGTTGGAGTTCCCGCCAGCCTCGCGGCACCCCCGTGTTACGGGATTTGTGTCCTTGTCTGAGGGGGATCCAGAGGATTCGGGCAAGGGATGCCGGGGAGACCGACTTGCATGAGCGACGAGCCTGCGCGGTGAGGCCCAGATCGCGAGCCTGTACCGTGCCGCCTTCGTTTCGCCGGGAGAGACGAACATGGAGGCCAACCCATGGCCTTGAATCCATACCTCGCTTACTGGAGGATATGGGTGAGGCGGCGTTGGCGGACGATTCCTGGCCGCGTTCCATAAGAGTAAGCGCGGTCTGCCAAGGAAAGAAACGGAAGGAGGGTTGGGGTGGGCTCCAGGAAGCGCGTAGCGCTCAAGCCACACGCGGAGCAGATAATGCAGTGGGTCCGGGAAGGCAAGACGGATGCGTGGATCGCCGACGCCCTCGGGACCAGCCCTTCTTCGGTGCAATCTTTCCGCTCCAGGAACGACAGCCACCGCAGGGAGCGTGGCGCCCGCGAGCCCGTGAGCGTCTTCGAGGGCGTGCTCGAACACGGCGAGCAGGACGGCTGGGGCTTGTGGCTCGATCCGGACGTGGCAGGAGACCCGATCTGGCGCGAGCATTGGGCTGGTGTCGACTCCGTGGTCGTGAAGGTCGCCGAGGACGCGATAGTATAGTGTTGGAGGTCGGCGGCAGGGATGGCCCGGTGGCGGAAGCGGAAAGTACTCTTGCCTCGTCGCGCACCACCGAGACGGGTACGAAGGCCGAGCCCGACCCCTGGGACGACGCATCCCGCGAGCGGGGGCGGGTGAGGTGGTTCGATCCGGGCAAGGGCTACGGGTTCCTGGCGCACCCGAACGGCCCGGACGTCTTCGTGCATCACTCCGAGGTCCGGGATAGTGTAACGAGCCTGGAGCCGGGTGGCGAAGTCGAGTACGAGGTCGGCAGGAACGACCGCGGGCTCGTGGCGCGGGGTGCGCACGCTCGGGCGAGGCTCCTGACCACCCGCGCTCCGCTTCAGCGGACGATGGTCAAGTTTCGACCCATCCAGAATCCGCCAGTCGGCCCGACGGCGCTCCGGCAAGCAAACCGTGTGGTGGTTCGGCTCACTCTCCGAGGATCGTACATCTCGAGCCTTATCGCTCCCTCGCCCGACCTTCGCTCTCTCGCACAAGTTTCGTACGGTAAAGCCTTCTGAACTCGGGGAGGTCCTCGACGTCCTCCTTCATGAACGTCTGTCCGTAGGCGAACGCCAGCGCGAGTTCGACCCATTCCTCCTCGGTGAGGTCCAGGACGATATCCGTATAGCCGGGGACCTCCCGCGGGCAGGCCACCTTGCCACGCATCCAGTCCGAGACGCTCCTCTGGCCGACGTCCCGCTGTCTACCTGGCTTGCCTACCCTCAACCCCCGCCTCCGGCATTCGGCGGCGAAGGTGCTCTGGTTGTAACCTCGCGCCTTCAGCAGCCGTCCGAAGACGCCGCCGAAGTACGTGTACACCTCGTCGGCCAGGTCCGATCCTCCTCGGGTCGACGTCCTGCGGGTATGGTACCGAAGCCATCGGCGGCGTGTCGCCCCTATTTCTCTGGGCGGATATCGTCCAGGAGTTGCTCCGGGGTGACGATCCGGAAGCCCATCGCCCCGAGCCGGGCACGACGGTCCAGGAAGTGGCCGTCGTGGGTGACGACGTACGGCGCGCGCGACTCGCTGGATCCCGCCTCGTAGGCCAGGTCGAGCACCCAGCGGTCCTTCGGGTCCGGCAGGGTCGGCCAGTCGTACCTCCGGGGACGGAACAGCTTCCCCATCACGCCCATGTCCAGGCCGACGGCGAAAGCGCGGGCAGGGTCCGAGATCTTCTCGCGGACGGACTCGTAACCCATCACCCTCTGCAACTCCCTCAGGCCGTCGTCGCTGACGGCGAGCCTGACCTCCCCGGTGGCCACGGCCCGCAGGACCAGGGCGTCCACCCCGTCGCGGCGGCCTATGATGCCGCGTATTACCACCACGGTGTCGAGGACGACGAGGGGAGCACGGTCTCCCGGAGGAACCTCCGTCACCTAGGAGGAGCCGTCCGGCTCCCCGGAGCCGCTCACGCCTAGCCTCTCGCGCACCTCCGCCCGGGGAAGCGCTGGCAGTTCCCCGTTCCTCTCGGGGGCCTCGGCCCGGGCGCGCCCCACCGCCGCCTCCGCGATCGCCCGCGCCTCTTCGTCTTCGAGACCACCGGCTCCTACCAGACCGAGGAGCCGCCGCCGCGCCAGCTCGCGGCGCTCATCGGACATGGCACCGTGTCCCGAGGGGGCTCCCAGAGAGAGCAGGTAGTAGCTTACGGCGTCCTCGAGTATCTCCGAGTCCTCGCGGCCCTGCTCGGCCGCCAGCTTATGCACGGCCTCGAAGAGCGCGCTGTCTATCTCCGTCCTGGTGCGTTCCACGTCCTAACCTCCGGTCCGCGGGATCGGTTAGCCGACTAGGCCCTCGGCCTCACCCCCAGAGCCACGGCCAGCTTCCTCACCGTTCTACCTGCGCCCCGCGATCCAGCAACTCCAACTCGTTTATCGTCGAGCGGTAAACCCTGCTGATCGCTTCTAGCTCCCGCCGCTACAAGCCCCTGCGCTCGCGGAGGGGCTTGAGGTTCCTGAGCATGATCCCCCGCCCACGAGTCCTGCGCTCCTCCGCCCGCTCCATGCGACCCTTCTTCCATCCTCGTCAAACGAAATGATAGCAGGCGTCCCGGAAATACGCGCGTTAAGGCTCTCTAAATACCTGTTTTGTCCCTGTTCGTCCTTGTTTTGACCCCGAAGCACATTCTACTAATTTGGAACACAGGGAAAGGCACAGGCGGTCTCCGGTCCGCTCTAGCGGGGAAATCCCAATGCCGGTACGGACGACGGGCTTGACACCCGCTTTTGCCTCTCGCTCGATAAAATCGATACGATGCCAGCCCGAATTGTTGGAATGGTTTTGGTCGGCAGGCACTCTCTTTCTGTTCTGCCGCCACGCCTCCGGCGAGTGGGACGATCCGTAGGGTTTCGACCGGTGGGGAAACGAGCGAGTATGGCAGCCGTTGGATGGTTAGCGTACCTTGTGGAGAGGGCCTGGAGTCTCTGTTCCTCCGAGTAGACTCTGTAGATCGTCGCTCGACGTACCCCCGCTGGCCAAGTATCACGTCATCCGTGCCCAAAACTTTGTTGAAAGGGCCACGATATAGGACAATGCACCATTAGCTCGTACCAGAGATGGGAAGCGTACCTCAACTGCTAGTGG
This sequence comes from Rubrobacteraceae bacterium, assembly GCA_051003015.1. GTDB lineage: Bacteria > Actinomycetota > Rubrobacteria > Rubrobacterales > Rubrobacteraceae > JACDGB01. Next base: position 2,433 of record JBPCLT010000005.1, on the reverse strand, counting down.
TCGCACGATGGCGAGATGGCGATCAGAGATGATTTGGGAAGAGAGGCGTATGGATCACCTGCATCAGGTGCTTGGAGCGAGGGTCCGGGAGTGGCGCGAGGAAGGCTACCCATGCGACGAGTTCCCGGCTTTAACCGAGATCCTCGAGTACCAGGTGCAATCGGAAGAGGTGGCCGATGGCTCACCCGTAGACACCCTCCGCTTTCTCAGAGAGCCGCAACGGCGCGCCCTCGAAACCTACTGGTACCTGCGACTGATAGAGAAGACCCTGCATATCCCGGACCTCTACGCGCGGATGTTTCCCTCCATAAGCTCGCGCCGCAACGCGCTTGAGTTGACCAGTGCCGACCTCCAGGACATCATCCTCGATGAGGGATTAGATGGGTTGCTGGAGCGCGTCATGACCGACGATTCCCTCGTGCGCGAACACGGCCTCGACTCCCTGCGCGAGACCCTAACCCTCGACTACCCCAGCTACATCTTCGCGCTCGCAATGGGGGCAGGCAAGACCATCCTCATCGGCGCGATCTTCGCCACCGAGTTCGCCATGGCCATCGAGTACGAGGACGGCGAGTTCGTGGAGAACGCCCTCGTCTTCGCGCCGGGCAAGACGATCATCGGCTCCCTACGCGAATTGGCCGAGGTTCCCTACGATGAGATTCTGCCGCCGCGATTCTACAAACGGTTCGCGGCGTCCTTCAAACTCGCCTTCACCCGCGACGGCGATCCCGACGTGCCGGTGGTGCGGGGCTCCTCTTTCAACGTCGTCGTGACGAATACGGAGAAGATCCGCATCCAGAAGCAGACCGTGCGAAAGAAGAAGGGCTGGACGCAGCTCCAGATACAGACCGAGGAGCAAAGGGCGGAGGAGGTCGCCAACCGCCGCCTGCAAACCATAGCCAGCCTCCCTCACCTGGGCGTCTTCTCCGACGAGGCGCACCATACCTACGGTCAAGTGATAGAGAAGCTCAAGAGAGTCCGCCAGACGGTTGACTACCTGGCGGATAACACCAGAGTTGCGTGTGTCGTCAACACCACCGGCACCCCCTACTACAAGAAGCAGGTGATCAAGGACGTGGTGATCTGGTACGGGCTCGCCGAAGGCATAGCCGAGGGCATCCTCAAGGAGGTGGAGGACAGCATCCTCTCCTACCGCTTCGACGCCGCGGCGGCCGGCGAGTTCGTCCGCGACGTGGTCCTGGACTTCTTCGACGGCTACAGGGACGTGGCCTTGCCCGACGGCTCACCCGCGAAGCTGGCGATCTACTTTCCTCAAACCAACGACCTCGAAGAGATTCGGCCCATCGTCGAAGCGACCCTCTCGGAGATCGGGCTGGGTCCCGCCATTGTTCTGCGCAACACCTCCGATTCTGGCCAGGCGGAGATCGACGCTTTCAACCGCCTCAACGACCCGGACTCACCCTACCGCGTGATCCTGCTGGTCAACAAGGGCACCGAGGGCTGGAACTGTCCGAGCCTCTTCGCCTGCGCCCTCGCCCGCAAGCTCAAGACCTCCAACAACTTCGTCCTCCAGGCCGCGAGCCGCTGCCTGCGTCAGGTTCCGGGTAACGACAGCAAGGCACGTATCTACATCTCCGACGAGAATCGCGCCACCCTGGACAAGCAGCTCCAGGAGACTTACGGCGAGACCCTCGGGGACCTCACCAAGTCCGAGAAGAGAAAGAAAACCGCCGTCCTACACCTCAAGGACCCCGTGTCACCCCCCGCACCTCTGACTGTCACCTTCACACGCCGCGTCATCCGAAGACTGGACTCCGAGAACGGCTCAGTTACCGACGGCTTGACGCTGGAGAGGCCCTCGGGAAACGGCTCCGTGGAGACGATGTTACGGACCACCTACAGCGTCGGCGAGCGGGCCGGCACCCAGAGCGTGCTGCGCGCCGTGGACGACATACCCATAGACGTCGCCGGCGAGACCACCGACCTCTACAAGGCGGCCACGTCGCTCGCGTCCACATATCGTCTGGACACCCTGAAGACCCGCCGCTTGCTCTCAGAACTGTACCCAGAGGGCGAGATGCCTGCCGACCACCTGCCCGCCGTGGCGGCCCAGATCGAGGATCAGACCTGCCGCTACGAGGAAGGCGAGGAGACGGTTACCCTCACCATAGAAATCGTCAAGCCGGAGGGATGGCTGGATGGGAAGACGGGCGAGTACGCGACCTCCATCTCCTACGCCGAGGACAGAGAGCACCTCATACTCAATCTCCTGCCCGACGCGGAGAACCCCGGTGGCTTCGGCTTCCACTACCATCCCTACAACTTCGACTCCGCTCCCGAGCGATCCTTCTTCGTCGAGATGCTCCGGCACCTGAACCTAAACCCCGACCGCGTCGAAGACATCTACTTCACCGGGGCCATCACCGACCCCAAGAAGACGGACTTCTTCGTAGAGTGGCGTGACACGGCGAA
>JBPCLT010000004.1:0-28608 GCA_051003015.1 Rubrobacteraceae bacterium | reverse complement strand
GCCGCCTTGCCCACAAAGCGCTGTCCCCACGGATCTGGCCCACGGGGCATATCCAACGAACAATCGTCTGCGAAAAACTCCATGATCGCATCCAGATCGTGAGCATTGAAGGCATCGAGGATGGCCTTCACCGTTTCTACGGAAATCGTCTGCTGTTGAGACATCGCGCTTCCTCCTTGAATTGCTTGTGGCGAATTGTGCGTGTTTCGCTCCAACTGTCAGTTTTGGATGGTGACGACATGCGCCTGGATCTTGCCGTCTACAGCCCCCCGCCCGAACCGCTGGGCGATAGCTTCCGCCGCAAGGGCGGTTGCTTCGCCGAGCCGCGAAACCTCGCCATGCTAACCCACCAGCAATACGTGAACGTCACCGGGACCATGCACCCCAATGGCGAGCGTCATCTCGATGTCCCCCGAGCGGCTGGGGCCGGTGTGGAAGCAGACGTTGGCCGGCACGTTTCCTCCTTCAGCGTATCTCCCTATGGCCTCCGGGACCGTGGAGAGAACCTTCCTCGCGTACAGGACGGCCACGTAGCACGGCGGCAGGAGCGTGACGACGCGGCCCCGCCCCGGCCCTCCCTCGAGCACCAGGCTCCCTGTCTCCGCGATGGCCCACGCCGCCGTGGAGAGCCCGATGTCCGCCCGCGCCGCCACATCTTTCGGATCTGCAAGGTCATCGTTCCACACCGCGACCTCCACGCCGGCTTCCCGGAGCGGGACGTCCGCCTTCATCCGGTCCAGCTCCTCCACGTCCCAGCGCAGGAGTAGCTTTGCTTCCCGTTCCCGGGCCAGGGACAGCACGTACTTCCGGGCCTCCGTGATGTTCCTCACCCGCCGCCCGTGCCCGCCCACGGCCTCGAGCTCCTCCAGGAAGCGCGCCGGGGGGTCCTCTATCGGCTCTCTCTCAGGGGGCGCGCCCTCGCGGGTCCAGGCCACGTCGGGGGCGTGGGTGGGCCTGTACTTCCCCGTCCGGGTGCGGTGGCGGACTTTCTCCATGAACTCGATCCGGTCAGCCATCCTTCAGCCCCTTCTTCCACAGTTCCCGGAAGGACTTCGGGGCGAGCGGCGGGAGGTCGCGGGTGTTCGTCCATCCGCTAATGGGGCCTGGGAGCGGCCGGATGGCGCCGTCTTTTTCGAGGGGCTTCTGGGCGACGCGGCCGGCTTTGCCGGAGATCTTGTAGAGAGCCGGGCTCCTCATCGTGTTCTCGAAGCCCTTGAAGGCCGCGCTCTGCGCCCTGCCCGCGAGCCCCTCCTCCACCTGGCGGTTGCGGAGCTTCAAGAGCAGGTCGTGCAGCGGGATGCCGACGGGGCACGCCTCCGAACACGCGCCGCACAGCGATGATGCATGCGGCAGGTCTTTTGCTTCCTTGTCGCCTTTGAGGAGCGGCGTGATGACGGCACCTATCGGGCCGGAATACGTCGAGCCGTAAGTGTGGCCGCCGGTCTGGCGATAGACGGGGCAGACGTTCAGGCAGGCGCCGCACCGGATGCAGTAGAGGGCCTCCTCGAACTCGGTGCCGAGGAGTTTCGAGCGGCCGTTGTCGAGTAGGATCAGGTGCAGCTCCTCCGCCCCATCGAGCTCGCCCTCCGCGCGCGGCCCGGTGATGAAGTTGGTATAGACGGTGACCTTCTGCCCCGTTCCGCTCCTCGCCAGGAGTTGGACGAACGTCGAGAGGTCATCGAAGCGGGGAACGAGCTTCTCTATCCCCATCACCACCACATGGACCGGCGGGACACTGGTGACGAGCCGGGCGTTGCCCTCGTTTGTGACCGTGCAGATGGTCCCTGTCTCGGCGACCCCGAAGTTGGCCCCGGTCATCCCGATCTCCGCAGTCAGGAACTTCTCCCGGAGGCGCTTGCGGGCAAACTTCGTCAGTTCCTCCACGTTCGGGGGAAGCTTCTCGCCGGCGACGCCAGAGAGGATGTCGGCGACTCGCTGACGGCTCATGTGGAGGATGGGGCCGACGATGTGCGAGGGCGTTTCGCCGGCTAGCTGCGCGATCCACTCGCCCAGGTCCGTCTCCACGATCTCCAGGTCGAGATCGGCGTAATCCTCTTCGAGCCTGCGGTTCAGCTCTATCTCCTCGGTAGCCATGCTCTTGGATTTGGCGATGATCTTCGCTCCCTTGCGCCGGGCCAGGTCGGCGACGTAGCGGATGGCATCCTCCCCATCGCTGGCGAAGAAGACGTTGCCGCCCCGCGCCTCGACGGCGTCGGCCATCTGCTCCAGGTAGCGGTCGAGGTTCGCCATCGTCTCCTGCTTGATGCGATACGCCCGCTCCCGCAACTCCGGCGCGTCAGGCAAGGCTCCCAGGACCTTGTTCCTGCCATCTATGAGGTTCTTGGAGGCGAGGGCTACGGCGTCGTGGAGTTGGCGGTCCCCAATGGCTTTTCGGCTCCGCTCGTTGAAGCCCTCGACGTTGCTCGAGATCCCCTCCCGCCGCCTGTCTTCCGTGTCGGGCTTCCTGGCCGGTTTGCTCGTTGTCATCTCTATCCAGCCTTTCCAGGATCGAGGATCTCAGCGAGATGCATGACGCGGGTGTCGTGCCCGGTGCGCTTGAGTCTTCCTCCCATGTGCATCAGGCAACTGGAGTCGCAGGAGACGAGGGTGTCGGCCCCGCTTCGCTCCAGGGCCGCTATCTTCTCGTCGGCCATCGCGGTGGAGACGTCGGGCATCTTGACGGAGAAGGTCCCCCCGAACCCGCAGCATAGCTCCTCGTTCTCCCAATCCAGAAGATCGAAGCCCGAGACGTTCCGCAATAGCTCCCTGGGCTCCTCCAACACCCCTAGCTCGCGCCGCTGGTGGCAGCCGGTGTGGAAGACGGCGCGGCCTTCATGGTTCGCCCCGAGGTCCGTGACGCCGAGCACGTTCACCAGGAAGTCCGAGAACTCCCGGACGCGATGGCCCAAAATTTCGGAGCGTTCCCGGTCTTCGGGCAGGTCCTCGAAGATGAAAGGATAGTAGTGAGAGACCATCGTGGCGCAAGATCCGGACGGACAGACTATGTAGTCCCAATCCTCCTTCTCGAACACGTCGAGGAAGTGGCGGGCGACGCCGCGGGACTCGTCGAAGAAGCCGGAGTTGAAGGCCGGCTGGCCGCAGCACGTCTGCCCTTCGGGATAGACGACCTCTACACCTAACTTCCGCAGGACGCGCACCACGCCGACGCCTACCTCCGGGTTTATGAGGTCCACGTAGCACGGTATGAAAAGAGCAACCCGCATCCTCGCACCCCTCCTTACTCGGAGACAACGGGATCAGTATAGCAACCGATAAAGACCAATCCTCGCGTCCCGCTGCTAGAATGTTCACGGGTTCGCGAGAGGGTAGGAAGGAACATGGAAGGCGACTTTCGTGATGGCGGATGCTTCTGCGGCAGGGTACGGTACAGGATGGCCGGAGAACCACAATCCTCGGACGTCTGCCACTGCGTCTCGTGCCGCCGGGCGGCCGGCGCCCAGTCCGTGGCATGGCTCACCGTCTCTATCGAAGACTTCTCTTTCGTCTCCGGCGAGCCCGTGGCGTACCGTTCGTCGCCGGAGGTCGTCAGGACGTTCTGCGGCGGATGCGGCACGTCGCTGACCTATCGTCACGACGGAGACCCGGACTCACTGGACGTGACCACGGCGAGCCTGGACCGGCCGGAGGAGTTCCCGCCAACGTATCACGTATGGATGGAAGACAGGGTCGGCTGGGAGAGCGTGGACGACGGGCTGCCGCAATTCCAGCGGGGTAGCTCAACGGATTAGGGAAACTACGGACTCGGAGGTAGAGGATGCAGACAGAGAAGCCGGTTCGAGAGGAGATCGAAGAGTTGCTACGCGAGGTCGAGATGCCGAACGTGGCCCTCGTCGAGCAACGGGTGGAGGGACCGCCAGCCCTGGCGGATATCCGGGAGAGCGTCCGTGAGGCGTTGAAATCCGTGGATCTCCCATCCGGCTCTATCGCCATCGGGGTCGGAAGCCGGGGGGTCAGTCGGATCTCCGAGGTCGTCGCGGCGCTGGTCGAGGCGTTGAAAGAAGCCGGAGCGCAACCTTTCATCGTCCCTGCGATGGGGAGCCACGGGGCCTCGACCGCCGAAGGTCAGGCGGATGTCTTGAGGCACTTCGGGGTGAGCGAGGACCGGATGAGATGTCCTGTGCGGGCGACGATGGAGACGGTGAAGCTCGGAGAGACGCCGGCGGGCGTGCCTGTGTACATGGACAGGAACGCTTACGAGGCGGACTCTGTCATCGTCGTCAACAGGATCAAACCCCATACAGCGTTCCGGGGGGCGGTCGAGAGCGGGCCTACCAAGATGCTCGCCATCGGGCTCGGCAAGCAGCGGGGCGCGTACTCGATTCACTCGCAGGGATGGGAGAAGATACACCGCACCATCCCAGACGCCGCCAGGGTAGCCGTCGAGACCGGCAAAGTCGCCTTCGGGCTCGCCACCATCGAAAACGCCGACGAGGAGCCTTCCCGGATCGTCGCCATCCCGGCGGATAAATTGGAAGAGGCCGAAGCCCCACTCCTCGAAGAGGCGAAGAAGAACCTGGCGCGGTTGCCCTTCGACGAGTTGGACGTGCTGGTGGTGGATGAGATCGGCAAGAACGTCTCGGGCGACGGCGCGGACCCGAACGTCACGGGCCGCTACCCGACGACCGCCGCCTCAGGCGGCCCGGAGGTGGAGCGCATGGTCTACCTCGACCTCACCGAAGAGACCGGAGGCAACGCCAACGGCCTCGGGATGGCCGACGTGGTGACGGAGCGTCTGGCGTCGAAGATGGAGCGTTCGGCAACCTACCTCAACGCCCTCACCTCAACCACGCCGGCCCCCGTCAAGACCCCGATGGTCATGCCCACGGAGAGGATGGCCGTCGCCGCCGCCCTCACCATGTGCGCAGGGGTAACCTCGTCCGAGGCGCGCCTCGTCCACATCCAGAACACCATCAAGCTGCGCCGGATGTGGGTATCAGAAGCGTTGCTACCGGAGGTGGAGAAAGACGAGCGGTTGCGGGTCGTGGAGGATGCTGCTCCCATGGACTTTGGCGAGGGCGGCTCTCTTCTCCGCTGATGGTCGCGCCAGCATTGGCAAGCTCTGCGGGCATCCGAACCCAGAGACACTGTTACACTGAACGGCATGAAAAGTCTTACGCACGCTCCGGTCGTCTGGTCGTTCTTTTCGGGGGCTATGGGCCTGGATCTCGGGCTGGAATCGTGTGGTTTCACCGCTTCGCTCGCGGTGGAGATCGAGCCAATCGTCTGCGAGACGATTCGGTCAAACCGGCCCGAAACAAGGGTGCTGCACGCGGACGCCGCATCGCTCGACGGTAGAAGACTTCATCAACTAACGGGACAGAAGGAAGTGGATCTGATGGTGGGTGGCCCACCATGCCAGAGCTTCTGTCCCGGAGGCAGGCGCGCGGCGTTGGCCGATCCACGGGGAAATTTGATCTTCGAATACCTCCGGCTCATATCCGAAGTGCGTCCCCGGCGTTTCGTACTGGAGAACGTCGCCAACCTAGTTACGGCCGCCGTTCGCCATCGTCCAATCGCCGAGAGACCTGGGAAATCTTGGAACCTGTCCTCGTACAGCAACCAGCTACCGACTCTCTTCGACACGGACGGCTCTCCGCCACTCGAAGAAGATGAGCTTTCGGGGTCGGCGATCAAGCTAATACTCAGGACCGCCATCGCGGAGATGGGTTATCGAATCTCCTTTGGGGTACTCGACTCGTCATTATTTGGCGCGCCACAACGCCGATACAGGTTCGTCATGCTCGGAGATCGCGATGGTCTTCCGCCCCCTCTTCCCGAACCTACGCATGGCCTTAATCTAGCTCCTTTTCGTACCGTGCGAGACGCTATCGACGATCTCACAGACGATCCAGGCCCAGGTTCTCAATACTCAGCGCCCGTGCGAAGCGTTTTCGATCTCGTGCCGCCCGGAGGTAATTGGAGAGACTTGCCTCCCGAAATCGCGGCGAAGGCGATGGGCGAGAAGAGCTACAGTGCCGGCGGAGGCAAGACCGGGTTTTTCCGGCGGCTCGGTTGGGACGAGCCTTCACCAACGATCACCGGTAAGGCAAACCGCAAGGGCTCGGCGATGTGTCATCCAGAGGAAAGCCGTCCTCTCTCGGTTCGCGAGTGCGCGCGACTTCAAAGGTTCCCGGATGAGTGGCGATTCAGTGGCTCGATGCATCAGCAGTACCTCCAAATCGGCAACGCCGTGCCTGTCGCGTTGGGGGAAGCAATAGGCGGAACGCTTGGATCTTCCGTGACCGAGGAACCGTCTCATGAGGAGATGCTAGGGACGGCTGTTGGAGTTCTGAGATCGTCCGCCAGGAACAAGGCTGGACGGAAGATAGTTCCAGGATGACCGGAGATCCCGACTGGCTGAGGCAACGGCTCTCCTCGCTCGACCCCAAACTGCTCTCGCGCATCCGGCGGGCGAACGAGGAGATCGAATGGATCCGCCGGGCTTCGGCAAGCGAGCTTGTCGACCGCGCCTGCGATGCTTTGAGCATACGCTCCATCGGTCGAGCTTTCACGGAGATGACCGCTGTCGAGTTGGGTGATCTAAGCCGCGCCGAGGTGCTGTCAGGACTTCGGGGTTTCTTCGAGCCAAGTACCGCGACTGCAGAGGATCTGGCGGACCAGATACAACTCTGCCGCGCCTTCGCCAATCCGCAGGAAGCCACCGGCTACGTCGCATCTTCGCTGCAAGCAGCCGTCGCGAGGTTTCCCGCGAGCGCCGCCGACCTCAAAGTGGGCCATAATCCCGGTGACGTTTTGGATCCTTTTATCCTCGCCGCGAATTACGAAATGTTGAGCCAGAGGAACATGCAGAAGACTATTGAGTCATCGGCCTCGCATAAGGTGCTCATGAAGATCGAAGACCTCGTAGGCAACTTGCACCAGAACGTCATCGGCATGATGCGAGGAAACTTCCGCGTTCCTGAGCCGCAAGGCACCCGCAACGCCGGAAAAGAGAAGCTTGATCCAACCCTGAATCCGTTTCCGGGAGCAGACGTTGGGCAGGTACCGGTACCCGAGCGGCCCGACACCGTTCGGTTGTTTCAGGTCAAGAACAAGACCGGCTCCGCCAAAGGCGGCGACGGGAAGCGTCTCGGAGAACAACTCCGTTTGCTCGAAAGTGCGTACCAGGCGGATACATTCTACGTGTCCGTAGTGGGCAATACCCTGCGGGGACACCGTTCACGAGGCGCAGTCCAGCGAGAGTCCCCAAGCACGGCGGTTCTGGTCGGAGAAGCTGCTCTCGACGCCCTGACGCAGTCAAAGGTCGGCGGAGAGTTGCTCCTACGGATTTATCAGCGTTCGTTTCGACGCGCGGCCCAAGACGCGAGCTACGACTTCGATGAAATCGTAACAGCAATGTCCGAAGTTTTTGAGCGGGAAGCCGAGGACGCGGGAGAGGATTTTCTTACTGTCTGGTTGCACGGCGCCATCGGCGGCGACGCGCGGGAACAGGATTCCCGAATGGGCCCATTACCCCGATCGCGTAAGCGCGAGTCTCCAGAGTAGAGCGTCTGATCTGTAGCCGCGCCGGATGTGGGTATCAGAAGCGTTGCTACCGGAGGTGGAGAAAGACGAGCGGCTGCGGATCGTGGAGGATGCTGCTCCCATGGACTTTGGCGAGGGCGGCTCTCTTCTCTGAAGGAGCGGGAGCGGTGAAACACCATCGCCCCCGCTCCCATCCTCCTAGCCTTCCGGCGTCTCGGTGGGCGGGTTGTCGCAGCTCGGGTCGAGGACGGACTGGACTTCCTCGTCGTCTATGTTTTCGCTGGTGACGAGGGTGGCGCCGGTGTCTTCGCCTTCTACCGGCTCGCCGGTGCGGGCCATCTCGACGGCGCCGTTCACGCCGTCGTATCCCATGCGGAAGGGGTTCTGGGCGACGAGCGCGGCGACCACGCCGTCGCGGACGGCCTGAAGCTCATCCGGGGCGGTATCCCAGCCGACTATGGTTACCTGATCCTCGAGTCCAGCGCCCCTCACGGCCTCCGCCGCTCCGAGGACGCCTGGCTCGTTGGCGGCGTAGATAGCGTCGAGGCCGGGGTTGGCGGTGAGGATGTTCTCCGTGACCTGGAGCGCGGTGTTGTAGTCGCTCTCGCTCGACTGCGTGGCGACGAGCTCGACCTGCGGGTTCTCCTCGAGCACGTTCATGAAGCCCTCGGTGCGAGTGTCGTTGGTCAAGGTCCCAGGCTGGAACGGGATGAAGGCGACCTGCCCGCCCTCCTCGCCGAGCTGCTCGACGAGGTACTCCGTGGCGTCCTCGGCGGCGGCGACGTTGTCCGTGGCGAAGACCGGGACCTCTTCGGGCTGGGGGTTCGTCCCTGAGTCTATGTTCGCGACCACGAGACCTTGATCCAGGGCGTTCTGAGTAACGTCGGCGAGTACCTGCGCGTCGGTGGCGGCGTAGACGAGACCGTCCACGCCTTGGGAGACGAAGTTGGTGAGCAGGTTGACCTGTCCCGTTACGTCCGTCTCCTGCGTGACGCCGTCCCACTGGACCTCGACCTCGCCTTCCGCGTCCTGCGCGGCACACTGGGCTCCGTCCTGAACCGTCGCCCAGAAATCGAAGCCGACGGCCTTCGGCACGACCGCGAGCTGTATCGGCCCGTCCTGACCTCCGCCGTTCCCTCCTTCTCCACCGCCAGATTCCCTCACCTCGGCCCCGCAGGCCGCGAGGGCGAGGGCGATCGCCGCTCCCAGAACGGCCACGGATATTCTGCTTCTACGCATGTTTCTCCCTTCTCCGAATGTCCATTATTACTCCGATGACGATGCCAGACGGCGGCGACGGTACTGGTCCCAGAAGACGGCGATCCAGATGACCACGCCGATGATTACTTGCTGATAGAAGATGTCCACGCCGAGCAGCACCGATCCGTTCCTTATCAGGGCGATCAAGAACGCCCCGATAAGCGTCCCGATGACGGTTCCCTGACCTCCGAACAGGCTCGCCCCGCCGATGACGGCCGCGGCGATCACGTCCAGCTCCAGTCCCACGCCGAAGTTCGGCTGGCCGGAGTTGACCCGTGACGCGGCGATCATCCCCCCGAATCCCGCCAGAGCGCCGGAGATGACGTACACGAGCGTCAGATAACGCCGCACCGGTATCCCCGAGAGCCTCGCCGCCTCCAGGTTAGACCCTATCGCGTATGCGTACCGTCCGAGCTTGGTGCGCGAGAGGATGATGAAGCCGACGATGGCGATCGCAAGCGTCACGATGAGGGGTATGGGGATGCCACCCGCGATGACTCCCTGTCCGAGGAGCCTGAAGGAGTCAGGCGTCCCGAAGATAGCCTGAGCGTCCGAGAAGATGTATACGAGCCCTCGTGCCACCGAGAGCATCCCCAGGGTGGCGATGAACGGGTTCAGTCCCGCGGTCGAGACCAGGAACCCGTTGACGAGCCCGCACGCCGCCCCCACGAGCGTCCCGCCGAGGAGGGCGAGCGGGACCGGGAAGCCGAAGTCCACGATCATCATGACGCCCATCACCCCGGCGAAGGCCGCCACGGAGCCGACCGAGAGATCAATGCCAGCCGTGATGATGACGAGCGTCATGCCGATGGCTATGACGGCGACCACAGCGGTCTGACTCCCGATGTTGAAGAGGTTGTCAGCGGTGAGGAAGGCGGGCGAGGCGATAGAGAGAAAGACGAAGACGACGATCAACGCCCCCGCCGCCGCCAACTGCGAGACGGCGTCGGAGAAGCGTTCTCTCAACGCGGCCCCGAGACCTCCGCGTTCTTCGGTGGCCCCAGTGTCCGTCATGCGATCTCCTCCATTCCAGCGGTCGCCAGCGCGATGATCCTCTCTTCCGAGAATTCCTCGCGACCGATAACGCCAGCCACCTTTCCTTCGTTCATTACGAGGATGCGGTCGCACATGTTCAGAAGTTCCGGTAAATAAGAGGAGATCAAGACGATCCCCCGCCCCTCCTTCGCAAGCTCCCCGATAAGGCCAAACATCTCGGCCTTCGCCCCCACGTCAATGCCGCGAGCCGGCTCGTCAAAGAACATGACCCTGGCCTTCGTCTCCAGCCACCTCGCGACGACGACCTTCTGCTGGTTGCCGCCGGAGAGGACCTGCACCCTGCGCCGGATGGAGGGCGTGCGGATGTTCAGTTCGTCCCTCCTCTGGCGCGCGGTCCTGCGTTCCTCCGCAAGGTTTATGAAGCCGAAACTCATCGGCAGGCTGGCGAGGGTTATGTTCTGGTCCACCCCGAGCTGGAGCGCGAGCCCCTGCCCCTTGCGGTCCTCCGTCAGATAACCGATGCCCGCGTTTATGGCGTCCTGGGGCTGCTTTATCTTCAGTGTCCTCCCGTCCAGCTCGACCGTCCCTGAGTCTTTCCTATCGGCCCCGAAGACGGCGCGGGCCAGTTCCGTGCGTCCCGCCCCGACGAGGCCGGCGAAGCCCAGTATCTCCCCGGCGCGCACCTCGAATGAACAATCGTCGAGCTTCTCGCCGCGACTGACGCCGTTCACGCGCAACAGAACGTCCCCGATGTCGGCCTCCGGTTTGGGATAGAGGTTGGCGACCTCGCGGCCTACCATCAGGCGGACGAGCTTGTCCTCGTCGAGTTCGTTTACCAGCAGGGTGTCCACTATCTTGCCGTCGCGCATCACGGTCACGCGGTCTGCGATGCGGAAGATCTCATCCAGCCGGTGCGAGATGTAAAGGATGGCTATGCCGCGCGAGGTGAGGTCCCGGATCACATCGAAGAGACCTTCGATCTCCTTCTCCGCCAGCGTGGCCGTAGGCTCGTCCATGATGACGACCTTCGCGTCTATGGCGAGTGCTTTGGCGATCTCGACCCGTTGCTGCTCGGCCACCGTGAGCCCGGAGACGAGCCGGGCCGGGTTCACGTCCAAACCCACCCGCCGCAGCAGGTTCCCCGCTTCCTCGCCCTCGCTCCGGCGGTTGATGAACCCGGCGCGTCCCGGCTCGCGCCCGAGGAACAGGTTCTCCGCCACCGAGAGATGCGGCGCCAGGGCGAACTCCTGGTAGACCATCGCCACGCCGAGCGACTGCGCGTGGCCTGGACCGTGGAACTCGACCGGCTCGCCGGAGACCTCGACCTCTCCCCCGGAAGGCCGCTCGACCTGCGAGAGCAGCTTCATCAGGGTGGACTTGCCTGCCCCGTTCTCCCCGGCGACCACGTGGACCTCGCCCGGCAGGATCTCCAGGTCCACCCTATCCACCGCAAGCACGCCGGGGAACTCCTTCGATACGCCCCGCAACCGGACGACGGGCTCCCTCGTCTCCGTCTCAGGTGACAACGTCTCCCCCTTTCTGCATCCCCGCCAGGGCGTGCATCTGCTCTCGGGTCGCAGGATAGAGGTCGCGGTAGATCCCGTAAAGCTCGTCGTAGACTTCGCGGTTCTCCTCGTCCGGCTCGACGGTCTCGGAGACCTTGTTCCAATCGGTATCGGGTTCGGCGAGGCCAATAGCGCGGGCTGCGAGGAGGGCGTCCCCGTAGCCCGCACCGATGGTCCGTTCCGGCAGATCCTGGGGGCGCCCGGTCACGTCGGAGACTATCTGGGTCCACAGGCCGCCCTTCGTGCCGCCGCCCACGGCCACGAGCCGGTCGCCACCCCCGCCGGCTTCCTGCATGTACTCGAAGATGTGCCGCACTGCGTAGGCGGTGGCTTCGAGCATGGCGCGGTAGAGGTGGCCGCGGCCGTGGCTGATGGTGAGGCCGGAGATCAGACCGCGAGCGCCTGGATCGAAGATGGGCGTCCTCTCCCCGGCGAAGTAAGGCAGCACGACGAGGGCGTCAGATCCCGGCGGCGCGGCGGCGGCCTCCTCCGTAAGTTTCTCGAAAGGGACTCCGCCGGAGATCTTCTGTAGCCATCCGGTGAGCGCGCCGGAGGTCGCCATCCCGGCTGCCAGGTTGTGCGTGTCGGGCAGGATGCCGGTCGTGCCCCACAGGCCGAGGTGGTGAAGGGGCTCTTTGAGAACCTCGATCATGAACATCGTCGTGCCGTACATGAGCATCAGGTCACCGGGATTCTGCACCCCGACGCTCGCCCCCTCGCTCCACGCATCTATCGTGCCGGCGGCTACCGGCGTGCCCGCAGGGATGCCGGTCTCTTCTGCGGCTTTTCGAGTCACTTCTCCGACGACTTCGGCGGGCCAGAGGAGGCGCGGCAGGGGAAGGCCGGGCGCGAGTTCCTCCGCCCGGTCTTCGATCCAACCACAGGCGTGTACGTCGTAGAGGGGATCACACTGGCTCGCCGAATGATGATCCAGGACGTACTCACCGGTCAAACGATACGCGATGAAAGAGTTCGCCATGAAGAACTTCGCGGTCTTCTCCCAGACCTCGGGCTCGTTGCGCCGGAGCCAGAGAAGCTTCGGGCCGACGGCCTGGGTGGTGCATACGGAGCCGCAACGGTCGAGGAGATTATCCCGCCCGTAGCGGTCGTTTAGCTCCTCGACCTCCCTCTCCGCCCGCGTGTCTATGCCGTAGAGGATGGCTGGACGCAGAGGCGTCCCGTCTCCGTCCGCCGGCAACAGACACGCCCCGATGCCGCTGGCGCACACGGCGGCGATGTCGTTGTCCGCTTTCTCGACCAGCTCGCGACAGATGGAGACAAAGTCCTTCCACCAGATCTGCTCGGCGTCGTGTTCGGCCCAGCCGGGTTGGGGGAGCGAGAGGCCGTGCGGGCGCTCGGTGGTTGCGACGACCTCGCCGTCGGGGCGGGTGAGCACGCCCTTCGAGCTGGCGGTCCCGATGTCCACGCCGAGAAGGAGCCCGCTCATATGGAATCCGTTCTATAAATTCGCCTCTTGTTCTGGCCGGGAGTCGGGAGGTCGGGAGTCGGGAGTCGGGATTTCGTCTTTCGGCTCCCTATTCCCGCGATCCACGAGCGATGGAACTCTTCACCCGGATTCCGTATCATCTGGCGCCCCCAAATCCGTCGTAGTCCACGTCGAGGAGCTTGCAGACTATTTTCAACTCTTCTACGTGATCTCCCGGAATAGCGTGGATGTGGTTGGATCCATATCTCGAAAGTATCTCTTCGGCATCCGCGTCCACGCGGGCGAAGGCGTGCGGCCAGTTGTAGGTGGATTGCTTCATCAAACTCTCGTTTGTCGCGTCATCGAAGCGCACCAAATCGCCGCGCATCACCTGCATGCGATAGCGGCCGTCCAGGCGGGTGAGGCGGGCAAAGGTGAAGTCACCCTCGGCGGCCAGGTGATGGACGGCGGCCCCACCTGCGGGGAAGAAGAACTCCTCGGGATAGAGGTGGACGTGACGCAGGTTCTCCTCCGCTTCATCGCTCCTCGCGGCGAACCAGGTTGCGTGCTGGCCGGAGTTGCAGAGGTCCCAGATGCCGCGGTCGGCATGGTAGTGGCGCACGTCGGCGAAGAGGACCGGGGTGCCGGAGAGGTGCTTGAGCAGTTGCATCGTCAGGGCGGCGTCCATGTCCGCTTCGGTGGCGCAGACGTGGGATTCTTTCGGGCCGTCCCAGTCGTAGGGGTCGTTGAGGAAGGCTTCGGTCACGTCCATCGTGCAGAAGTGGGTGGTGAGTTCGGGCTGGGCTTTGATGCCGGAGAAATCCAGGTTCCACTCGGAGATCAGGTCTCGCATCACGTAGTACGTCCGGATCTGACGTTCCAGGACCTCCGGCGTCAGTTGCTTGCCGTCGTAATGTACTTTCGCAGTGCGCTCCTCCAGCCACTCGCGGGCGGCGCGGACCTTGCCGCCGTCTACTTCTTCGGAGCGCCGGACCAACTCCCACTGGTCGATCTCCTCAACGTCCACCCCGAACTTCTCCATCCACTGATCCGGGTTGGAGACGGCAGTGTACATGCCCATCGGCCTCCCGCCGATGCGGCCGAAGGTGCTCCCTCGCAAAGCATTCACGGCCTTCGCGGCCCTGGCATGAGCCTCCAGCTTCGCCAGCACGTCAGGGTTGGAGACGTCGCCCCAGGCGCGGAGATGGTGGCGGCCGATCTGGTCGAGAGCCCCACCCGCCGCGAGCATCCCGACCATCCCAGGCTGCACGGGGTTCAGGTTCGAGAAGAGCAGCAGGGGACCGGGCGTCTCCTTCGCCGCCAGCATCGAGAAGTGCGGGAAGGCCCACACGGGGATGTTGAAGATCGTCAGGTCAGGCCGGGAATCCGCCACACGCCGGGCTTCCGAGACCGCGAGCCTGTTCGTCCACACGATCTCGCGGGCGCGCGCGACCTCGTGCCCGGCGGCTTTCAAGGCGCCAACCACGTTGTCCTCCACGTCTCGGGCGAACTTCTCTATGTCCCGGTGGACGAAATCCCGGCCGTCGGACATGGTCAGGATGCCGATCTTTGCCACAGCCCTCTCCCCTTTCTGTGTTGTATCCCGGCCCCACCTGGCCTCGGGCAGTCTTGCATGCTCCATGCCCCCGCGCAAAGAACGCCTCGCCTGTCCCTCATCGGGACCGTGGAACGCGTTCCTCGACGGGCGAGATAGAGAACGGTCGGTGCGGCTCGGTCTGGTACCAGTAGGCGACGGACGAGAGGTCGTCACTGCGCTTGTTGGCGTGCCCGTGCTCGATGGTCACCCGGATGGACCTCTCGAACGTTACCGGGTCCTCGACGTGGAATCGGTACAGGCTGATCTGGCCTCCCCAGTTGTCTCCGCCGCCTAAAGTAATGCCGTGGTACGGCGCGGAATACTCCTGCTGTGGGCACCAGGCGGTGTTGAAGTAGTCCTCGGTGCCTGTACCGTGGAGGGACGGCGGCCACTCCTCGCCGTCAATGAAGATCATATCGTCCCCCTCCCCATACCAGTTCCACCGCTCCGTCTCCCTAAGGTTATGGACGTTCAAGACGCACCCGACGTAGTGTCCCCGGCCCTCGGCCTCCAGTATGGTGTAGTTCCCCTCACTCGAAGCATTCTCGCCCTGAAGCTGAAACTCCTGGTTGCTCTGTCCACCCTGCTCGATGCCGTCCGTGGGGTTCTCCCTGCGCCACCGGGCATGGAAGCGCCCGAGGCCGTCCTCTAGTTCGTCGAACTCCTCGTAGTCCACGTAGTAGTAGAAGAAGACGTTCTCGTGTTCCAGCTCGCTCGTCACCTCGATGCGCGCCCCGTCGGAGAAAGGCATGTGGAAGAAGGAGTTGAAAGACTTGCCGTCCTCCGGGCTCATTTGGAGCGGCGCGGAGACGAAGTTGGTAGTCCGGGCGTGGCCGACACCGAAGAAGTCCCCCACCGGCGCGAGTACGCTCGGCTCCTCCTCGCCGTCCCAGTACATCTTGAGGACCAGACGCCGCAGGAAGTCCGGTTCCAGGGTGTCCGGCCTCCGGGACATCTTCTCGTTGGCGATGGTGACCCAGATGTGGTTGACGCAGCCCGCTCCGGAGATGTCCGCCAGCGTCGCCGTCTGCCCAGGCGTTATGGTCAGGCGGTCATCGTTACCGCCGGTTCGGTCCCAGCTCGAAGCTCTCTTACGGCGGCTGCTCCTCAGGCGCGGCAGATCGCGCAGGCTGCTCCCGAAATCTCCGTAGTTCCCCAAAATTTCCCTTTCTACTTGAAGCCGGAGGTCTTTATGGACTCGACGAGCTGCTTCTGGAAGATGAAGAACAGCAGCAACGTCGGCAGCGCCGCCACAGTGGAGGCGGCCATGATGTAGTTCCACGAGGCGGAGTATTGTCCGCGGAAGCTGGCTATGGCCTGCTGCACGACCCATAGGTCCTGGTTCTGGATGATGGTGAGCGGCCAGAGGAAGCTATTCCAGTTCGCCAGGAAGAAGAACACCGCCAGGGCCGCGAGTATCGGTCTGGAGAGCGGCAGCACTATGCTCCAATACACCCGCCAGTACCCGCATCCATCAACCAGAGCGGACTCCTCCAGCTCGCGGGGCAGCCCCAGATAGAACTGCCGCAGCAGGAAGAGTCCGAAGGCGTTGAAGAGGGGAGGGATGATCAGGCCGAGGTAGTTGTTCACCATCCCCATCTCCCGCACCAGGATGAAGAGCGGAACCAGGATCACGGGCAGGGACACCAGTATAGTCGCGAAGAACGCGAAGAAGATGAAGTCCCTTCCCGGAAACCTCAGCCTCGCCATCGCGTAGGCGGCCATCGAGTGGAACCATAGCGCCACCACCGTCACGGCGCTCGCCACGAAGAAGCTGTTGAGCATGTAGCGGGCGAAGGGAACCTCGGTAAACACGTAGACGAAGTTCCCGAGGGTCGGCTCGGCGGGGATCAAGCTACCGTCGAAGACCTCGTTCGCGGGCTTGAGCGCGGTGATGACCATCCAGATCAGGGGGAACGCCGTCAGCAACGCGAGCACGGACGCGAGAACGAACAGCGCCATGTTCACGGGCTGGAATCGAGCCGCACGGCTAGTCGACCTCAAAGCGTCCTCCCTTCGTGAGCAGGAACATGCCGGCCGTGGCGATCAACAGCACGAGCACGAGGAACGAGGCGATCGCCGCCGCGTAGCCGTAGTCGTTGAACTGGAACGCCTGCTCGTAGACGTAGAAGATGCTGAGGGCCGTGGAGTTGGCCGGTCCTCCCTGGGTCATCACGTAGATCAGGTCGAAAGCCTGCACCCCGGCCACGCCGGTTACCGTGGAGACGAGCAGCACGAAGAAGCTCGTCGGCTTGAGGAGCGGCCAAGTCACGTTGCGGAAGACCTGCCAGCTTCCGGCTCCATCCACCTTCGCCGCATCGTAGTACTCGCGCGGAATGTCCTGCAGGCCGGAGAGAAAGATGATCATATAGTAGCCCATCCAGACCCATATGCTCACGAAGAGCACCGTGGCCAGCGCGAGGTTGGGCCTTCCGAGCCACGAGACGCTCCCGATGCCGACGAACTCCAGGAACTGGTTCACTACCCCCCTCTGGTCAATGAGCATGAATTGCCACACCACCCCGATGACAACGAGGCTCACCACGTGCGGCACGAAGAACGCGCTCCTCAGAATTCCCACGAGGGGCATCTTCTGCCGGACCAGCAGGGCGAGCCCCAGGCTTGCCACGAAAACCCCTCCCACGAAGAAGACCACGTAGATCAGGGTGACCGTCATGCTCTTAATGAAGAGCGGGTCCACGAACATCCGCTTGTAGTTCGCCAGCCCCGCGAAAGCGTAACCTCCGAACCCGCTCACATCGAAGAAGCCGAGACCCAGGGACAGCAGGATCGGGATGCCGAGGAACACCAGGAACCCGATGCCATCGGGGGCGATGAACAACGCCGCCGCCAGCCACTCGCTGTGCTTGCGCGACAACCTCCTGCGCCGGGGTTTTTCTTCCGATCCCCCAGGCTTCCGCTGGGGTTGCGTCGTCGGTGTGACGCTCACAAGATCTCAGCCCCCGAGTAGCTCTCGAGGAAGGTTTCTATGCTCTGCGCGGCCCGCTGCGCCTGCTCGGTGGCATCCGCCCCGTCGAGCTGGCAGGCCTGAATGGCGTCGGAGATGGGCTTGTAGACCTCCGGCGGGTACCTGGGCTCGCTCCGCGCTCCGGGGAAGGCATCTTCCCGGAATATCTTCATCGCGCCGGAGTCGTAGGCGCCTTTCTTGTCGGCTTCCTCTTGAACGGACTTGCGCGGCGCGATGTCGCTCTTGGCCTCGGTACACCAGTCCACCATCCGTCCGACGGACTCCTGGCTCATCGAGCCCAGGGCCCAGGCGCAGAACTGTCCGGCGGCCTCCGGGTTCTTTCCCTTGGAGTTGGCGACGAACGCCCAGCCACCGAGGTCGCTCGTGTACTCTCCGCCCGGCGGCACGGGGAGCTTGAACACCCCGTACTCGAAGTCCGGCGCGTTGGCTCTCAGGTCGGCCACGCCCCAGATCCCGCAGTTCTGTATGGCGCAAAAGCCTTCTGTCAGGTTCGCGATCGGGTCCCCGCCCCCGCTGCCCAGAACCTGCCGCGGCGCCACGCCCTGCTCGATGGAATCCTGCCAGAACTGGAGAGCCTGTATGGATCCCTTCGAGGCGAAGTCGCTGCTCTTCCCGTCCGACGACACGGCACTGCCTCCGCCCATCCACATGAACGGATACCAGGTAAAGTTCTGGTAGTAACCGGGGACGGTCTCGAACAGCACCCCGAACCGGTCGCCCTTCTTGAGCCTGCCGGACACGTCCAGGAGCTGGTCCCACGTCGTAGGGATGTCCGCCTCCGAAAGCCCAGCCTCCTCGAAAGCCTTCACGCTGTAATACATAACCAGCGGCTCGACCTCCATGGGCAGAGCGTAGACCTTGCCGTCCACCGAGCGCGTAGCCATCACGCTCGGGTAGAAGTCGTCTATTGCTTTCTGATCCATGTACTGTGAGATGTCCTCGAGGACCCCGCCGTTGTAGTATTTGAGGAAGTCACCGGGGCTGATTATGAAGACGTCCGGCCCTTCGCTCGCCGAGAAAGCCGTCTGCAACTTCGTGCCGCTGATGTACTCCTGAGATGGAACGTACTGGAGATCTATCTTGGTCTCGTTCTCCTTGTTCCACCCGTTGACCGCGTCCTCGAACCACTTGCTCTGGGCGCTCACCTCGCCACCCGGCCCGTAGAACTGCATGAACGTGAGCGGCCCAGAAGACGAACTCCCGCCCCCACATCCAGAGAGTATCGTCAGCCCCGGCCCTGTCACCGCCGCCGCGAAGGCGAACGCCGCCCCGCGCGCCAGAAACTTCCCCCGAGTTATCCTTCTGTTTTCGTCAGTCATGTCTCTGTACTCCTTTCTCCCGAGGCGACGCACCGCTCCGGTCCCTTGCCCACGCTTCCTCCTTCAAGAGAAGTGTGCCACCAGAATACGTTGTACACATCGAACTTCGAGAGGGTGAAATAGATACCGGGGCCGTCGTTCCACCTCGGCGGGATGTACGGGGCATAGAGCTGCGGGACTTCCTGGGCGGTGACGACCGTCTGCTCTCCACCCCAGGGACCGGTCAGGCAATCGGCGGCGCGAAGCACGATCGCAGCCTTCTCTTCGTTAAGGTACGCCATGATCCACTGCCGGTAGTACGAGTTCCACTGCACCGAAAGCTCGCCAACGGGCGCTGGCACGATGGTGGCTACCGCTCCTTCCCTGCCCGTCCAACGTCTTCCGTCCCAGTACTCGTAACGCTTCATGTCGAGGATGTGCTTGCTCTTCACCCTCGCCAGCTTCGCCCCGCCGAAGCGTCCACCAGGGATTCCGAACAGGTAGAGGTATTTGCCGACCTCGATGATTGCCACCTGCCCGAAATTGCTTTCAGGTCCCCACACGACATCGGAG
Source organism: Rubrobacteraceae bacterium (assembly GCA_051003015.1). GTDB lineage: Bacteria > Actinomycetota > Rubrobacteria > Rubrobacterales > Rubrobacteraceae > JACDGB01. The sequence goes on along the minus strand of JBPCLT010000004.1, from coordinate 9,398 downwards.
AGTTCCCACGTCTGGCCATCGTCATCGGAGTACGCCAGCCCCGAGCGGTTCAGCCACCACTGGCCCGGCGGCCCCCATTCCCTGACGGCCATGTAGTGCAGGAACATGCGGCTGCCGGTCGAGACGCCGTAGGTCGGGATGATGGTTACCTCTTCGCCGGGGACCTGCTCCTGCGGGATCAACTCTTTGGCGTGTCCCGGACGGTCAGTGATCATGCCATCGAACGTGATGCCGTCTTCCGGATTGGCGTCCCCCGCCCACGCCATGACGTTGGAGCGCCAGTCCTCGCCGAACTCGGGCGGCTTCCCCGGATACCCGAAGGTGTCTCCGAAGACCATGTACAGGCGTCCTTCGTGCTCGAACATATGCCCGAGATCCGTGCCGTAGACGTTCCAGCGGGTGTGAGTCTCGTTGACGGACTCCGGGCCGGTGAGTTGCGAGATCTCGTACGTGTCGCCACGGTTGACCGTCCATCCCTGGCCCGGCTGCCCGATTGCCTTGCTACTTCCCAAAAGCGTCCCCGAGCCAGCGGCGAGGGCGAACGCCGCTCCCCCGGCCAGGAACCTCCGCCTGCTAACCGTCCTGCTCGCGTTTGCCATCATCCTTTCCCTCCTTTTCCGGCCGGTGGCGCCGTAGATTCCCGAACCACCAACTCCGGTTCCAGTAACAGCCTCTCCATATCCCCGTCCGGATCTTCGATCCGCTTCAAGAGCAGCCTCATGGCCCTGACGCCAAGCTCGTATGTTGGCTGGGCCAGCGTGGTGAGCGGCGGGCTGACGAGGGACGCCCACTCCGCGTCGTCGAAGCCGACCACGGATACGTCCTCCGGTATCCGCAAGCCCAGATCCCGGATCTCCAACAACGCGCCCAGGGTCATCTGGTTGTTCGCGGTGACGAGCGCCGTCGGAGGCGGAGTGAGACTCAATAACTCTCTGGCTCCTTCTTGTCCGCTGGAGGTGCGGAAGTCGCCGAACCGGACCAGGGCATCGTCGAGACCCGGTCCCGGTTCCGCCAGAGCGTCTTTCAGGCCCCGGTAACGTTCGTGGCCGGAGGCCCGGTCCAGGGGGCCGGAGATCATGGCTATCCTCTCGTGCCCAAGCTCCGTCAGGTGCTCGGCGATGAGACGCATCCCGAGGCGGTTGTCCACGCGGATGGCGTCCGCGTCCACTCCTTCGACCTCGCGGTCCATGAACACGAAGGGCACGTTCTCCGCCCGCAGCCTCGAAGCGTGGTTGTGACGCGGCGCGGAGGACGCCACGATCAGACCGTCCACCCCTTTGTTTGCGAGTTCGGTTATGTATTCGTCCTCGCGGGATGGGTCCTCGTCCGTATTGCACAGGAACAGGTGATAGCCCCGGCTCAGGGCCACGTCCTCGACGCCCCGGACGACGGAGGTAAAGAAGGGGTTCTGGATGTCCGAGATCAAAAGCCCCACCGTGAACGTCCTCCGGGTCTTCAAACCCTTCGCCAACAGGTTCGGCCTGTACCCCAACTCCTCTATCGCCGATAGTACCCCCTCCCGCGCACCATCCGAGACCTTCCTCGTCCCGTTCATCACGTGAGAGACCGTGCTCGCGGACACCCCCGCCCGCTCCGCTACGTCCTTCATCGTCGCCAATCCCCGACCTCGCAATCGTTTGCGCAATCGTTTTTACAGTAATGGATGTCCTGATTTGTGTCAAGAAGGGCTTTTGCGAGGCGGGTTGACCCGGCCGGAAGACGCGGCGAACATGGGACTTTGGGATTTCAGAAAGGGGAGTGGATGAGGACTGTACTGTGCTATGGGGACTCGAATACGTGGGGCTCGGACCCGGAGACGGGGGAGCGGTTCGCTCCCGGCGTGCGTTGGCCGGGTGTTGTGGCCCGCGAGTTGGGAGATGGGTTCCATGTGATCGAGGAAGGGTTATCCGGGAGGACGACGTTGCGGGACGATCCGATCGAGGGTTCCCACAAGAACGGGAAGACGTACCTGACGGCGTGTCTGGAATCCCACAAGCCGATTGACCTGGTGGCAGTCATGCTCGGCACCAACGACCTGAAGGAGCGTTTCGCGGCCTCCGCGTCGGACATAGCTCAGGGCGCGGCGTCGCTGGCGGAGATGGCGCTCCGGAGCGGATGCGGGCCGGGGGGAGGGTCGCCGGCAGTGATCCTCATCTCGCCACCGGCCGTCGGCAAACTAACGGACATGGCGGAAATGTTCCGGTGCTCCGAGAAGAAATCCAGGCGTTTCCCCGCTCACTATCAACGCTTCGCGGAGCAGCACGGATGCGGGTTCCTGGACGCGGGAGGGATCATCATCTCCAGCGATGTTGACGGCATCCACCTCGAGGCGGAAGAACACCGCAAGCTGGGCGAGGCCGTCGCCGTCCGCGTCAGGGAGACGCTCGGATGAGCCGCGCCTTGCGGGTGTTGCTGGTGGGCGGGCCGATGTACGAACCTCTGTACACTCGGATCGGAGAGTTCGAGGAGAGAGCGGGCGTGAAAGTCGAGGCAACCGTCGCGCCGACCCATCCTGACCTGAACGCGCGGATCGAGGAGGAGTTCGGCTCTGGCGTGGCGGATTACGACCTCATATCCACCCACACCAAGTACGCCCCCAGCCAGGGACGATGGCTCACCACGCTGGACAATGACCTGGATGCCCGGGAACTGGAACCGTTCACGCAACGAACCCTGGAGTTGGCGCGCATCGAGGGCGAACTATACAGCGTCCCCCGCAACCTGGATGTGAAGCTGCTCCTCTGGCGCACGGACCTGATGGAGAGACCGCCCGGCTCCTGGGAAGAGCTACGGGAGGAGGCCGAGAGGCTTCGGTCCAGCGACCTGTACGGATTCGTCTTCCCCGGCAAGGAGTCCGGGCTCTTCGGCCACTTCTTCGAGCTGCACGCGATGTTCGGCGGAAAGATGTTCGAGGATGAAGGGCCGCCCGCGCCGCGCATGAACGATGAGGCTGGCCGTCAGGCGCTCACGTTGCTCGAAGACCTCTACGAGCGGGCCGCGCCCGTGGAGACACCCCACTGGCATTACGACGAGGTAGCCGCCTGCTTCCGGGAAGGTCACGCCGCGATGTCCACCGACTGGCCTGGAGGGTTTTACCTGTATGGCGGAGAGGACAGCGCGGTCGCCGGACGCCACGGCGTCGCGCTCTATCCGCAGGGTCCGGCGGGGCGCTTCGTATACTCGAGCTCTCACTCCTTCGCCATACCGGAAACCGTCCGGGACCGGCCCGCCGCCCTGGAGTTTCTACGCTTCCTGACCTCGCGCGAGTCGCAGGCGTTCGAGGCGCGGCTGGGGACGCTGCCCGCGAGGAGCGACGCCCTGGAGGATGCCCGCCAGGAAGCTCCACCGGGCTCGCTGGATGAACTACGATGGAAGCTGCTCGAAGAGACCACCGGAGCAGCCCTCATCCCCCCGAAGCACGAGAACTACCCAGCCGTGGAAGACGCCATCTGGAAAGGCATCAGGGAGGCGCTATTAGGGAACAAGGGCGTGGAACAGGCGCTCGAAGACACGGAAGAAGCCGCGCGACTGGCGGCGAAAGGAGCCATGTGACAGAACGTCGGGCGGCGGACCCTGCATCGAGGCGGTCACTGGGGAGCACGGGTCTCTCCGTCTCGTCGGTCTGCGTCGGGTGCGCGCCGCTGGGGGACATGCCGGAGACCTTCGAGTATTCGGTCGGCAGGGAGCAGGCGCACGACACCCTGCGGGCGGTGTTCGCGAGCCCAGTGAACTTCCTGGATACCGCGGCGTCATACGGCGACGGGGAGAGCGAGCGGCGCATCGGCGAGGTCTTGAAGGAGATGGGAGGGTTGCCCGAAGGCGTCGTCCTCGCCACGAAAGCGGATCGGGATCTCCAGACGGGCGAGTTCTCCGGGGAGCAGATGCGCCGCTCCGTCGAACGGTCTTTGAAGCTGCTGGGGCTGGACCGTCTCCAGTTCGTCTACCTGCACGATCCGGAGCACGAGCCCTACGAGCGCATGATGACGCCGGGTGGTCCGGTGGAATCCCTGATGAGCATGCGGAATGAAGGTATCATCGAGCACGTCGGGGTGGCTGGCGGCCCGATAGACCTCATGACCCGCTACGTCCAGACCGGCCTGTTCGAGGCGGCCATCACCCACAACCGCTACACGCTCGTTGACCGCACTGCAGAGCCTCTGCTGGAAGCTGCTGAAGAGCGCGGCGTCGCCGTTCTCAACGCTGCTCCATACGGTAGCGGCATCCTCGCCAAAGGCCCGGATACTTATGCCCGCTACGCATACGAAGATGCGCCGGAAGCGTTGATCGGACGTGTCAGGGCCATCGAGAAAGAGTGCCGGGAGTTCGATGTACCGTTGGCCGCCGCCGCACTGCAATTCTCGCTCCGGGATTCTCGCATCGTCTCCACCATCGTCGGCATCAGCCGCCCCGAACGGATCGAACAGACGTTGGATCTCGCCCGGCATCCGATACCGGAGGAGTTGTGGGAGAGGATCGAAGTCATTTCCTTGCCCGAAAGCTAGCGCGTCTGTCGAATCTTTCGCCGCAGGAAGAGCACGCCCGCCAGCGCGAGCAGCGCGGAGACGGTCACCGCCGCTCCGGTGCGCGATCCGGCTCCCGGTCCTCCGGTATCCGGCAGGAAAGCCTCCGGCGCGCCGAGCGCTTCCAGCGCATCTTCCGCTTCCGATATCTCCGCCGTCCTCCCACAAGAGCTCGTGACGAGATAGCCTGCGTCACGACCAGCGAACACGAGATACTCTTCGCCCCGCTCGAACTGATAATGACAAGAGAACGTGGCCGACGTCCCGAAGAGAGGTCCCTGGCCGTGAACCTCCACGAAATTTCCAGAGACACCCTTCCACGATTCACTAACGGTAAATCCCACGCCACCGAAGTCGGCATCATCTTCCGGGTACGGGTCGGCGAGCCTTGTCTTGGACGCCTCGCCCACGAACACGGCATCAGCGAAACCGAACTCTTCCTCCAGCGAAGTGCCTCCCGCGCACGAGCAGGCATATGCACTCCGCGCACCCGGGCCTCCCGCGAGCGCAAGGTTCACCGCGAGGACGACTATCAGGAAGCTAGCTTTGGTTCTCGGTGCCAGCATGGATGGGCTCCTCTCTGCTCCACGTTCATGTATCTCATATACAAATGCTTTCGGCCAAAGGTTCCCGAGCCCGACCAGAAATCTCAGTCCATCAACTGGCCGCCGTTGACCTCGATGATCTCACCTACCAGGTAGTCCGCTGCCGATGAGGCGAGGAACATCACCGCCCCGGCCGTCTCCTCCGGCGTACCCTCGCGGCCGATGGGGATGCCTTTCGCCATACTTTCGCGCACGTCGGGCGGCGTGAAGCGGTCGTGAAACGGGGTCGTGATGACGCCGGGGGCAACGCCGTTGACCAGGATGTTGTCAGCAACCAGTTCCTTCGCCATCGCGCGGGTCAGGGTGCTGACGCCGCCTTTGGCCGTGGCGTAGGCCACCGCGCCGGGACCGCCTCCATTGCGGGCAGCGACGGAGGTGACGTTGACGATTTTCCCTCGCCCCTGCCGCTTCATGACCGGCAACACCGCCTGCGAGCAGAGGTAGACGGATTTCAGGTTCACCTCCATGACGCGGTCCCAGAGATCCTCGGTCATCTCTTCGAGGGTGCGGCGCTCCAGCAGGGAGCCCGCGTTGTTGACCAGGATGTCGAGCCGCCCGAAGCGGTTCACGACCTCCCCGGCCATCCGCCGCACCTCGCCGGCGTCCGACACGTCGCCCCCGACGAGCATCGCCTCGCCACCAGTAGCCTCGATCCCCCCGGCCACCTCGCGGGCTTCATCCTCGCTGCTGTTGTAGTGGACCGCCACGCGGCAGCCCTCTCTCGCCAGCACCTCGGCCACGGCGCGGCCGATCCCCGTGCTGCTCCCCGTCACCCACGCGACCTTCCCCGAAAACGCCATCCTCTGTTACCTCCCTGCAACCTGTCTCCTCTACAATTGATCCTCCAGTAACATAAAGCGTCCGGGAAGAGAAAACAACACGGGAGGAGCGTCATGGGCTACGTGGACATCCGGGAGCGTGAGGGATTGGCTCCAACCCGGCAACACATGGGCTTTTGGCACGAGATCAAACACAATCCATATGTGTCAATCACGGCGGGTCTAATACTCACCGTCTCCGCCGCGCTGGTTTCCTCAATCGGCCCGCCATACGATTCCTGGTCACTTCCTCTCGGTTTTTCTCTCTATGTTGTTGTTGCCGTCTTCGCACTGCGAGCGGCGTGGCAGCAGTCTCAAAGGCGGGGAAGAAAGGCAATTAGACCGAAACCCGGTGGGGAAAAGCAACTCCTCATGGCGATCCGGGATTCGGACGGCCTCACGCCGGTGGAAGCGGCGCTGGAAACTTCACTGACGGTGGACGATGCGGACGAACTGCTTTCCCACCTCGCCGAACGCGGCCACCTGCACGTACACAGCCACGAAGGCACGCTCTACTACACGCTCCCTGGCCGCCGCTCCGGCACCCTCGGAGAGAGACCCGCGCCACAGTTCTAAGGGTGGCGCGGCCCCGCTTCGTGGCCGCGCCGCTCTGAATGTCCTTCTTAGAGCACTTTCAAAACTCGTGTCGGAGATAGCTGAGGCAGATGAGAGCGCAGCACAGAACCAAGAAAGCCTCGTGGATATCCGCCCGCCGCTCGTAGCGAACAGCTAAGACGCCTGCAACGAGAAATCCACGCCAGTGTCCACTCTACCACCCACCGATGGCCCCTGGAGTCATGCACGTGGGCGCCGGTGAGCACTATCGTCAGCGGCACGCCTCTTGCGTCGGTGACGACGTGCCGCTTCGATCCAAGCCTACCTTGATCTATAGGGTTAGGATCAGTCTCTGCACCCTCTTTTCGCTGGGACGCTTGCCGAATCCAGGCTTGCCCTCGACCAATCGACTCGTCCCTCTCGCCCGAGCCGGTCTCCCAGCCTCCGTCAGGACTGTGCTCTGGTCTGCACCGGGGTGCGGATCACGCCAAGTTGCTGCATCATCCCCAATTGGTCCACTTCAACCCGATCCTCCACCATCTTGTCTTCGGCAAGGCGGATCATATCGATGCCCGTCATCGTCACCTCTCTGCCGCTTGAGGCGATGCCTCGAAGTTCGCCCTTGTGGGTGCCGCGCATGGTGAACCGGGCCGAGACCTTGTCCCCTTCGGCGATCATGTCCTCGACGACGAAACGGCGGTCGGGGAAAGCGGTGCGGCGCGCCACGAGAAATTCCTTGTAGCGCTCGAGGTCCATCGGGTCGGGGCTGCCGGCAAAGTAGAAGCGGAAGCCGGGGGAGAGGATCTCATCCGCGACCGCGAAGTCGTCAGTGCTCAACAGTTCCTCGAAGAACCGCCGGACGACGGCCTTGTTCTCCTCTATCGACATGACAAAGTCTCCTTTCCGATCGCGACCAGGCGATCTCCCACAGATGAATGGCTACGGGGATAGAGGTTCAGCCTGCTCGGGCTCCTGGACAGCGCCTAGCTGTTGCATCAGGCTCATCATGTCCAACTGACCCCGGAACTCCACGATCTTACCGCCGGCGATCCGGTAGAAGACGCTGCCCGGCACCTCAACACGCTTGCCGGTGGGAGGGATGCCCCGCAGCTCGCCTCGGTGCGTGCCCCGTCCGGTCCACCGCTCGGCCACCCTGTCCCCTTCCGCGATCAGCTCTTCGAAGGTGGAATGCCAGTCGGGGAACGATTCGCGCCACGCACCGGCGAAACCCTTGAGCCCATCAGGGTTGACCACTTCTCCCGTGGGCATGTGGATCTCGGCGTCGACCGCCATTAGCTCGTCCGCGGTAGCTGTATTCCCCTCGTTCCAGAACTCCTCCACGAAACGGCGCACCAGCGCCTTGTTCTCTTCCGCCGTCATGTCGAGACCTCCTTTGCGTTCGCCTGAATCTCGTTACCTGGACGATAGTGCAGCCGGTTCGCGAAAAAAATCCCACAAATGTGGGATTTTTTGGAACTACGGTTGCTTGTATAATGTTCGCACCATGAACGGAAACAGGTCGGCGGAACGCATCAGGCGAGAGATCATCCGCCTCTGTCACGCCGGGCTGGACTCGAGGACGTTCAGGGTCGAGAGTGTAAGGCGTCTGCAGAAGCTGATCCCGGTGGACGCTTCGTTTTTCGCTACCGCCGACCCAGCGACGCTGCTCTTCACTAGCGCCGTGGTCGATGACGTCCTCGCGCGGGCTACCTCCCAATTCCTCGAGAACGAGTTCCTGAAGGACGATTCAGTAAAGTTCGCCCGCCTGGCAAGGGGACACTCGCCGGTGGACAGCCTGGGCGTGGCTACCAGGGGTGAGCTAGGCCGCAGCCCACGCTACCAGGAGATCCTCGCTCCGCTGGACTTGGGGGACGAGTTGAGAGCGGCCCTCGTGGTGGGCTCCAAGTGCTGGGGCTTCATGTGCCTGCACCGCGAGCGCTCTAGCCCTAACTTCACGCCCGCCGAGGCGGCCGTTCTGGCGAAGCTCACCCCGCACCTGGCCGAGGGTCTGCGCACCGCCCTGTTGATCGGCCATGCGCAAGAGCCCTCTCCGCCGCCGGACGGGCCGGGGTTGCTGTTACTTGGAGACGACCTCTCGCTGGCCGCGATCACGCCCGCGGCCGAGGGGTGGCTCGCGGAGGTGGCAAAGAGCGATTGGCCAAGCTCGAGCGAACTGCCGAAGGTGGTCTACGCGGTCGCCACTCGCTTGCTGGCGCTGGAGCGTGGCGGTAGCCATGCACCACCCGACCTGATGCCGAGGATGCGCCTCAGGACCGCCTCCGGACGGTGGGTGGTGTTGCACGCTTCGAGGCTACGGGCCGCGGATGCCGAGGGGGGGATAGCCGTCATCTTCGAGGAAGCGCGGCCGTCGGAGATCGCGCCTCTGATCGTCGATGCTTACGGCCTGACGAAGCGCGAGGGCGAGATAACGAGGCTCGTCCTGCGCGGGCTGTCTACGGCCGAAGTCTCCGGGGAGCTGCACATCACGCCCAACACCGTGCGCGATCACTTCAAGGCCATCTTCGACAAGGTCGGCGTGCGCAGCCGAAGAGAGCTCGTCGGTCAGGTCTTCGCCCAGCAGTACCAGCCGCGCATGGCCACCGGCCACGAACCAGACGTCAATGGGTGGTTCACCTGAGTCGCAGGTAGAGGGGCACCTTAACTGATATACGTCCTCCTTCGCCTCCGATGTCTGTTGCACTGGAGGGAGGTGTTGAAACGTGCTCTTAGTATCCACCGGCGTAGACGAGCCGGATCTGGCGAGTGTCTTTGCTGATTGTGCCAGTGGGCTTCGAGCTGGATTTGAGCGCGCTCTCCACCGACGCCGGGCTCGCGCCGGTGTTCGATGAGAGGTACAGGGCGCCCGTGCCGCCCACGTGCGGCGCGGCCATCGAGGTGCC
>JBPCLT010000003.1:0-9759 GCA_051003015.1 Rubrobacteraceae bacterium | reverse complement strand
GACTTCACGCCGAGGCGCTTGCCTTCGGTGTCCCTTCCGTTCCTCGACGAGCCGCCACCCTTTTTATGAGCCATCCGAAACCTCCGTGATGCGTATGCGGGTCAACCTCTGACGGTGCCCGGTCTTCTTCCTGTAATCCTTCTTCGCCTTGTACTTGTAGACGTGGATCTTGTCCCCTAGAAAATGCTCAAGGATCTCGGCCTTCGCCGTCCTGTCCCCGAGGTCGAACCCACTCTCGTCGGCGACGAAGCCAACCGGCAACTCCACCGTGTCACCGACATCGCCCTTGATGCGCTCGACGACCAACTCCTGGCCCTCGCTCGCCCGGTACTGCTTCCCGCCGCTCTTTACCACCGCAAACATAACGCCACTCCCGAAGCCTCTAGAATTCCGATAAACGCAAGATCATATACACGAACGCGCATTATAACCGGCGATACGGCATCCGACCAGCGATTGCAGCGTCACACGCTCGCATGCTTGGCATCCTCGGATCGCGAGCGCATAGCGATGCTCTGCAACAGCCCCAGGGAGATGATGCTCACGACGAGGCTGCTCCGTCCGTAGCTGATGAATGGCAGCGGGATGCCGGTAACCGGCATGATGCCCATCGTCATGCCGACGTTCACGAACACGTGGAAGAGCAGTATCGTCGCGACGCCGACCGCGATGAGCACGCCGAAGCGGTCGCGGGAGATGGTCGCAACGTGCAGTATCCGCCACACTAGCACGAAGAAAAGCACGAGCAAAACCAGGCAGCCCGCGAACCCGATCCTCTCGGCCAGGTTGGCGAAGATGAAGTCCGTGTGGTCCTCCGGCACGAACCCCAGGTTGGAGAGGGTCGTGGCGTTCAGGCCCTTGCCTGCGAACCCGCCGGAGCCGATAGCGGTCTTGGACTGCGCCACCTGATAGCCCACGTCGGTCACGCCGCTGTTAGGGTTGAGAAAGGCCGTGAGCCGCGCCACCTGATACTCCTCCAGGAACTTCAGCTTCACGGCGAGCGCGAACAACCCGCCTCCCGCCGCCGTGAGGAGACCGAGCTGCCAGACCTTCGCCCCCGCTACGAAGGACATCGTGAAGAAGATCGCCCCGAAGACGAGCGCGGTGCCCAGATCCGGCTGCATGAACACGAGCAGCGCCGGCAGGCAGACGATGCCCAGGCTCTTCAAGAAGTTCAGGCTCTTCCCGACGTTGACCTCCGAGAAGAACCCGGCGAGCACGATGACCATGAAGAGCTTGGCGAACTCCGATGGCTGCACCTGAACCGGCCCGACGTCTATCCACCGCTGCGCCCCACCCGCTGCGACGCCGACGACCGTGACGGCGAGGAGCATGAAGAGCACGCAGCCATAGATGACGCGGAGGTGGCGTTTGAGGATCCGGTAATCCAGGAGCGCCAGCGGAACGGCCCCAACCAGCCCGACGACGAAGCCGATGCCCTGGTTGGTCGCGTAGTATTGGCGATCCTCCGTCCCGGCCACGTACACCGCGAAGATACCCGCCGCCGACAGGGCCAGGGATGCGAGTAGAAGGACCGGGTCCACGGACCTCAGTCTTCTGGAGAGACCGAAGCCTCCTGGCCTTGCGCCGGTTCGGCTGAGGCTCACGTTCCTCCCTTGACCCTGACGAACTTCAACAGCATCCCCCCTATCGCATAGGCGAGCAGAGCATTCAACAGCGCGTCAGGGAGCGCCCCGGCCAGCAGGAACTCGATGGGCGGAGGACCTTGCAGGCCGGCCAGGTTGATAGCCACGAGCCCGATCACATCCCGCGCCGCCACCGCGACCGCGGCAATCTGGGCAAGGAGCAGGACCTCGGCGCCGCGAGGCGCGATCCCCACGCGGGCGGTGAGTATCCCCGCCAGCAGTCCTCCCAGAGCGCCCACGCCGAAGAGCCCGATCCCACCCCCCAGGGCGTCGAAGATCACGCCCCCGAAGAACCCGAGCAGCACGGCCTGCAAGTCCTGCAACCCCGCGACCGCGAACACCACCCCGATCACGGCCAGCTTGGGGGATATGCCACCGAACGTCAGGTACGGGGACAGCACGGCCTCGAGGAGCGCGGCCACGGCCACGACCACGGCGGCCCTGGATATGGAATGGCGCATCATCGCTACCAACTCGTGATGACCCGCACCTCTTGGAGGTCCTGGGGCTCGGTGGGCGGGGTCACGACTATCTTCTTGAACTGGTCATAGTCCTCGGAGCTCACGGACTCGACGGTCCCGACGAGGAGTCCCGGCGGGAAAAGCAACTCGTAATCCCCAGACCGGCCACTGGTGACCACGAAGTCACCATTCTCCACCTCCGCGCTCATGTCCACGTACTCGACGCCGAGGTACTCTTCCCATCCGGTGCTGAGCATGCCCTCGCCATAGGATGCGGCATCGCCGCTCTCCGGCGACACCTCGCCCGTGGAGCGGTCCAACTCCGCAGGGGGCACTATCCTGACTCCGGCCGCGAACATCTGGTCGGTCACCAGCATGACCTCGGCGGTGTGGCGGCTGACGTCGGTGGTGCGCCCGATGAGCGTGTTGTTGCCGACGATGACGGGTTTCTCGGGCCGCACGCCATCAGCGCTTCCCACGTTGATGATGACCCGGTTGGTGAACTGGTCGCCGACCGGCGCTATGACACGGGCCAGAGGCGCGTACTCATAAGATGGACGCTGCCCGTCGAGCAGCTCCCGCAGGCGCTCGTTCTCCTGCCGCAACCGCGACGCCTCGGCGGCAAGCTCCCGGTTCTCGAGCGCGTCCCGGCGGAGTTGCTCCTCTTCACCTTGGCGGACGGCGTCCTCCACCGCCGCCGACGCGCCCTCGAAAGGCTCCGCCGCGACGGAGAAGACGGCCCGCACCGGCCGCAAGACCTCCGCCGCGCCTAGTTGCACCGTGTGCAGAGGCCCACAGCCACTCTGAGTGCAATCGCCCTCCTTCACGTACACGGTGAACAACACCAGGCTAACGACGCACAGGATACAGAGGGCCGCGACCCCGCCCGCCGAGTTAGACTTCCTGCGCCCCATCAAACCATTCAGCCGGTGGAGAGCGCGCTACGGTAGGCTTTTATCTCCTCCAGCGAGCGTCCGCTCCCGATGGCGACGCACGTCAGCGCGTCGTCGGCGATATGCACCGGGACGCCGGTCTCGCGCCTGAGACGCTCGTCCAGATGACGGAGCAACGCCCCGCCGCCAGCAAGCACCATGCCCCGGTCCATGATGTCCGAGGCGAGCTCAGGAGGCGTGCGGTCCAGGGTGTCCCGGGCGGCCGCGACGATCGCGTCCACGGGCACGCTAATTGCCTCCCTGACCTCCTCGCTCGTAATCACGATAGTCTTCGGGAGGCCCGTCACAAGGTCGCGGCCCCGGATCTCAGCCGACTCCTCCTCCTCAAGCGGGAAGGCAGTCGCCAGTTCGATCTTGAGCTGCTCGGCCGTCTGAGTGCCAATGGCGAGCTTGTACTCCTTCTGGATGTAGTTCGTGATCGCATCGTCAATATCGTCGCCCGCGATGCGGATAGAGGACTTCGTGACGATGCCCCCCAGCGAGATCACCGCCACCTCGCTCGTGCCGCCGCCGATGTCCACTATCATGGAGCCCTGAGCCTCGTTCACCGGAAGCCCCGCCCCGATTGACGCCGCCAGCGGCTCCTCGATGGTATAGGCGATACGCGCGCCGGCGGACTCCGTCGCCTCCTTCACGGCCCGGAGTTCGACACCCGTCACGCCGCTCGGGACGCACACCACGACGCGGGGGCCGATCAGGGACCGAAGGATACGCCGCTGCGGCTGCACCTTGCGGATGAAGTAGGAGATCATCTTCTCCGTCACATCGAAGTCGGCGATCACGCCGTCCTTCAGAGGGCGCATGGCGACAATATGTCCGGGGGTGCGCCCGAGCATCCGCTTGGCAGCCGACCCCACGGCCAAGACCTTGTCCGTCTTGGTGTCTATCGCGACGACGGAGGGCTCCGACAGCACTATCCCCTGACCCTTGACGAACACGAGCGTGTTCGCCGTGCCCAGGTCTATCGCCACGTCCCTCCCGAAGAGTCCTCCAAACATACCGATCCCCGTCCGCTCCAGACTCCATTACGGAAGCCGGTTCACTCCAGCATCCCGTGTTCCTTCATACTAAAGTACTCGCTGCCCAAGATCACGTGATCCAGGACCTCTATCCCGACTATTTCGGCGGCGCTAACCAACCTCCTCGTGACCTCGCGGTCCTCGCGGCTTGGCTCCACTTTGCCGCTGGGATGGTTGTGAGCCAGGATCACACCCGCCGCGCTCGCCCGGATGGCCGGTTTGAAGACCTCCCTGGGATGAACGAGTGAGGCTGACAAGGTGCCAACCGAGATCGTCGGGAACTCTATTACTTCGTTCTTGGTGTTCAAGAGCACGGCGACGAAGTTCTCCCGGTCTAGATCGGCGATCCTCCCCCTCAGAAGCCCGTCCACATCCGCAGGCGATGATATCACGGGGCGTCCGGGGTTGCGAACGCGCCCGAGACGTTTTCCGAACTCCACCGCCGCCAAAATTATGCACGCTTTCGCCTCGCCGATGCCGTGTATCCCGACGAGGTCGTGGACCGTGACGCCGTGCATCCCGTAGAGCCCGCCGCTCTCGGAAAGGACCTCGCCGGCGAGCTCGACGGAGGTCCTCTCCCTGGTGCCGATCCCGAATAGTATCCCCATCAACTCGGCCTCCGAGAGGGCCTGTGGACCCGCCTGCAGCAGCCGTTCGCGCGGCCTCAACTCCGGGGGCATCTGCTTTATCGTGTATCGGCGGCGCTGCTCCATGCGGGCATTGTAAGTACCTACGAGTACCAGCGCACCCCGCAAGCTTCGAGCATCCGAACCGTGAGCGCCAGCGGCAGCCCGACGACGTTGGTGTAGTCGCCCCCGATCCACTCGACAAACATCGCAGCCCGGCCCTGTATAGCGTATCCGCCGGCTTTGCCTACGCCCTCCCCGAGCGCGGCGTACGCTTCGATCTCCGCCTCGCCCAAACCTCTCATCCGAACGGTGGTGACGGCGTGGCGCACGGCAACCTCCCCACCCGCCGCGACGGCGACCCCGGAGTAAACCTCGTGAGTCCGGCCTTGCAGAAGCCCGAGCATCTCCCGAACCTCGTCCACGCCCTTCGCCTGACCCATGATGCGCTCGCCCCGCGACGAGCCTGGAAGGTACACGACCGTATCCGCCCCGAGCACGACGCCGCGCTCGTCCTCGGCGACGGCGAGCGCCTTGCCGCGGGCGTTGGCCTCGACGGTCGCCTTCGGGTCATCGAGCGTGACCTCGGGGAAGCCGCTCACGCAGGTCTCGAAGTCGTAGCCGGCCCCGCGGAGAAGGTCAACCCGCCGGGCGGAGGCGGAGGCGAGCACGAACTGCATGGCCGTCAGAGCGCCGGCAAACTAGCCGAAGAAGAGGCCGAGTTCCCTTTCGGCGCTCTCGGGGGAGTCGGAGCCGTGGACTAGGTTGTCCGGCATGCTGAGGGCAAGGTCGCCCCTGATGGTGCCGGGGGCGGCGTTCGCCGGGTTGGTCGCGCCCATGAGGTTACGCACCGTCCCTATGGCGCCCTCGCCCTCGACCGTCATGGCGACGACGGGCGTGGAGGTGATGAACTCGACCAGTTCCTCGAAGAAGGGCTTCTCGCTGTGCTCGGCGTAGTGTTCTTCGGCAAGGACGCGGCTCACGTCCATTAGCTTCAGGGCCCGGATGTAGAGGCCCTTGTTTTCGAGGCGGCGGATGATCTCGCCGATCAAACGCCGCTTCACGCCGTCACCTTTTACTAGCACCAGGGTCTGTTCCATGATCGGTCTCCTTTTTGTTTTGTCTAACGGACACGCTTGCCGCTGCGCTGGTCGGTTTCGCAGTATGGGCAGAGGTCCCAGTTCAGGTCCAGGGCACGCTCGCAGTGTACGCAAGGTTTCTTGAGCTCCCAGGCGCACTCCGGGCAGAGGAGGTACTCTCTCTCGACCAGTGAACGGCAGTTCGGACACAGCAGGATCCGGCTGCGAAGCTCGCGTTCGAGGACGGCCAGTTCCAGTTCGCGTTCGCGGGAGTCGAGCGCGAACTCCGGCGGACGGACGATCAGGTAGATCAGGGTCCCGAAGAACGGTATGACGACCGCGACGAGGCCCCAGAGGAAAGGCGCGGTGTCGCGGCGGGAGGCGTCGGTGTAGGTCCAATAGACGAGCGCGAGCCAGAGGATGACCGTCAGAAGGATCAAGAGCTGCCCCGTGATGCGCAGGATCGGACTGCTCAAGAACTCGTTTATGAACTGGAACGGGTCGGGGTCAGCCTGGAGTATCGTCAGCACGCTCATCCCATGAACCTCAGCATGAAGTAGTAGCCGAGCGCGACGGAGACCAGGGCCACCACGAGGAGCAGAAACGCGAGCCTCCATGCGCTGCTAGCCCTCACGCAAGCCCCCGAGGACGCGAGCCGCCGTGTACAGTGAACCCGTGACCAGCACCACGCCGCCCACCTCTTTCATCTCCGCTACGGCCACGGCCAGCGCGTCGCCGGCATCGGTCTCCACCCTGGCGCTCCTCCCTCCGAGGTCTTTTGGTCCGTGCTCTCGCCCGATCCATTCCGGGTCCGCGGCCCGTTCGTTGCTGGGGCGCGTGAGCACGAGAGCGTGAGCCTCTTCGCTCAACCGGGAAAGCATACCCACGATGTCCTTGTCCTTCAAGACGCCGAATATGACGCCCAACGGCCGGTCTCCGTAGACGCTTCGGACAGATCGGATCGCCGCGTCGAGGCCGGGGACGTTGTGCCCACCGTCAACGATCACAGGCACCCCGTCCACCTCGAACCTCTCGAAACGGGCCGGGAGCCGTCCCACGGTTCTCCTCTCCACCCGCTCCCGAGCTCCCGCGTCCAGCCTCTCTCCCGTCAAGTCCTCCGCCGCGAGGATACCGATGCGGACGTTGCGCTCCGCGTAGGGCGGGAGAGTGGTCCTCCCGGAAGAGACCATCGTGTCCGCGACGTCCACGGCCTCGACGAGACGGGCGCCGGTCCTGCCGCATTCCTGGCGGGCGACCTCCACTACGCGCGAGTCGTTCGTGCCGAGGACGAGGGTGCGGGCGGTAGTGAGGCCGGCGAGCTTTTCGACCGAGATCTCCTCGACCGTCTCCCCGAGGTATTCCGTGTGGTCGAGCCCCACGTTCGTCAGCGCAACCATCTCGGGGGCCGCCGCCGTGGTCGCGTCGTGGCGCGCCCCGAGCCCGGCTTCGAGCACGGCATAGTCGAGACCGCGATCCCGGAACAGCTTCAATGCTCCGGCGGTCAGCAACTCGAACTGCGTAGCCGGGATACCGTTCTCGTCCGCGAGTGCAATGACTTCACCCATCGCTGCGGCGAACGCCTCCTCGGTGACGTACTCGCCACGGACCATCACCCGTTCGGTGTAAGAGAGGACGTGGGGCGAAAGGTACGCGCCCGCCGAATGTCCGAGCCCTTCGAGGGCGGCGGCGAGCGCCACGGCGGTCGTGCCCTTGCCGTTGGTTCCGACAACCTGGACGATGCGGAGGTCTCGCTCCGGGTTGCCGAGGAGCGCGAGGAGGGCTTCGATGCGCTCGAAGCCCAGCGCGATGCGCCTGCGGCGGTCCAGCTCGCCACTGACACGAGCGAAGGAGTGGTGATTTGTCGCGGTTCGGGAGTCTATCGGAGGTACTCTTCGAGCCGCCGGCTGAGGGTGGAGAGCATTCGGGTGTTCACGTCCAGCTTCTCTCGTTCGCCGGAGACGATATCCACCGGGGCACGCTGGACGAACTTCTCGTTGGAGAGCTTGCCCTCCGCGCGGCGCACTTCGGCCTGGACGCGATCTATTTCTTTCCTTAGCCGTTCGACCTCGCCGAGCCGGAGATCCTCGGTAAGCACGACCTCCACCGTCACGTCGCCCGCCGGGAGCGTAGCACGTGTCGCCCCGTCCAGGTCTTCGACCGGATTCACCCCGGCCAGGGACACGAAGACCTCTCTATCCACTCTGTCCGGGACACGGCCATCCAGCCCGCCCTCGATCTTTGTCTCGGCCCGGAAGGAGCGCACGGCGGAGACGGCCCTTCGGGTGCGCTCCAGCAAGGCTTCCGCCTCGGGGTCGTCGAGGTCCCCATCGAACGTCGGCAAGCTCTGCCGCGCCAGCAGATCTTCCTCACCCAGGACCCGCCACATCTCTTCGGTGGCGAACGGCATGACCGGATGAAGCAGCTTCAATATCCCGGATACAACCTGGCGCAGCACTCGTGGGGCCTCGGTGGAAGGAGCGGATTTGGAGATCTCGATGTACCAATCGGCGAACTCATGCCAGGCGAAGTCGTAGACGAGGCGCATCGCCTCGGAGAACTCGCACGCTTCGAGTAGCTCATCGTAGCGGCGGGCAGTGCGGTTTAGGGAAGAGAGGATCCAACGATCCGGCAACGATGGTCCGGCCGGTCCCTCCATCTCTTCCGGGTAGCTCGAAACGAACCGCATGGCGTTCCAGAGCTTGGTGACGAAGGCGCGTCCCATCGCGGCCCGCTCGTATGAGTAGGCGAAGTCCTGGGTCGAGGACTGGTAGAGGAGCCCGAAGCGGACGGCGTCGGTGCCGTACTCGTCCATCAGGTCCAGCGGGTCCACCACGTTGCCCTTCGACTTGCTCATCTTGGTGCCGTCTTCGGCGAGCACGATGGAGTGGACGTTGATCTTCTCGAACGGAACCTCGCCCCGGAAGCGGAGGCCCATCATGACCATGCGCGCCACCCACAGGTACATGATCTCACGCGCCGTCGAAAGTAGGCTCGTCGGATAGAAATAAGCGAGGTCTTCGTTCTCCTCCGGCCACCCGAGCGTGGCGAACGGCCACAAACCGCTGGAAAACCACGTATCGAGGATATCTTCTTCTTGCTCGAAACCCTCTCCGGGCGATTCTTTGGACGCGACCATCTCGCCGTCGGGGCCGTACCAGATCGGGACGCGATGTCCCCACCAGA
Organism: Rubrobacteraceae bacterium; assembly: GCA_051003015.1. GTDB lineage: Bacteria > Actinomycetota > Rubrobacteria > Rubrobacterales > Rubrobacteraceae > JACDGB01. The sequence continues at coordinate 792 of JBPCLT010000003.1, read as the reverse complement.
GCTGGCGGGATACGTTCCAGTCGTGGATGTTCTCGAGCCACCGAATCGTCTCCCGCCGCCACGAGTCGGGGTAGACCGTGATCCGGCCTTCCTTCAACGCCTCTATAGCGGGCTCGGCGAGCTCCTTCATCGAGACCCACCACTGCTCCGAGAGCCAGGGTTCGATGACCGCCCCGCACCGGTCGCAGTGCCCGACCCTGAAAGTGTAGCCCCGCACCTCGCCGAGAAGCCCCCGTTCGCCCAGCGCCGCCACGATGGAACCGCGGGCTTCCTCCCGGCTCATGCCGGCGAACTGCGCGCCGTTCTCGTTGATGGTCCCGTCAGGGTTCAGGATGTTGACCGGCTCCAGGTCGAGGCGGCCCCCGATCTCGAAGTCGTTCGGGTCGTGCGCCGGGGTGACCTTCAGGACGCCGGTCCCGAACTCCGGGTCAACGTACTCGTCGGCGAAGACTTCGATCTCCCGCTCCACGAACGGCACTTTCACCCTGCGTCCGACCAACTCCGTGTACCGTTCATCGTCCGGGCTTACGACGAGGGCCACGTCGCCGAGCATGGTCTCGGGCCGGGTCGAGAAGACCTGAGCGTAGCCCGCGCCGTCGGGACCTGGGCCTTTTCCATCCACGAACGGGTATCGGATACCGTAGAGCTTGCCGTCCACTTCCTCGTAGTTGACTTCCAGGTCGCTGATGGCGGAGCGGTCGCGGGGACACCAGTTGGTGATACGGTTGCCGCGGTAGATCAAACCTTCCTCGTACAGCTTGATGAACGCCGTGAGCACCGAGTCAATGTACT
>JBPCLT010000002.1:0-7239 GCA_051003015.1 Rubrobacteraceae bacterium | reverse complement strand
TCCATGATCCTGGTCCCCCTCGATACGCCCGGCGTCACGATAGAGCGCACCCTCCCCGTCTTCGGCTACGACGACGCGCCGCACGGGCACGCGGAGATATCTTTCGAGAATGCGCGCGTCCCCGCCGGGAACATGATCTGGGCCGAAGGCAAGGGCTTCGCCATCGCGCAAGGGAGGCTGGGGCCGGGACGCATCCACCACTGCATGAGGCTCATCGGCGTCGCCGAGCGGGCAATCGAGTTGATGCGCGAGCGGGTCAAGGAGCGCGAGGCGTTCGGCAAGCCGCTCGCGGAGCAGGGCGTAATAATGGAGTGGATCTCCGACTCCCGCATCGAGATAGAACAGGCCCGCCTCCTGACGCTAAAAGCGGCCCACATGATGGACACGATGGGCAGCAAGGAGGCCCGAGCGGAGATCGCCATGATAAAAGTCGTCGCCCCGAACGTGGCGTTGAAGGTCCTCGACCGAGCCATCCAGGCCCACGGCGGCGCCGGTGTCTCGGACGACTTCCCGCTAGCCTACTTCTGGGCCTCCGCCCGCACCCTTCGCCTCGCCGACGGCCCCGACGAGGTCCACCGCGTCTCGGTGGCGAAGCTGGAGCTCAAGAAGGAGCGCCGCGTGGGTGTCGAAGAAGCCTCGGGCGCATAGAGAGGACCGAAGGGACAGCCATCGGCGACAGGGACTTCGTATTGCTCGGCATCAAGTACGAGGCGGCCCGGCTCGGCGGCGTAGACGAGGCAGGGCTTGCGGCCATAGAGGAGCAGATCCGAACCGAGGTCGGCGGCAACTGGGAGTCGGACGCTATGGTTCTGCGCGGACGTGACGCCGTCCGCGAGGAGCACGGCCTCCCGAAGATCGTGGAGCCTCTCCAACGATCCTCGGGCGACCCTGCCCGGAGTTCGCTGTGGAGACGGCTACTCGGCCGGCGCTCCTTCTGAATGGGCCTCTAGGAGAGGGCTGACGGCGCGGCGGTAGGAGCCGGCGGTGTGGCCGGTGATCTTCTTGAACACCTTGGAGAAGTGATGCACGTCGGAGAAGCCGCACCGCGAGGAGATCTCCCGCAGGCTCAGGCCCGTGTGTTGCAGGAGATCCTGGGCGCGCTGGACTCTGAGATGCAGCAGGAACTGGTGCGGCGGGCGGCCGAAGCGGTCACGGAACACCGACGAGAAGCGCGACGCCGAGAGACCCGCCCGCCGGGCCAGGTCTTCGACGGAGAGCGGCTCCGAGAGATGCAGGGACATGAAAGAGATGATCCAGTTGAGGAACTCCGGCCGGTCGGAGGACTCGACGCTTCCCCTGGAGTGAGCCTGAAGCAGCGAGAGGACCAGCCCGGTGGCGAGGTACTGGGACTCTAGCTGGCCGAGGAAGTCCCGCCGCTGCCAGACGCCGATGGTCTTGAGCATCGTGTCCCTGAACTCCGCCGGGCGCAGCGGGGAGAACTTCGTGGGGACGCTGACGTCCGCGGCGTCCAGGCGCGGTTGCAGCAACTCCTCGTGCCCGGAGATGTCCACCCGCCCAGAACGCACCACGAAGCTCCGCTCCCGCGCTGAGTTGTAGAAGACATCCAGGTGGATGTACGGGCTGATCGTATGCGTCGGCCCCTCCAGGGTGTGTAACTCCCCCGGCTGCACGAGGCAGAATTCCCCCGCGCCGCACCGGTGCTCGCGCCCCTCCACCCGCGCCACCACCTCTCCCTCCTGCACGTACATCAGCATGTAGTCCAGCAGCCGGCGCGGGGCCGTGTACCACGCAGTTCTCACCGGGAAGCTCGCGTCCCGCACGTAGGGGACTATAGATTTCCGCAACGCCACCTATCCCAGCGCCAGGCCACATCCCAAACCGACAATCGTTTTCGACAACGATTCAATGTATGTAAGCAATGATCCATACAACGAAAAAGTGTAGCATGATGCCAGGGAAACATTCGTGGGGAATATTCCCGACAGAAAGCGTGTATGGCGGACGAGTAGAAAAGAACAACTCGGGGCCGGATGTCCCGCCGCTTCGCGTTCACGCAGAGGTTCCTCGTCGGGGACGAGGCAAGAAACGGAGGAGAGATGGGCAACAGAAGGATCACGCGCCGGCAGTTCATCTATCGTGGCGGTGCGGCCACGCTCGGGGCGGGCTTCGCGGGTGCCCTGCTCGGCGGATGCGGCGGGGGCAGCGAGGGTGGCAGCGGCCAGGCCGCTTTCTGGAGCAACCTCGAAGGCTCCGGGCCACAAGGCTACTTCAAGAAGAACATCGAGCAGCCGTTCGAGAAGTCGAATAAGGGCACGGACATCAAGGTCACCTTCCAGCCACCGGCGGAGATGGACCGCCTGGTCCGCACGGCGTTGCAGGGCGGCGAGGGTCCGGACATCGTGATGACGCCGGGGCCCGCCTACGCCCAGGAATACATAGACGCCAACCTCTTCGCGGAACTAGACGAGTACGCCGGGCAATATGGCTGGGACGATAAGCTCCTCGGATGGGCGCTTGACCTCGGCCGGGTCGAGGGGAGCCTCTCCGCCATCCCGTACCAACTCCAGACCATGCTGCTCTATTACAACCAGAGCCTCTTCGAGGAGATGGGAATGGAACCGCCGAAGAACCGCGATGAACTGGAGGCGATGGCCGAGGAGTTGAGCGGGCAGGGCATCACGCCTTTCGCCGCCGGCATTGGAGACGACCCGGCGGCGGTCGAGTGGTTCCCTACCGTATTCTGGAACCATTACTCGGGGCCGGACGCGCTGTACCAGGCGCTCACCGGCGAGACGAAGTTCGCGGACCCGATCTTCGTGGAGGCCATAGAACTCTTCAAGACTTACGTCGAGAACGGATGGTTCGGCGGGAGCCGCGAGAGGTTCTTCTCCAACGGCTTCGACGCCCTGCACGCCGACTTCGGCGACGGCAAGGCCGCCATGAACGTCGAGGGCTCCTGGTTCATGGCGACTGCGGCGGACTTCTTCGGCCAGGCGGCAGGCAACGACAACGACTGGGACTGGACCCCGCTGCCGCCGCTCAGGGAGGGAGTCCCTCAAGAACTGTACGAACTCGGCATCGGGTCAACCCTATCGGTCAACCAGAGCGCCCAGAACCCCGAGGGCGCCGCCGCGTTCGTGGACTATCTCGTCGCCGACAAGGCGCGCGTCGCCGAGTGGATGGCTGCCGTGCCGTCCGCGTTCAACGCGCCGCTCCCGTTCGAGGATGGAGACTTCCCTTCCAGCATGGACCCCCGCGTGGAACGGCAGCTCGTGTCCTTGAGCCAGGCCACGGGGCAGGGCAACTTCGGCTACACCGCGTGGACCTTCTGGCCGGCCAAGTCCGACGTGTACATCCAGGAGGAGATGCAGAAGGTCCTCACCGGCGACATCACGGCCTCTGAGTACTGCTCAGGGCTCGACGAGGTCTTCAAGGAGGACCGCAAAGAGGGGCTGGTGCCCAAGATCATCAAGCCGGGCAGCGCCTGATGGAGGCGGGCCAGACGGCGGCGGCGACCCCGAAACGGGCTCCGGGGAGCCTGCGGAGACGGCGCCGGATTCTGGCGTGGGTGTTCATGATCCCGCTCGTGATCGTGAACGTGCTCGTGATCCTGGGTCCCTCGGTGGCGACCATCTACTACTCGTTCACCGAGTGGTCGGGGCTCGGGCCGGCGGAGTTCGTCGGCCTGGAGAACTACCGTGAGATCCTCTCCGATGGGGACTTCTACCTCGCCATGTGGCACAACGTCCTGTGGACCGCCATCTTCCTGACTGTTCCGATCTCGATGGGCCTCCTGGGAGCGTTCCTGCTATCGCAGATAACCCGCTTCCAGATTTTCTTCCGGATCGTCTACTTTATCCCCTACGTCGTGGCGAGCGTGGTGAACGCGGCGCTCTGGCAGAACATCCTGGACCCGACCCGGGGCATCGGATCGGCGCTGGCGTCGGTTGGCATCCCGTTTTTGGATGGGGTCTCGTTCTTCGGGAGCGAGCGTCTCGCGCTTCCGTCCGTGGCCTTCGTGAACAACTGGGCCTGGTGGGGCTTCGTCGTGCTGCTGTTCCTCACGGCGCTGCAGTCGGTGGACGCGCAACTCTACGACGCCGCCAAAGTGGACGGGGCGGGACGCTGGCAGCAGTTCCTGAACGTCACGATCCCCGGCATAAGGCCCACGCTCGTCTTCGTGGTGCTGTTGACGATCATCAACTCGCTGCTGGTCTTCGACTACGTGTACATCATCACTCGGGGCGGCCCAGCGGGCGCCAGTGAGGTCGTCGGCACCCTGATGTACAAGGAGGCATTCGAGCGTTTCGAGGCCGGGTACGCGGCGGCGATGGGACTGGGATTGAGCTTCGTTAGCGGCCTGATCGTACTGGTGTTCATCTTTCTTCGCAGAAGGGGGTGGGAGATTTGAGTTCCGCAACAGGTTCCGCTGGAGGCCCCGCCGGGCGCGGTTCGCACCGCGAGCCGTCGAAGATACCGTACTACGTAGTCCTCGTCGCGCTGGCGCTCTTCGCGCTCGGGCCGCTCGTGGTCCTCCTGTTCAACGCCTTGAAGACCAACGCTGAGATCGGGCAGAACCCGCTGGGACCGCCGCTCTCGCCCGTCTTCGAGAACTTCCCGAACGCCTGGACGCAGGGCGACTTCGCCACGACCATGGTGAACAGCGCCATCCTCACGGTCGGGACCGTGGTGGGCGTTTGCCTCATCGCAGGGACGGCAGCCTACGCCCTGGACCGCCTGGACCTGCCGGGCACGGACGCTGTCCTGCTGTACCTGTTCGTGGCGAGCGCGGTGCCGTTCCAGAGCTTCCTCGTGCCGCTTTTCTTCTTGTGGAGCGCCTTGAACCTCACGAACACGCTCTTCGGGCTAGTCGTGATCTACTGGGCCATCTTCTCGCCGTTCGCGACGCTCTTGTTGCGCTCGTACCTGGTCGCCCTGCCGCGCGACTTCGAGGAGGCCGCCCGCATAGACGGCGCGAGCGAGTTGCAGACGCTGCTGCGCGTGGTGCTGCCTCTGAGCTGGCCGGGGTTCCTGACCGTCGCGCTCGTCTCGGGGCTGGCGGCCTGGAACGAATTCTTCTTCGCCATTACCTTCATCCAGGACGACAACCTCAAGCCGGTGACGACCAGCTTCCTGGCCTTCCAAAGCAACTTCAGCCGGGACTGGGGCCTGACGAGCGCGGCGGGCTTCATCATCATCCTGCCGATCATCGCGCTGTTCCTGTTCCTCCAGCGCCGCTTCATCAACGGTTTGACCGCCGGAGGGCTCAAGGGATGAAGGGCGGGGGTTCACGGTTCTTTTGGCCGCCCGGCCGCCGGGCGAGCCGGAGATCGCCGGCTACGGTGGCGCCTTCATGGAGTACGAAGACTCTCTGATGAGCGTGGGCGAGGGCTTCTACAAGGCGTGGTGAACCTGAACCCGGATCGGAGGGCGCATGAGATCCGGCCCCAGATTCAGCCGTAGGAGGAGAATGGAGCATTTCCGGTACTCGTACAACCTGATCGGCTTCGGGGACGAGAGCGTCTCCGAGTCCATGAACCGTCTGGCGCTACTCGGCTACGCCGCCGCGGAGGTCGAGGGAGAGCCCGAGAAGCACGATCCGAAGGAGGTCAAGAGCCTGGCGGACGCCGCCGGCCTGGAGATCAGCTCCGTGTGCCCGAACTTCACCGCCGGACGCGACCTCTCGCATCCCGACCCGGAGGTGCGCCGCGAGGCGAAGGAGTACGTCCGCCGGGTGTGCGAGTTCGCAAGCGTACTGGGTGCGCCTCTGGTAATAGTCGCCCCCACCGCCTACTCCAGGACGCAGCCGCTCGCCGAACCGCGCGACGAGTGGTCTTGGGCTGTCGAGAGCATAAACGAGGCCGGAGAGCACGCCGCCCCGCTTGGCGTGGACCTCGCGCTGGAGTGCTGGAACCGTTACAGCACGTATCTGCTGAACCGTCTCGGCGAAGGGGCGCGCATGTGGCGCGAGACCGGGCTCGAAAACGGCGGCGTCATGGCGGATACCTTCCACATGAACGTCGAGGAGAGTTCGCTGCCGGACGCCATCCGGGAGATCGGCCCGCTGCTCAACCACGTCCACCTCGCCGACTCCAACCGCCTGGCCCCCGGCCTCGGCCACACGGATTTCGAGGAGGTCCTGCGAGCCCTCTTGGAGGTGGATTATCGCGGTTATCTGACGTTCGAGCTGATCCCGAGCCTTCCGAATTTGCTGGGCGAACCGGGAGCTAAAACGCTCTCGCTGGACGGCATGACGCGGCAGGCCATGGACCATCTGAGGAGCGTGGAGCGTCGGCTCGCGGACGTTCCAGCAACACGGGACGGGGCTTTCGAGGATGCCTAGGAGACTGGTGGTTGCCGGTACCCGGAAAGCGGCCCTGGCGGAATACGAGGAGCCGCCGCTGGGGCGGGATGAGGTCCGGGTCAGGGTAGAGTACGCCTCACCCAAACACGGGACGGAGCTTTCGGTGTTCCGGGAGGAGAACCCGTTCGCCGCTGACCTCTACGATGAAGACTGGCGCCTCTTCCTAAAACGAGACCAGGAGGCCCACGAACCTGGAGACAACGGGCAGCCGGCGCTCGGCAACCAGTGGGTCGGCGTGATCGTCGAGAAGGGCGGCGAGGTCGAGGGCTTCCGGGTCGGCGAGCGCGTCTGCGGCTACGGCGGCATCCAGGAGACGCAGGTGGTCCGGGCGGTGGAGAACCCGCGTCTACTCCGGATGCCGGAGGAGATGCTCTGGAAGAACGCCCTCTGTCTGGACCCCGCCCAGTTCGCCCTGGCCGGGGTGCGCGACTGTGGGATGCGGGTAGGCGACCGGGCCGCCGTGTTCGGCCTGGGCGCGATAGGCGCCATCGCCGCACAGATGGCGAGGGTGGCCGGAGCCTCATACGTGGCGGTGGTGGACCCGATCCCCAAACGGCGCGAAGCTGCGCTGAGGTCCGGCGCCGACGCGGCCCTTGATCCCACGAGCCAGGATATCGGCCTGGAGCTAAAGAGGGCCACGGACAGACTCGGCGTGGACGCCGTCGTCGAGACTAGCGGCGACGAACGCGCCCTCCAGCAGGCATTGAGGGGCCTCGCCTACGGCGGCGCCATCGCGTTCGTGGGCTGGGCGCGGGCCTTCGGCGGGAGCCTGGATCTCGGCAAAGAGGCCCATTTCAACGGCGCCAGCATCGTATTCTCCCGCGCCAGCAGCGAGCCGAACCGGGACCACCCCCGCTGGGACAGAGAACGCATCGTACGGAGTTGCTGGGACATGCTCGCCTCGGGCCGCATAG
>JBPCLT010000001.1:0-4601 GCA_051003015.1 Rubrobacteraceae bacterium | reverse complement strand
TCGTCGCCCGTCTCGCGGAGATAAGGGAGCGGTATCCGCCGGTGGGAAGGATCGCGCTGACCGGCCACGCGCACCTGGATCTCGCGTGGCTCTGGCCCGTGGCCGAGACCCGGCGCAAGGGCCGTCGCACCTTCGCGAGCGTCCTGGGGCTCATGGAACGCTACGAGGACTTCACCTTCAACCAGTCGTCCGCCCAGCTCTACGAGTGGGTTGAGGAGGACGATCCCACCCTCTTCGAACGGGTGAGGGAGCGCGTCGCCGAGGGACGCTGGGAGCCCGTCGGCGGGTCGTGGGTCGAGCCGGACTGCCAGATCCCGTCTGGCGAGTCCTTCGCACGCCAGCTCCTCTACGGCCAGCACTACTTCGAGGAGAAGTTTGGCCGCCGGGCAGAGGTGGCCTGGCTCCCTGACACCTTCGGCTTCTCGCCCGCCATCCCCCAGCTCCTGCTCGGCGCCGGCATAACCGGCTTCTTTACATACAAGCTCAACTGGAGCGAGACCAACAAGTTCCCCCACGACCTCTTCTTATGGGAGGGCCTCGATGGAAGCCGGATCGTCGCCCACACCTTCGACAACCCCGGCGTGGACTACAACGGGGACATCGCTCCACCCGACATGTACGGCACCTGGCGCAACTTCCGGGGCAAGCGCCACCACCCCGAGAGCCTCTTCTCCTTCGGGTGGGGCGACGGCGGGGGCGGCCCGAGCGAGAAGATGCTCGAGAACTACGCCCGTCTCAAGGACTTCCCCGCGCTGCCGCGCCCGAGGATGGCCCGCGTGGACGAGTTCTTCGCCTCGCTCCCGAGACACGGTCTCCCCAAGTGGTTCGGCGAGCTCTACCTGGAGCTCCACCGCGGCACCCTCACCACCCAGGCAAAGGTCAAGAAGCTCAATCGCGAGGGCGAGCACCGGCTGCTCGAGGCAGAGGCTTTCTCGACGCTGGCCACCCTGCATGGCCACGAGTACCCCGGCGAGGAGCTGGAGCGCACGTGGAAGACGGTGCTCCTCAACCAGTTCCACGATATCTTGCCAGGAACCTCGATCTCCGAGGTCTACGAGGATACCCACAGGGAGCTCGAGGCGTCGGTAAATAGTGCCCGAAAGCTGCGCGACAACGCCCTGCGCCAACTTGCCGGGGAGGCTGGGGAGAATATTCTCGTAGCCAACCCGGCGCTGTACCCCAGGCCGCTCTCCGTTCTGTTGGCCGACGACACGGGCGAGTCCACAACCGTAGCCGATGCAGAGGGAGAGCCTTTGCCAGTGCAGAGGGTGGCGGAAGGGCTCCTCGTACACGGCCCGAATCGCCAGGTGCCAGGCCTGGGATGGACCATCTTGCGCCGGGAGAACCCGGGCGCCGCTCCGGCGGAGACCCTCGCTGGTGTCCGGGCCGAGGGGGCCGGGCGTGGCGCCATCGTCGAGAACGATCTCCTGCGGGTCGAGATCGGGGCGGACGGAAGCCTGGACCGCGTCTACGACAAGGCTGCGGGACGAGAGGCTCTCGACGGGCGCGGGAACCAACTCTGGGCCTACGCGGACAAGCCTGCCAACTGGGACGCCTGGGACGTGGACGAGAGCTACGAGCTGGAGGGCGAGGAGGTCCCCGGCGCGCAGAGCATAGAGGTCGTTGAAGACGGACCCCTCAGGGCGACGGTTCGCGTTGAGCGTGCGTGGCGAGACTCCAGTATCGTCCAGACTTACAGGCTCCTGGCAGGCTCAAGGCGCCTGGACGTTGACACTCGCATAGTCTGGCACGAGCGGCAGGTTCTTCTGCGGGCGCTCTTCCCGCTGAACGTCCGCTCTCACGAGGCGACCTTCGAGACCATGTACGGCGCCGTGAGGCGCCCGACGCATCGGAACACCTCCTGGGACGCTACCCGCTTCGAGGTCTCAGCGCATCGCTGGTCCGACATCTCCGAACCAGGCTACGGTGTCGCCCTCCTGAACGACGGCAAGTACGGACACAGTGTCCGGGACAACGTGCTGGGTATCAGCCTGCTCCGGAGCCCGCTCCACCCGGACCCGCTCGCCGATGAGGGAGAACACGGCTTTACCTACAGCCTCTTCCCACACCTGGGGGATTGGACGGAAGCCGGCGTGGTCGAGGAGGCGTTCGCGTTGAACAGCCCGCTGGTCGCCGTGCCTGGCGGCGGGTCACCGTCGGAGTCCGGTTTCCTGGAGGTGGAGGGAGTAAAGCTCGCGCTCGGAGGCCTGAAGATGGCGGAGGATGGGCGAGGTGTGATCCTGCGCCTCTACGAGCCTCACGGCGCCCGTGGCCGCTGCGCGTTACTTTTTGATAGCAGGGTGAAGAGGGTCGAGCGGGTCAACCTCCTCGAAGAACCGGAGGGCGAACCGGTCGAGGTGAAGGGAAACATGATCCGGTTCGGGGTGCGGCCATTCGAGGTGCTGACGCTGCGTCTTGAATTGGAGAATGGGTAGGATAACGGGAGAACCCACGGAAAGGGGAAGGCATGGAGCATCGGCGGTTGGGACGATTGGGGCGGGAGAACTCGGTCCTTATCTTCGGGGGCGCGGCGCTCGGGGAGGTCACGGAGGACGCGGCGGATCACGCGATGTCACTGGCTCTCGAAGCGGGCGTTGACCACTTCGACACAGCTGCGGACTATGGCGACTCAGAACTGCATTACGGGCGCTGGATGGACGAGATCCGCGAGCACATCTTCCTCTCCACCAAGACCGGCGACCGCGAGCGAGACGCGGCGAAACGTTCCATCCATAATTCACTCGAACGATTGCGGGTGGATTCGGTGGACCTGATCCAACTTCACGCCGTCTGCGACCTCGAAGACCTCGACCGCGCCACCGGCAGCGGCGGCGCCCTCGAAGCCGCCATCGAGGCGAGGGACGAGGGCCTGGTCGGGGCCGTCGGCATCACCGGCCACGGCCACGAGGCGCCCGCGACGCACCTGGAGGCCCTCCGGCGCTACCCGTTCGACACGGTACTCACGCCCTGGAACTACATTCTCTCCACCGACGAAAACTATCGGCGGGACTTCGAAGCTCTGGTAGAGGAGACCGGACGCCAGGAGGCTGGGTTGATGATCATAAAGACCATCTCGCGGAGGAACTGGCCGGACGGGGACCCTCTGGAGAACCAGCGGCGTTCGACGTGGTACGAGCCGTTCGAGGAGCAGGAATACATTGATGCGTCGGTGTCGTTCGTGCTGGCGCGGCCGGATATCACCGGCATCGCTATGGCCGGGGACGTGGGGCTCGTTCCGAACATGATCGAAGCGGAGAGGAACCGGATGCCGCTCGAGAGGGCCGAAGAAACGCTCTCGCGGGCGCCGGATTACTCCTCGCCGTTTATCTCGGTCCCATTCTAGCCATATATACGGTGTTCGCGTAAGCGTTTTTTGGAGGAGAGCATTTTGCAGAAGGTCAGGTTCGGCAAGACGGACATGGAGATCACACCGATTGGCTTCGGAGCCTGGGCCATCGGCGGGGGTGGCTGGGCTGCGGCCTGGGGACCGCAAGACGACGACGAGGCGGTCGGCGCCATAAGGCGGGCCGTGGAGCTAGGCGTAAACTGGGTGGATACGGCCGCCGTCTACGGGACCGGGCACTCGGAAGAGCTGGTCGCCCGGGCTCTCAAGAACGTCCCTGAGGCCGACCGTCCATACGTGTTCACGAAAAGCTCTCTCGTGTGGGATGAGAACCGTGAGATCAGCAACAGCCTCAAGGCGGACTCCATCAAGCGCGAGTGCGAGGACAGCCTGCGGCGTTTGCAGACGGATGTCATAGACCTGTACCAGATCCACTGGCCGAGGCCCGACGAGGACATCGAGGAGGGCTGGCAGGCGATGGCCGACCTCAAGCAAGAGGGCAAGGTCCGCCACATCGGGGTCTCGAACTTCGACGTGGGCCAGATGGAACGTATAAAGGACATAGCTCCCGTCGAGACGCTCCAGCCGCCGTACAATATGCTCAACCGGGGCGTGGAAGAGGAGATCCTCCCGTACGCCGGGCGCGAGAACATCGGCGTCATCGTTTACTCGCCGATGCGGAGCGGCCTGCTCACGGGCAAGATGACCCGCGAGCGCGTGGAGAACATGCCCTCCGACGACTGGCGCCGCGACACCGATGACTTCAACGAACCCAAGCTCTCGAAGAACCTGGAATTGGTCGCTGTACTTGAGGAGATCGGGGTTTCCCACAACGCCTCGCCGGGCGAGGTCGCCATCGCCTGGACCCTGCGCAACCCGGACGTGACCGCCGCCATCGTCGGCGGCAGGAGGCCGGATCAGGTAGACGGCATCATCGGTGCCGCCGACCTGCGTCTAACGGAAGAAGAGGTCGAGCGCATAGAGGCCGCTATCCCACAGGGCTAGTTTCAGAACACAAGGCCTGATGCGAGACCGCCGGGAAGCGGTCTTGCATCCTTTCTATGGACGAGAATGCTGGGTTCTCGGAAGCCTGGTTGCCGGTGTCAGGGTTATCGGAAGTTCGTTAACCGCTTAATTACGGATGCTTCGACCCGTCTGGCATGGTGGCGTCTTCGAGCAACACCGTTTCAGTTGCTCCTTGGTGACTCCTATCGCACCACTCAGGTTGGCTAATTGGAGTAAGGCTAATTGGAGGTTG